>NZ_JBTMWV010000004.1:0-303586 GCF_054489345.1 Devosia sp. A369 | reverse complement strand
CGAGATGAATGGCGACAGCTATCGTCTCGCTCAAAGCCGCGCCCGAAAGGCCGGCTGAGACACCTCAAAAATCGCACGCGCACATGAGACCCCCGCTCGGGCTATGCCCTCCCGGCGGTCTCATGTGCGCGCCAAAGGTGGCCTGGTCTTGCTCCGCCTAATGGCCGGATTTTACTCCGCCGTTGACAAAATGCTCGGTGGAATGAGCAGTGCAGTTTCCGCCGCCGAGACGATCAGCCCGAGGGTGAACTTTTCGCTATAGCCTGATCGCCGCATCGGTGAATACATGATCCGCCCCAGCGCGGCGACCGTTGCGGGCGCCGAACCGGACACCGCGCTGAACGCCATGCATCCGGCGATGGTGGCGTAGCCCGGGCCGCCGCGTACGCGGCGGAACAGGTTTTGAGCCGCGCCGCCGAGTAGACCGGCCAGCCGACCACCGGACATCATTTCGGCGGCGAACATGAAGAACGGAATAGCCAGCAGCACGTTGTGGTTGATCCCACCAACCATTTTCTGGATCAGCACGACTTCAGGCAGGGAGCCGAAATACACTACCTTGATCAGATAGCCCGGCACGCCGAGCACGAGGAACATTTCGAAGCCGACAAACAGCATGACGGCGGTGACGATACCTATGAGCCAGATCATCCCAGTTCACTCCCAGCCCACTCAGGCCGAACCGGGGTCCGGCGCGCATCCCGCACATTGGTCAGTCGCAGCAGGAATTGAAAAGCCAGCGACGCAAAGCCGATGCAGGGGGCGACATAAAGAATAAAAGTCGGGACCCCGAGCGTCGGGCTGATCTGCCCGGTCTTGGCCACGAACAGCACCAATTGCAGCGAGTAATACGAGGCGCCCGCGCAAAACAGCACGCCGACCACGTCGATGGTACCGTAAAGGATGCGGGTGGCCTTGGCCGAGAAGCGGCCGATAAACAGGTCGACGGAAATATGGCGGCCGATTTCCAGCGTCATGCCGCAGCCCAGGAACACCGCCCAGACCAGCATGTAGCGCGCCGCCTCGTCGATCCAGGCGAAATTGCTGGCATAGGTCGGCAGGAACAGGCGTACTAGCACGTTTAAGGCATAGAGCAGGACCATGACGGTCACCAGCGGCCCGTCACATAGCGCTCGATGACGCCCCAGATATCAGCGGTCCTCGCCAGACCTCGCCGTAGCGTTTCTATCATAGTGAATTTCTCCCCAAAGATGCAGGCAAGTGGCAGGCCGTGCGGCACGGCCTGCCAACGGGTGCGGTTAGGTTAGCCTCGGCATCCCGTTTTGAATGCGCCTACTATTTGGTGAGAAGCTGCAACTGCTCTTCGTAGAGCGCGATCAGCTTCTTGCCTTCATCGCCCGCCATGTCGAAATAGGCGTCGCGGGCCGGTGGGTAGATGACGTCGCGGAGTTCCTGGCGTTCCGCCTCATCTGCAACGCGCACGTTGAGGCCCGCATTGGTCAGGAATTCGAGCGATGCGGCAGCGTCGGCCTCCTTGCCGGCCTCAACTTCGGGCGCCAGTTCGAGGAACGCGGCCCGCACGATGGCCTGGTCATCCGCCGACAGGCTCTGCCAGAAACTCGGGCTGAACAGGAGCACCTCAATGATGACGCCATGCTCGGTGACGGCGACGTTTTTCTGCACTTCGAAAAACTTCATGCGCTGGATGATGTCGAGCGGATTTTCCTGCGCATCGATGACGCCGTTTTGCAGCGAGGTATAGAGCTCTCCGAACGACAGCACGATGGCCGAGGCGTCGAGGGCGGCAAACTGGCCGATCAGGATTTTGGAATCCATGACGCGGAAGCGCTGGCCGGCGAAGTCCTTGACGGTATCGAGCGCCTTGTTGGACGAGAACACCTTGCGGCCACCGGACCACAGCGCCACCGGCTCAAAGCCCCGGCTGCGGAAGGTTTCCAGCACGGCTTCGCCAAACGGACCCTCGCGCAATTCGCGCGAAATTTCGCGGTCCGAGGGGAAGATGTAGGGGATATCAAAGATCGACACGGCCGGGTCGAACCCACCGAGGAACGAGGCCGGCGTGATGACGGCATCGAGCGCCCCCAGTTGCACCGCTTCAGTCATTTCCCGCGAGTCGCCAAGCTGCGACGAGGGGAAAACGGTGATCTCGATCCGCCCATCGGTACGGTCCTTGATCAATTCGGCAGCCTTGAGCAGCCCGATATGCTTGGCCGTGGTGGTCGGGTCCAGATGCCCCAGGCGGGCGGTGATCTCGGCTGCATAGGCGCCGGTGCTGAGCGCTAGTCCCACTGCCATGGCGGCCAGTGATTTGGTAAAGAGCGACATTGTTAATCCTCCCATTTTGTCCTCAGGACGGCCGTCCTGAGCCAGTCTACCGAGCGCGTCACCTCTTGAAGCCCTGTGGCCGGGTGCTCTGCGTCGGGTTCGATTACGGCAAATTGGCTGGTCCTGTTCCCCCAAGTCCAGCCAGGTCGTGAGCGTCCGCATCAGCAATGCGGAGGCCAGGGTTATTGTGGCGCGTAGGCCACCACATCGATCTCGATCATGACGCCCGGCGCCAGAACGCTGCCCACCGTGGTCCGGACCGGCAGCGGCTCAGGCACGAGTTCGGCATAGACGGCGTCGTAGCGGCGAAACTCCGACAAATCGGACAGATGCACTGTCGCTTTGACGATGTCGCCCAGGCCGTGGCCGGCATCGCGCAGAATCGATTCCACATTCTTGAGTGTGGTGCGGGTCTGCTCTTCGATGGTCTCGCCGATGACATTGAGATCCATATCGCGCGAGCTCTGGCCCGCGACATAGACGAAGTCGCCGCACCTGATCGCTGCGGAATAGGCTCCGCGAGGCTTGGGCGCGCTTGGAGTGTTCACTTTGGTTTTGGTCATTGGCTATTTCTGCCTTCGCTAGAACTTCGGCTTCGCATTGGCCGGATCGCGCTGCGTCGCAAACGACAGCGGCGAAGGGCACGCGACATTTGGTAACTGAGAGCCTTGCGTTCACACAAGCAGAGATATTATTACAGAGCGCTCTAATTATGAGAACACCACATGATGCTGAACCCGCTCCGTTATCTGGTCGAAGTCGCGCGCTGCCGCTCCATCCGGGTGGCGGCCGATAATCTGCATGTCGCCCCCTCGGCGATCAGCCGCCATATCCAGAATATCGAACTGGAGCTGGGCACCGACCTGTTCGAGCGCAGTTCACGCGGCGTCAACCTGACCCCCGCCGGGGAGATTTACATCCAGTACGCCCAGTCCGTGCTGTTTGAAAAAGACCGGCTGCGCTTCGATATCGACGAACTCAAGGGGCTCAAGCGCGGCCATGTCCGCATCACCACCATTGACGGCGTGGTGTCGGGCCATCTGTCGGTGGCGGTGTCGTCCTTCACCAAGCTCTATCCCGGGGTGACGTTTCAGTTGACCTCGACCGGCACCGAATTGGTGACCAAGGCGGTGCGTGAGGGGGACGCCGATATCGGCATCGCCTATCAGCCGACCCCCGATCCCGAGGTCAACATTGTCATGCGGTTCGCCGACCCGCTGTTTCTTATCGTCGCCCCTGGGCATCCGCTGGCGGGCCGAAAATCGGTAGATTTCAGCGAGGCCCTCACCTTCCCCTACGCCCTGCCCGAAGCCACCTTCGGTATCCGCCGGCTGATCAATGCCTATTGCCGCGAGGAACGCATCTCGCTGGCGCCGACTCTCGAAACCAACTCCATCGAGGCACTGCGTGGCTTTGCCCGTTCCGGCGCCGGTGTCAGCATGCTGCACAGTCTATCGATCAGCCGCGATTTGGCGTCTGGGGTCGTTGCCGCCATCCCGTTCCGCAATCCGACGCTGCAGAAATCCTGGGTTGAGGTGTGCACCCGCGCGACCCGGCGCCTGCCGCCCGCCGTCGAGCAATTTACAAATCATCTTAGGGCGACGTTCCTGCAGGACCTGATCCAGCTATGAACTGCGGCCGCGCAGTGGGCTGCGGGACGCGTGCCGGGTCATCCAACATCACATCCTCCCTCATGCCCAATAGATTTGAGCATGAATAGAAACAACGGGAGCTTAGGTGGACGAACTAGCAGCCGAATATAGTCGAAAGACCAACAACCGCCCACCAAACGGCATAGGCCGTTCCGAAGACAGCAGGCCCCATGGGTGGCATGGTCGATGGGACAAGCGGCTCCAACACCGTAAGCCGTCCCGCGGCGCTGCGGAGTGCTGAACAGATAGCGCTTTGCGCCCGCCCACATCCGTAGAGCGGTTGCCTTATGGTCCAACGCCATATGTAGAATCCCCAAGGGAGCTGCCAGCATAGCACAGCGCCGAGACTGGGGAGATCTGGGGTGCCGTGTTTGGTCGGGCTGGTATTGGGCCGTGCGCTTAACCGCGTCGACAACGGACCAGCAGCCCTGCCGGCGCGGTGCTAAACATTGTGGCGAACTTCTCACGGCGCCGTGCGTTTTAGCTTGATCTCATCAAGATCGGAGACCCGTGATGCCCGCCAAATCAGCAGCCCAGCAGAAAGCCGCCGGGGCCGCCTTGTCGGCCAAGCGTGGCGATACGCCCAAGAGTGAACTCAAGGGCCCTTCGAAATCGATGTTGTCCATGAGCGAAGAGGAACTCAGCAAGATGGCGTCGACAAAACGCAAGGGAAAGCCGGAGCACAAAACAAAGCATTAGCGGCCGGCTCCAGTCCCTTCAAACCACAGTCAGCACCAATAAAATCGCAGTGAGGATCAGTCATGGCCAATAAACTCATCTGGGGAATTCTAGGGGGCGGGGTATTGGGCGCCGCCATTGGTTCGATCGCCGGCAATACGCCGGTTGGCATCGCGGTCTGCATCGCCGCTGGGGCCGTGGCGGCCGGTATCTGGCAGTATCTGGAAACACGCCGGGAGGATAAGGGAGCAGCAAAATGACCACGCCACTCGATCCGAGCAGACGAAACCCCAAGGGCGACCACAACCGCCGCATCGCGCTTGGCCTCGACCTGGATCAATTCGCGGCCGAGGCGGGCGTCAGCCCCGAGGATTTGCGGCACTACGAGACCACCAGCCCCGATGATGACTTCGACGTGGATGTCGCATGGCGGGTCGGCAAGGCATTGGCTCGTCTGGAAGCGCATCCGCCGACATCCCAGATCGTCGAAAGCGGAGAAAGCCAATGATGAAAGAAAAGCCCAAACCGACGCCGCTGGAAACCGGGACCGGCAAGCAGCAAGACGACAATATCGATGATCTGGGCCGGAAGCAGGATGGCTCGAGACAGGAGCAGCCCGGCCAGACCAAGCCATCAAAGCCGGTGGACTAACGCCTGCTGGCGCGGCGACGTCTATTGCGTGACCGGCGGCGCCGGGGTCGGCTAGTAGTTGGGACTGAGCCTGTCCTTGGCTACCGTCAGGCGAATCTGCAACCCTTCCCGCCGCCAGACCTGCTCGACCGCGCCGCCCAGTTGGCTGCCAACGGTCGCCTTGGTGAGCAAGGACCCGAATCCGGCGCCATCACCCGGCCCTTCCACGGCCGGGCCGCCACGCTCCGTCCAGGTGACAACAAAATCCACCTCGCCGTTTTCGCAGACAATATCGACGCCGCCCTGGGGCACCGAAAGCCCGCCATATTTGGCGGCGTTGGTGGCAAATTCGTGCAGCAACAGGGCAAAACTGGTAACGGCAGAACCGGCAACCGCGATGTCAGGCCCGGTGATCGTCAGGCGTGCCGATGCGGAGGCCGGGCCGGAATAGGGCGCGGCGATGGTCTGGATCAGGGCATGCAGGGTCGTGACCTGGTCATTGTTGCCGGCCGGCCCGGCGGCACGCCGGATCGTCAGTGAATGTGCCTGGGCCAGCGCATTGAGCCGCGCCGACACGGCTTGAGCCATTTCCTCGGACGTCGCCGCTGAGCGCGCACTCAGCGTCACCAGACTACTTGCCAGGGTGAACAGGTTTTTGACCCGGTGATCCATTTCCCGCAACAGCAGGTGCTGCTGCTCCTCGGCGCGCCGGCGGTCGGTGATATCACGGGCGATCTTGGAGGCGCCGATAACCCGGCCCGCGCGATTGCGGATCGGCGACACGCTGAGAGAAATATCGACCAAACTGCCGTCCTTGCGCTGACGGATCGTTTCATAGTGGTCGATCCGCTCACCCTGCCGGATGCGGCCAATGATATTGGGTTCTTCGTCAGGCCGATCAGCGGGAATGAGCATGGCCACCGGCTTGCCGATCGCTTCGGCGGCCGTATAGCCGAACAGCCGTTCCGCACCCCGGTTCCAGGTGATGATGGTGCCATCCAAATCCTTGGCCAGGATCGCATCATCCGATGATTCAACAATCGCCGCATAGCGCTGGGCGGTCTCATCAGCGGATTGGCGGTCGGTGATATTGACCAGCATATTGACGGCCCCGAGCAAGGCTCCGTCGGGGCCGAGGATCGGCGTGGGGAATGCCAGGAAGGGAATGAGCGTGCCGTCCGGCCGTTCTGCTATGGCCTCAACATCGCGTATCGGCCGGCGTTCGCGCAGTGCTATCGCCATCGGGCACTCATGGTGAGCCATCGGCGTTCCATCCGGCCAACGCAACTGCCAGGAGCCGCAAAACGTGCTTCTGCCGATGTCTGGGCGCGTGCCCCATAGTTCGGCCGCCGCTTCATTGTAAAAGGTGATCAGGCCATTGGGGTCGGTCATATAGACCGCCTCCGGCAAGGCCTCCAGGAGAGCCTCGATGGTAATCGCGGGTTCGCTCGCCCGCGCGGTTCTACCACCGAGCAGCACCGTATCGTCGCTCAATGGCAAATCAGCCATGTGGTACTCCCGGATGGTCCAACAGAAATCTGCCGAATTGCCATAACCGATAACTGTAATTGGGCTTATGAGGCGATAAAAACAATAGCTAGTGTGGGCAGCATTGGGCGACCACCACCTAGTGCTTTCCCCTGCGTTTTTTCATCAGGGCCAGCACCATGCCCTCTTGTGGTGTCAGCCCAGATTCAGTGCGGCGCGCCGCAACCAGCAGGCTGCCGTCCAGATAGGCCTGCAAAACCTCTGGGTGGACATAGCATTTTCGGCAGATGCTGGCGGTATTGCCCAAATGCACGGCCACGGCTTTGATGGCGGTTCGGATATTTTTCTCGGCTTCGGCAACACTGTCGAATCCACCGAATTCCTGCAGCGCCGTCGTCGTCAGCACCGTCCCGGCCCAGGTCCGAAAATCCTTGGCGGTAATCTCGGCTCCGGTAATGTCCTTGAGATAGGCGTTGACGTCGGACGACGTTACATCGTGGATCGCACCGCTGTCGTCCTGATATTGCAGCAATTGCTGGCCGGGCAAATCCTGGCACGCCTTCAATATCCTGGCGATACGGCGGTCGCGCAGTTGCACCCGCCAAATCTTGCCGCTTTTGCCCTTGAAGCGGAAGCGCAGCTCCGTGCCCTCGACCTGCAAATGCCGGCGGCGCAAGGTGGTCAGGCCAAAACTACCGTTTTGCCTGGCATAGTCGTCATTGCCGACGCGAATAAGCGTGGTCTCGAGCAGATGCACCGTCGTTGCCAGCACCTTCCGGCGCGGCAGGCCGGCCAGCGCCATGTCGTTGGCAACTTGGGCGCGAATGGTCGAAAGGGTCCGGCCAAACTCCAGCATATGGGCAAACTTCACGCTATCGCGGACCTCGCGAAAACCGGCATGGTAGAGGTATTGCTTGCGCCCTTTCTCGTCGCGTCCCGTGGCCTGTAGATGGCCGTTGGCATCGGGGCAAATCCATACCTCGCTCCATGCCGGCGGGATCGCCAGTGCGCGAATGCGCTGGAGGGTCGAGCGGTCTTTCAGCGTGGCGCCATTGGCATTCCGATAACTGAAACCCCTGCCGGCCTTGCGGCGGCCAATCCCCACAGTGTCGTCGGTGACATAGACCAGGCCCATCGCCCGGGTCATGGCTTGCGTGGCGGAACCGTCGTCGGGCGGCTGCATCGGGCTTCATATCCTTTCCGGCGACGCGACGTCGTTTCGAACACTACAAACCCTCTACCTCGGCTCCGGTTCCCTACCCCGCACGCTCTTCACTTTCCCGATGCAATCGCAACCGCCGGCGCATGGTTAACGTTTTGCTTGGTCCCCGCATTCAGCGGGACGATCGAAGGAGAAATGGAATGAAAGTCAGAACACTTCTATCCATCGCCGCCTTTGCCTCGGCATTGGCTGTTCCCGGGTTCGCCTTTGCCCAGGAGGAACACATGATCAGTGGCAAGGCGGTACCAGCCGATCAAGTCGCCGAAGTTCAAGCCAAATGCGACGAACTTCGCAAGGCGCCACCTGCCGCCGCGGAGGCCCCTGCTGCGGCTCCAGCCGCTGAAGCGCCGGCTGCCGGCACGGTTGGCTGGACCGAAGACGGCACCAAGATCGACGTGGCAAAACTCACGGTGGCGTTGTGTGACGAGGGCATGTTCCACGCCTCGGCCATGTAGCCTGTTAACCTAGCGCCCCGCCATTGCGTGGGGCGCTTACCCAGGGAGCGGTAAGATGGATGAACGATCACAAGACCGATGGATAGATCACGAGTTCGACCAAAAAGTACGCGAGACGGCCTATTTTTTATGGGAGCAAGGCGGACGCCAGTCCGGGCGGGAAAAGGAATATTGGTTCATTGCCCTCGATCGCTGCCTGCGGGAGCGAGAGGCCGATCAACTGCTGCGGGAGGGGAAGCCGGACTTCCTGCATACTTGGGATCAGTAGTCCGACAGTTTGGGCCACTCGCCAAGCGCGACGGGTGGCCCCAAGTGTAGGCCTATCTGAGATAGACCACCGTTCGGCTGCCATTCTCCACCAGCACCGGCTGGTCGTTAATATAGACGTAGGAGTAAGTGGGGCTCTCGGGGATGGGGATCAGCTCAACATCCGAGGGCAAAACATAGCCCACCACGACGTCACCGGCCATATTCACCGAGCCAATCGGGTTGGCGACAGCATAGTCAGCGGCGGCCTGCGGCACGAGATATCCCGGCGACATGGCCAGCGCCCGGCTTTGCAAATCCACGATCCACACCCGGTTATTGGCGTAGATATAGCCGTAATTATCGTCGCCCTCAACCGGGTAGATAGCGACGTCAGGCGGGACGACAAAGCCGACATCGACACTGTCGAGATAGACCGGCTCAACCGGATGCAGGCCAGCATATTCGACAGTCGACGCGGCAACGCCGGTCGCGGCCCCGAGGGTGGCACCGCTGAACCCTCCGATCACGGCACCAATCGGCCCGCCGATAATGAAGCCAAGCGCCGCGCCGCCGGCGCCACCCGCTACGCCGCCGACAGCGGCATTGGCATCCGCGTCGCCGTTATCCTGGGCGAAAGCCGGAAAAGTCGCGCCAAGCATTAGTACTGCCACAGAGGCCAAAAGCACGTGTCTCATGGTCTTCCTCGTCTCAGTTTGGTTACTAGCCCTTGTGAGACAAACGGATGGGCTTGGAGGTCGTTCCGATTTTTGCGCTCGGCGCCCTGCCCTCGCCCGATCCGACAGCAGGCTTTGGGAACCCTCTGTGGCGCACCCCGTTTCCATCGAGAGGCGTAGCGCGCGTCAACCGGACGTAGTGGCATAGGGAACAGTTTGGTTTTTCCGGTTTCCCATACTGGCCAACGAAATGGCAGCCGAGCCCTTATCCCACCCGCGTAGCGCCCCAACATGCCAGCCCTGCCCGGTTTTTCCACGCCGCGTGCAACGTTTGAAAGCGGTTGCCGTTGACTGAGCAACGTCGTGCAACTGAGAGGAACGATCATGAACAAGATTGCAGCTATTGGCATCGCCAGTGCATTGGCACTCGTGTCTCCGTACTCAGTCCTGGCCCAGGAAACGCCGGCTCCGTCGGTTGAAGCGCCGGCCACGCCCCCAGGCGCATCCGCCAACCAAGGCGGAGAAGTTATCGAGAATTACGGCACCGTCGTTGATGCCATCGGCCAGATGGGCACCGGGGATGAAATTTCCACGTTGCCTGCAGGAGAGCTGACCATAATCCTGCTTAGTTCCCTGGAGGGCGACGTCAATCATGATGGCGCGGCGGTGGATGCGGCCACTGCCGATCATCAGGCCGCAATTGCTGCACTTCGTGCGGCGGTAGCTGGGGATGAGGCGTTGGTGGCCAAACTGCAGGAAAGCGGCCTGTCGGCCGAGAATGCCATCGCGGTAGGCCAAAATGCCGACGCGACCTGGCGCCTCTACGTCGATGACCGCGAGCAGTAGCGCTTCGGCACCTATTCCAGTTCCATATGCGGCATCGATCACATTGCCACTTCGGGCACTGTGGCGGTATCGTGCCGGAATGGAACGTCGCGAAACTACCCAAACCAACTCCACCAAGCTCATCGTCCTGCTCGCCTTCATCCGCGACGAGGAAGGTGAGCTGCGGCCAGCATTCGAGCCCCGCGAGGTCCCGTCGGAAGACAAGGCCAAGATGGACGCCAGACGCATGGCAGCGCTGGGCACCTATGTCGGCGTCATCGCCTGGTCGCGGACGGCTGATCTGGTGAATGGGGAGTTCGGCGAGCCGGTGGTGCTGTTTCAGCACGGCGATGTGCCGGAGATGGAATAAGGGCGCAAGCGCCAGCCGACGCTGCGCTGGACTCGCCCACCATCTTGCCGCATTCTCGCTGCGCAGGAGGCCGACATGCAGGACGAACATATCGTGCGTGACCTTCAGGTCGTGGATGGCGGCCAGACCATCAAGGCGACCTATTTCATTGAAGCCGGAACCATCCACGCCCGCATTGAGGGGCGCAGCCTGATGCTACCGGTGGGCGTCGATACTTCCGAAGACACGGTTCGGCGCCTGGTGCTGGGACAAATCCAGACGCGGCACTGGCGCGAACGCGTGGCTGAGCGCCGGCGCCAGCAGGATTGAGACATAGGCGAGAGGCCCATGAAGCTGGATGCTCCATGGGCCTCTTGCGGGTTTAGACTAGCGTGGGTTAGGCACGGTCATCGACATAGACGATGACCGATCCATCGGCATTGCTCTTCACGGCAACGACATCGTCCGCGCTATGGCCTTCGGCTTCAAGCTTGGCTTTGATGGCCGCATTCGCTTCGATGTTCGAATGCAGCGTCGCGACCGCTTCAGCGTTGGCGGCCACGGCCGCATCAAGCGCGGCAGCTTCCGTCTCGGCATTGCCCTGTAGCGAGGACAGCAGAATAATGGTGATGCTGGCGTCATCGGCCACAGCGGACAGATCGACATCGGCCGAACCCGCAATTGATGACGTCACAGCGCCGTAGGTGTCATCCCCGGCATTCGCACTCACATCGGCACCAAGCTGAGCGTCGACGGCCGGCGTCTCGACGGTTACGCCCGCTCCGGCTCCGGCGCCAGCATCCTGGGCGAAGCTAGGCAGAGCGATCGACGCGAGAAAGGCGGCGGCCGTCGTTAGGATTACGGAACCGAGGACGATATATGGTTCCTCAGCCTGCATTGTTTTGCAAAATACGTGAAGGTGACGTTCTTTCGCGGCACGTCGCTGCGCCCCGAGCCGCCCGGCCAGTCCAAGCATCCTGAAGTGCGCTATCTCGACATCTACGAAGGCGATTTCGATGAGGCCCAGTTCACCGAATGGGTGAAGCAGGCCAGCAAACTTCCCGGCGAAAAACTGTGACACTGTAACACCCTGGAGGATTGGACACATGGCGCTCAAACGGATGGACAATGTCGGAATCGTCGTCGATGACCTCGGCGCGGCGGTTGATTTCTTTCGGGAGCTCGGCCTGGAGCTCGAAGGGCGGGCCACGATCGAAGGAGAATGGGCCGGACGGGTCACCGGACTGGGCGATCAGCATGTCGAGATTGCCATGATGCGCACGCCGGACGGCCACAGCCGGCTCGAGCTATCCCGCTTCCTCGCGCCGCCTGTCGTCGCGGATCACCGCAACGCCCCGGTCAACGCGCTGGGCTACCTCCGCGTCATGTTCACCGTGGACGACATCGACGATACGCTGGAGCGGCTCCGCAATCGCGGCGCGCAGCTCGTGGGAGAAGTGGTCCAATATGAAGACGTCTATCGGCTCTGCTACATCCGTGGGCCTGAAGGGCTTCTCATCGGGCTCGCCGAAGAACTGGGCTGAGTTCCATACGCCAGTCGCTGAGCTATGAAGGCGGCGAGATCAGTTTGGCCACCCTGCGGTCTTCCGCTTGCTCACTTGACGATAGACCGGTCACGACGCCTTCCCGGTCGGCCTCGCTCCGGTTTTGGCTCATCTTCACCTTGCCCTCGAGGCGCGAGATCGGCAGGCGCAGTCCGACAATGCCCTTGAGTTGCGCCTTTATGAACGGGGCCGGTGCATCGGAGACGGCCCAGGGCTGCTGTCGCGGTTGTTCGTAGAGATTGGTCAACCGCGTCACCATGTCGAGCAGCCGCTCGGGGTCTTCGAAGAACTCCACTGGCCCATAGGCGTGGACGGTGACGTAGTTCCAGGTGGGCACGACCTTGCCGTGCTCGCGTTTGGACGGATACCAGCTCGGTGTGACATAGGCGTCGGGGCCAGAAAAGATCACCATGGCCTCGCCCGTAACCGGCAGTTGCCATTGCGGATTGGCCCGCGCCAGGTGCCCATAAAGAACGCCATGTTCGCCCTCAGTCTCATCAAGGATCAGCGGCAACGGCGTGGCGACCAGCCCCTGCGATGTTGCGGTAACGAGCGTCGAAAGCCGCGCCGCGCGGATGATGCGGTGGATTTCGGCTGGGTTGTCCTCGCGAAAGGCCGGCGGCGTGTACATCGCGTTTCTCCTAGTTTCCAAACCTGCGTGCGCCCGCAACGCAACCGATCACCGCGACCGTCACCAGCAGCATGGCCGGGGTGACCGGCTCATGCAGCAGGGTTGCGGCCAAGGCCAGGCCGAAGAACGGCTGCAGCAGTTGCATTTGCCCGACAGCGGCAATGCCGCCTTGGGCCAGGCCACGATACCAGAACACGAAACCAATGAGCATGCTGAACAGCGAGACATAGCCTAGGCCGAACCACGCGGGCGCTACGATGCCAGCAAAGCTCGGTGGCCAATAGATCAAGCTCAGCACGCCCATGACCGGCAGCGACAGCACCAGCGCCCAGCAGATCACCTGCCACCCGCCCAGCGAACGGGAGAGCTTGCCGCCTTCGGCATAACCCAGGCCGCAGACGATAATGGCTGCCAGCATCAGGCCATCGCCAACGGGCGAAGCGCCGATGCCCTGCGACAGCGCGAAGCCGGCGACCAGGGCGCTGCCGAGTAGAGAGAAGATCCAGAACGGCCGCTTGGGGCGCTCACCGCCGCGGATGACGCCGAAAATGGCGGTGGTCAGCGGCAAGATGCCGATGAAGACGATCGAATGCGCGGAGGTGATGTGTTGCAAGGCCAGGGCCGTTAGCAGGGGAAAGCCAACCACCACGCCAAGCGCCACGATGATGAGGGAGATGAAATCCTGTCGCCCAGGACGGCGCTGCCGGAAGATCAGCAGCAGCAGCAGGCCAACAAGGCCGGCAATGACGGCGCGCATCCCCGTGAGAAACATCGGGTCGAACGCCGCCACAGCCACTTTCGTCGCCGGCAACGAGCCGCTGAAAATGATGACCCCGACCAATCCATTGATCCAACCGCTCGTCGACCGTTCCATGCGACACTCCTGTAGTGCCGCTCTATGCCGGCAAGCCATTGCCCGCGCCAGTTACAGTGCGATACAGTTCTGCCGAACTGTTATGGCCTTGAGGACAGCACGGATGGAAACGACGCGCGTTGGACAGGTGATGCGCACGATCAAGCAGCGGATCGCCGGGCGCAGCCTGACCGCCGGCGCCAAGCTACCATCGGTGCGCGCTTTGGCCAAAACCATGCAGGTATCGGTCTCGACAGTGGTGGATGCCTATAATCGCCTGGTGGCCGAAGGCGTGATCCTGTCCCGCCCCGGCTCCGGCTTTTACGCCGCCCAGCATACCGCGCCGCTCGCTTTGTCGGCCGTTGGACCGAAACTCGACCGTGCACTCGATCCGTTCTGGGTGTCCCGCCAGTCGCTGGAAGCCGATGCCGGCGCGCTCAAGCCTGGTTGCGGCTGGTTGCCGCCCAGTTGGCTGCCGGAGGATGGTCTGCGCCGCGCCCTGCGCACGCTCGCGCGCGGCAACAGCCAGGTGCTTACCGAGTATGACACGCCGCTTGGGTTGCCACCGCTGCGCCAACTGATCGCCCTGCGCATGGCCGAACGCGGAGTGGAAGCGTCACCCGATCAAATCATGCTGACGGAAAGCGGCACCCAGGCCATCGATATGCTGTGCCGGTTTCTGCTCGAGCCGGGCGACACGGTGTTGATTGATGATCCGTGCTACTTCAACTTCCAGGCGCTGCTGCGCGCCCACCGCGCCCACATCGTCAGTGTGCCCTATGCTCCCAACGGCCCGGATCTTGCCTTGTTCGCGGCGGCTTTGGCCGAACACAAGCCGCGGCTCTACATCACCAATGCAGGCATCCACAATCCGACCGCCGCAACGCTGTCGCCGGTCGTCGCGCATCGCGTGCTGAAACTGGCCGACCAGCACGGGCTGACCATCATCGAGGACGACATATTCGCCGATTTCGAGCACAGCCCGGCTCCACGTCTGGCCGCTTTCGATGGGCTGGATCGCGTCATTCACATCGGCAGTTTTTCCAAGACGCTATCGGCAGCGGCACGATGCGGGTTCATTGCGGCCAAGCCCGACTGGATCGAGGGCCTGATCGACCTCAAGATCGCCACCACATTCGGCGGCGGGCGGCTCAATGCCGAGCTGGTGCTGAGCGTGCTCAGCGATGGGGGCTATCGCAAGCACATGGACGGATTGCGCAGCCGTCTGGCGCAGGCGCGGTTCGACATCGGGGGCAAGCTGAGGAATATCGGCATCATCCCTTGGCTCGAACCGCAAGCCGGCATGTTCTTGTGGTGCCGCCTGCCCGATGACCTCGATGCTGCGGCCATCGCCCGGGCAGCGCTGGCAGAAAAAATCGTCCTCGCGCCGGGCAACGCCTTCAGCCTCGCCCAGACCGCGACCAGTTATCTACGCTTCAACGTGTCTCAAAGCGACGACGAGCGCGTGTTCGCCGTGCTGCGTTTAGCACTGGGGGCCCAGAGCAATGGATGAGCATAGCGACGCCCGTCGCCTTGCCAAGCCGTCGCGGAAGTGCTGCATTGGCCGCGACAGTCTCATTGCCTGATGGCAGGGTGAGCGCGCATGATGGGCTAAGCTAGGCCAGGGTTACCGGAGCAGGAATGGGCGCCTATATTTTTCGCCGTTTCTTGCTGATGATTCCGACAGTGTTCGGCATCATGGCGATTTCGTTTCTCATCACGCAGTTTGCGCCGGGCGGCCCGGTCGAACAGGCGCTGGCCAATATGTCCGGCCAGAGCGGCGGGATCATGGAACGGGTCACCGGCAGCGCGGGCGGCGATCTGGCGGCCCAGCAACCCCAGACCAAGACGTCCACCTATAGGGGCAGTCAGGGCCTGCCGCCCGAACTGGTGGCGCGCATCGAACAGCAATTCGGCTTCGACAAGCCGCCGCTCGAGCGCTTCTTTGGCATGTTGGGCAATTATCTGCGCTTCGATTTTGGCGACAGCTATTACCGCGACATTTCGGTGATCGACCTGATCAAGGAGAAAATGCCGGTCTCGATCTCGCTCGGGCTGTGGATGACGCTGCTGGCCTATGGCATTTCCATTCCGCTCGGCATCGCCAAGGCCAGGCGCGATGGGTCGCGCTTCGATGTCTGGACCTCCACCATCGTCATCATCGGCTATGCGGTGCCGGGGTTCCTCGTGGCCGTGGCGCTGGTGGTGTTGTTTGCCGGAGGCTCATTCTGGTCGGTTTTTCCGCTGCGCGGCCTGACCTCGCCGGGCTTTGAGAGCTTCCCCTGGTGGCGGCAGATCCTCGACTATTTCTGGCATCTGGTGCTGCCCATTATCTCCATGGGGTTGGGAGCCTTTGCCACGGCGACGCTGCTGACCAAGAATTCCTTCCTCGATGAAATCGGCAAGCAATATGTGGTGACCGCCCGCGCCAAGGGGCTGAGCGAGCCTCAGGTGCTGTATCGCCATGTGTTCCGCAACGCGATGATGCTGATCATTGCCGGCTTTCCCGGCGCCTTTATCGGCGCGTTCTTCGGCGGTTCGCTGCTCATCGAAACCATCTTTTCGCTCGATGGGCTGGGGCTGCTCGGCTTTCAGTCGGTGGTCAATCGCGACTATGCGGTGGTGCTGGCGACGCTCTATATCTTTTCGCTGCTCGGGCTGGTGATCGGGCTGATTTCCGACCTCGCCTATATGTGGGTTGATCCGCGCCTCGATTTTGAAAGCCGCAGCATATGAGTGCGGTGCTGTCGCCGCTCAATCGGCGCCGCCTCGCCAATTTCCGCGCCAACCGGCGCGGCTGGTGGAGCTTGTGGATATTCCTGGTGCTGTTCGTCGTCACATTGGGCGCCGAATTCATCGCCAATGACCGGCCGATCCTGGTCGCCTACCAAGGTGAACTGCTGGTGCCGGCGCTGGTGGATTACCCCGAGGCGAAATTCGGCGGCTTTTTCGCCACCACCAATTTCCGCGATCCGTTCATCGCCGAGGAAATCGCCGCCCATGGCTGGGCGCTGTGGCCGCCCATCCGCTTCAGCCATGGCACGGTGGACGGCAATATCGCCTATTCCGGCGCCAATCCGCCCAGCATGCTGCTGAGCCGCGAGCAGCTTTGCCAGCGCTATGCTCTGGGCGTGGCCGACCCGGACTGCAACGCCGGCAATTATCACTGGCTGGGCACCGATGATCGGGGCCGCGACGTGCTGGCCCGCCTCATCCACGGCTTTCGCATCTCCGTACTGTTCGGGCTGACGCTGACCATATTTTCCTCGTTCATCGGCGTGCTGGCGGGCGCGGTGCAGGGCTATTTTGGCGGCTGGATCGACCTGATCGCCCAACGGCTCATCGAAATCTGGACCTCGATACCGGCGCTCTATCTGCTGTTGATCATTTCCAGCGTCATCGCTCCCAGCTTCTGGGTCTTGCTGGGCATTCTGATGCTGTTTTCCTGGGTGAGTCTCGTGGGCATCGTGCGCGCCGAGTTTCTGCGCGCCCGCAATTTCGAATATGTCGCGGCGGCACGGGCGCTGGGGGTGTCCAATCCCGTCATCATGTGGCGGCATCTGCTGCCCAACGCGATGGTGGCGACGCTGACCTTCATGCCCTTCATTCTGTCGGGCTCGGTCGCCACCCTGACCTCGCTCGATTTTCTCGGCTTTGGCCTGCCGCCGGGCTCGCCCTCGCTCGGCGAATTGCTGGCGCAGGGCAAGAATAATCTGCAGGCGCCCTGGCTCGGCCTCACCGGCTTTTTCACCATTGCGCTGATGCTGACCCTGCTGGTGTTTATTGGCGAAGCGGTGCGCGACGCCTTCGACCCGCGAAAGACTTTTGCATGAGCGCGCCTTTGCTTTCAGTCCGTGACCTGTCGGTCCGCTTCGGCACTCATGCGGCGGTGCGCGGCATCAGCTTCGATATCGCGCCGGGCGAGACGCTGGCGCTGGTGGGCGAAAGCGGCTCGGGCAAGTCGGTCACGGCCCTGTCCACCCTGCGCCTGCTGCCGCCTTCGGCCCAGCTTTCGGGGGAGGTTCGCTTCGCCGGGCAGGAGCTGGTGGCGGCCGGCGAGGCAGCGCTGCGCGGGGTGCGCGGCAATCAGGTCGGGATGATTTTCCAGGAGCCGATGAGTTCGCTCAATCCGGTTCACACCATTGGCCGGCAGGTCGCCGAAGTGCTGAGCCTGCACCAGGGCCTGCGCAAGACCGCCGCCCAGACGCGCGCCATCGCGCTGTTGCAGTCCGTAGGCATTCCCGACCCGGCCAGCCGGTTCCACGACTTTCCGCACCAGCTGTCGGGCGGACAGCGCCAGCGCGTCATGATTGCCATGGCGCTGGCCAATGACCCGAAATTGCTGATCGCCGACGAGCCGACCACGGCGCTGGACGTCACCGTGCAGGCGCAGATTCTGGCTCTGCTGAAGGCGCTGCAGCAGCAAAATGGCATGGCCTTGCTGTTCATTACCCATGACCTGTCCATCGTGCGGCGCATCGCCGACCGGGTTTGCGTCATGACCGAGGGCGAAATCGTCGAAAGCGGGCCGGTGGGCGAAATTTTCGCCAATCCGCAGCATGAATACACCAGGCATCTGCTTGCCGCCGCGCCACAAGGCTCTCCGCCGGAGCATGACGCTGCGGCCCCCAGCATTGTCGAAGCCAGCGACCTAAAAGTCTGGTTTCCGATCAAGCGCGGCTTGTTGCGCCGGGTGGTGGGGCATATCCACGCCGTCGACGGCGTTGATCTCAGCATCACCCAAGGCGAGACTCTGGGGGTGGTCGGCGAGAGCGGCTCGGGCAAGTCGTCGCTCGGCTATGCCCTGCTGCGGCTGATCCCGTCCACGGGCCGGATTGTGGTGCTGGGCCAGCAGGTGGACGGCCGCTCCTGGCAGGCGCTGCGCCCGTTGCGGCAACACATGCAAATCGTCTTCCAGGACCCCTTCGGCTCACTGAGCCCCCGCATGTCGGTGGGTGACATTGTCGGCGAAGGGCTGAAGGTGCATATGCCGCGCCTCACGGCGGCGCAGCGGGCCGAAAAGGTGACGGCGGTGCTGCGCGAAGTCGGGCTCGACGCCGCCATGTCAGCGCGCTATCCGCATGAATTTTCCGGCGGACAGCGCCAGCGCATCGCCATTGCCCGCGCCTTGGTGCTAGAGCCGCAATTCCTGGTGCTGGACGAGCCGACCTCGGCGCTCGACGTTTCCATCCAGGCCCAGATCATCGACCTGCTGCGCAACGTGCAGCAGCGGCGCGGCCTGACCTATCTGTTCATCAGCCATGATCTCAAAGTGGTGCGGGCCCTGGCGCATCGGCTGATCGTCATGCGGAACGGCAAGGTGGTTGAGGCTGGCCCCGCCGCCGACATCTTCGCTGCACCGCGCGAAGCCTATACGCGCCAATTGCTCGCCGCAGCCTTCGATCTCGCCACCGACGACACGGCATTGCCCCTGCCCCCGACAAGCGCATAACCTATGCCCACAGACCCCATGCGGAGCCGCACCATGACGCGTTCAACCATTTTGGCTTCCCTCATCGCCGCCGGCTTCCTCGCCATGGTGGCGCCCAGCCTGGCGCAGACGCCGACCGGGGTCTGGGTGCATGCGGATTCGCTGACCGAGAGCCCGAAATATCCCGAAGGCTTTACCCATTTTGACTATGTGAACCCCGACGCGCCCAAGAGCGGCACCGTGAGGCTGGGCGATCGTGGCGGCTTTGATACCTTCAACCCGATCCTGCCCAAGGGCGAAGCGGTGAGCGGGCTCGGGCTCGTCTATGAAACGCTGATGACCCCGTCGTTGGACGAGGTCAACACCAGCTATGGCCTGCTCGCCGAGGCGATGAAGGTGGCCGATGACTATGGCGCGGTGACCTTTCACATGGACCCCGACGCCCACTGGCATGACGGCGAGCCCGTAACCGCCGAGGACGTGGTCTGGTCCTTCGACAAGGTCGTCGAAATCAGCCCGGTCTATGCGCAATATTACACCAACATCACCAGCGCGGTGGTGACGGCGCCGGGCGAGGTGACCTTCACCTTCGACCAGACCGGCAATCGCGAATTGCCGCATATCCTGGGACAATTGCTCGTCCTGCCCCAGCATTGGTGGGAGGGCGAGACGGCCGATGGCAAACAGCGCGATATCGGCAAATCGACGCTCGAAGCACCGCTGGGCTCTGGCCCCTATCGCCTGGCCAGTTTCGATGCCGGCCGCACCGTGACCTATGAACGGGTTGCCGATTATTGGGGCGCCACGCACCCGACCCAGGTGGGCACCAATAATTTCGAAACGTTCAAATACGAATATTTCCTCGATGAATCAGTGTGGTTCGAGGCCTTCAAGGGCGACCAGTTCGACTGGTGGAGCGAATATACCGCCCGTCGTTGGGCCACGGGTTTCGACTTTCCCGCCGTGGCTGATGGCCGGGTGATCCGCGAAGAATTCCCGCAGGATTACAATGGCAGCGGGCAGATGACCGGCTTCATTCCCAATCTGCGCCGGGAAAAATTCCAGGACGAAAAGCTGCGTCAGGCGTTGAACCTCGTCTTCGATTTCGAGGAACTCAACAACACCGTCTTCTACAACCAGTATCAGCGCATCAACAGCTACTTCTATGGCCTGCCCTTCGCCGCCTCCGGCTTGCCGGCAGGCGAGGAGTTAGCCGTGCTGGAAAGTGTGCGCGATCTGGTGCCAGCGACGGTGTTCACCGAGGTTTACACCAACCCGGTCAATGGCGATCCGGGCAAGCTGCGCGCCAATCTGCGCAGCGCGCTGAACCTGCTGACCGAGGCGGGCTATCGCCTCGACGGCAATCGGCTGGTCGATGTCAATGGCACCCAGCTCAGCATAGAACTGCTGATGCACCAGACCACGCTGGAGCCCATCGCGCAGAATTTGGCCACCAATCTGCGCCAGATCGGCGTCGAACTCAGCATCCGCATGGTCGACACGCCGCAATATATCAACAGGCTGCGCAGTTTCGACTATGACATGATCTATGGCAGCTGGACCCAGTCCTTCTCCCCCGGCAACGAGCAGCGCTTCTTCTTTGGCTCAGGCAGCGTCGGTGAGGAGGGCTCGCGCAATTATGCCGGCATCGCCGACAAGGGCATCGATGCGCTAATCGACAAGCTGATCGTGGCCGATGATCGGGAAACCCAGCTCGCCATCACGACGGCGCTCGACCGGGTGCTGCTGCATCACCATTACGTGGTGCCCGGCTATGCGCTGACCTATTCCCGCATCGCCCATTGGAACCGCTTCAGCCACCCGGAAACGCTGCCCCAATTTTCCAACGGCTTTCCCACCATCTGGTGGTGGGACGCGGACAAGGCGGCCCAGACCAGCGGCGCGGGGCAATAGGGTCCCACCCCGATCAAGCCGCCGCAGGCAGGCGGAAGGCAATAGGCCGACAGCAGAAAGTTCTGGCAGCGACACACTTCGATTTCTTCAGCGGCGGGTGGCGGCGAGGACGCTAGCCACCAAATGCCAGTGGGACATCGAACGTCCATGACGATCGATTGGCCGCAGCTGGAATGGCTGGGAAGGGCGCTGCCCGGCCGACGGTGGCGAGGCCTGCCTGGTCCAGGGCGCTGTTGCCTGATGAACGGGCGATGCTCACTTCCGCCACCTGTCCATTGGCGAGAACGGTGAAGCGCACGACGACTTCGCCGCGCTGGCTATTATTACTGCGCAACGCGCGGCGCAGCTTGCGCAGGACGTCGCTGGGATAGCGGGCAATTTCGGCGTCGCCACCATTGCCCTGATCTGCCTGCTGGGCGGTGCTCCCGGCGGAAGCAGCCGCGTCTGCATTGCTGGCGCCACCATTGCCTGCCGTATTGGGGGGAGGCGTTGCCGCTTGACGCGGCACTTGTTGTTGCGACTGGGGATTGGTCGGTTTGCTGGGGCGCACAAAGCTTAGCGTCTGGGGAATGGGCGCTTGCTTGAGGTCTTCGCTGCTGACCGCTTCGATGGTCTCGGACGGCGAGGCCGTTATTGGCTGGCTGGCGAGGCTGTTGAGGGCGGTGGATGTAAGCACGGCAACGTCCGTTATGGCCTCCAATGGCATCTGCGGCTCAGGTGGCGGCTCTGCCACATCCGGCAAGGGAGCTTCAACTGGCTCGACACTGTCCGGCTTCATTGCTTCAATGGCGGGCTCATTTATCGGCTGCTGCGTCTCGGGGGGCAGCGGGGCGATGGCTTCGGTGATGGGCTCGATCGCATCGGGTTTGATCGATTCGATAGGGGGCGGCGTTGTCGCCGCTGCCCCGGCAGAAACGAGATCCAGCGTTGAATCGCTCTGGACCAGAGAGGTTGCATTGGCCGAAACCGAGGACATGGTCACGATGCTGACACTGACGGATTCTGCTGCTGGGGCGTCGTCCGGTTCCGGCCAGGAAAAGCCGACAAAGGCGGCGCCGATGACAGCCACATGAACCAGCACCGAGCCGGATAACGCGCGTTGCATTATTCGGCCTGCTTCCGCTCGGTAATCAGCCCGATCTGGCCATAGCCAGCGGCCGACAACGCCCCCATCACTTCCATGATGGCCCCATAAGCCGCAGTCGCATCGCCGCGCACATAGAGGCGTTCGTCAGTTCCCTGCACGGCCAGCGAAGCTACTGCGGGCACCAGCGCCGCCAGCGTCACCGGCTCATTGTCGATGGAGATGGCGCCGTCAGGGGTTACCGTCACGGTGATCGGCTTACGCTCCAACGGCATGGCCTGGGCCTGGGTTTGCGGCAGGTTTACCGGCACACCCATGGTCATCAGCGGCGCCGCGACCATGAAGACGATCAACAGCACCAGCATGACGTCGACCATAGGCGTCACGTTGATATCGCTGATCGCGCCATTGCGGTCCCTGCCCCGGCCGCGACCCCGCGCGCGCTTCGCTCCGCCAGCGGACATGCCCATCAGGCTTTCCCGGCGTCGAGCTGGCGCGACAACATTGCGACCAGCCGGTCGGCGAAGGCTTCCAGCCGGCCGATCAGCTTGCCCGCTTCGGCGTTGAGCTTGTTATAGGCGATGACGGCCGGAATCGCGGCCAGCAGACCCAAAGCCGTGGCCAGCAGCGCCTCGGCAATGCCGGGCGCCACCACGGCAAGACTGGTATTTTCCGCCGAGGCAATGGCGGTGAAGGCGTTCATGATGCCCCAGACCGTGCCGAACAGGCCGACGAAGGGGCCGGCACTGCCAATGGTCGCCAGAAAGCCCAGGCGCTTTTCCAGCGCACTGCTCTGTTCGTTGACCGCCAGGTCTAGCGCGATTTCCAGCCGCATCTGCAACCCGCCAGCGGCTGTCGCCTGCTCGGCATGGCTTCTGTCCCACTCATCCATGGCCGCAAGAAAAACAGCGGAGAGCCCGCTGGCATCCTTCCCGGCATAGTCGCCGCGCAGGTCCGCCAAGGACTTGCCGGAGGCAAAAGCCCGGTCAAATGCCACCATGTCGCGGCGGGCCCTGGCATAAGTCGAGACGCGATTGGCAATGATCGCCCAACACCAGATCGAGGCCACGAGCAGGGCAATCATGATCGATTTCACCACCCAGTCGGCCTGCATGAACAGGGCGAACATGGAAAAGTCGTGCGTTGGAGTGTCCATGGTCAGATACCGAACGCAATATCGAGGCGCGTGCTGGTCTCGAGCGCATCAAGGCAAATCGAAGCGGGCGCGATCTCTCCCTCGCAGGCGCTGATGTCATTGACGAGGATGCGGCCAAGCCCGTCGCATTGCAGGCCCGCCAGCTGGAACTGCAGCACTTTTGTCTTGCCGTTGCTGAGGTCCTTGAAGTCGAGCGTCACGATGCGGTCAATGCTCCCGGCGACATCGAAGAGGGCCAGCTCAACTGCGGCCCGGTCCAGCTGCCCACCCAGTTGATTGGTGGCGAGGAAGCTGACGCGACATCCGGCCTCGGCGGGCTGGAGCGCGTTGAGTTCGAGAGCGAATTTGGGCGCCGCAACGTCCTGTGCAGCAGCGGATGAACAAAGAAGGGCGAGGCCCAACAGGGTGGCGAAGGGGCGTGTGGTCATCAGGCAACCTTGGTGATGGGATTTGACGCGCCAAGGCGGTCAACGGATTGCGGCAGCACGAAGGGGATGCTGGCAGGTGGAAGGGCGTCAACGCGGAGTTGGCAATCGAAAACCTCGGCGATGAGGTCGTCGGTCAGCACGTGCTGCGGCGTACCGAAGCCGGCCACCTGACCGTCGCGCAATGCCAGAATGGTGTCGGCATACATCGCCGCGAGGTTAAGATCATGCAGGATGGCAATGACGCCACCGCCGGAATCGGCGTAGCGGCGGGCCACATCCATGATCATCAACTGGTGTTTTACGTCGAGGCTGGAGACAGGCTCATCGAGGAACAGGTAGCGCGGCACGCCATCCAGCACGGGCATCCAGACCTGGCACAAGACCCGCGCCAACTGCACCCGTTGCTGTTCGCCGCCCGAAATCTCGCCGTAGTAACGGCCACCAAATCCTGCCAGATCAACGGCAGCCAGGGCCATTTCCGGAATGCGTTTCGCCATGCCCAGCGGCACGCCGGAACGCCCTGCCGTCATCCCCATAGCCACCACTTCGTGCACGGTGAAAGGAAACGGCAAATTGCTCGATTGCGGCAGCACAGCACGCAATGTCGCTGCCTGCATGGTGTTCATCTCGGCGAGGTCCTGACCGTTGATGCTCACCGCGCCGGTATAGGAAATATCCCGGCAGATTGCCTTCATCAGTGTCGATTTGCCCGAGCCATTCGGACCGATCACTGCCGTGATAGCGCCGGGTCTGGCCGAGAAGGAAACATCGCGCAGTATCAGCCGATTGCCCAGACTGACCGCGAGCGATTGCACATTGATCATGGTTTCACCAAGCAAAGGCCGCGCGCTTGCGCAGCAGGATCCAGAGGAAAAACGGACCGCCGAAAGCCGCGGTTACAATGCCGATGGGCAGTTCCGCCGGGGCAACGATGAGCCGGCTGATGGCATCGGCCATCAGCAGAAAGGACGCGCCCAGCAGCGCCGTCGCTGGCAGCAGATAGCGGTGATTGGGCCCGATGATCAGCCGCAGCAGATGGGGCACGACGATGCCGACAAAACCGATGCCGCCGCTGACGGCGACCGAAGCGCCGGTGGCACCGGCCACGGCGACGATGGTCATCAGCTTGAACCGTTGCACCGGTACGCCAAGATGGGCGGCTGTGGCCTCACCCAACGTCAGGGCATTGAGCCCCTTGGCTAGAAAGCCAGCCGCAATCAGCGAACCGACAATGATGGGACCGGATGCGGCCACCTTGGTCCAATTGGAACCCGATAGGGAGCCCAGGCTCCAGAAGGTCAGGTCGCGCAACTGGCTATCGGTCGCAACATAGACCATGACGCCAGTGGCGGCGCCCGCCAGCGCCGCAATGGCGATACCGGCCAGCAGCATGGTGGCGATTGCGGTCTGCCCGCTGCGCGTGGCGACGCTGTAGAGCACAAATGTCGTGACCAGCCCGCCCGCAAACGAGGCGATCTGGAGGCTGTAAATGCCCAGCAACGCCGTGAGCGGGGCCAGCATGGTCGTGCCCAACACGATGATGCTGACCGCGCCAAGCCCAGCCCCGGCTGACACACCCACGAGGCCCGGATCGGCCAAGGGGTTGCGAAACAGGCCTTGCATCAACAGGCCGGAAACAGCCAGGCCAGCCCCGACCAGCGAGCCCAGCAGCATGCGCGGCAGGCGGATATTGTAGATGACGGCATGGTCCCGCAGCGCCTGCTCGGCATGCTCCGGCACGATGCCGAACCAACTGCCAATGATGGCCCATGCCGAGGCGCCTGAGGCTCCGGTGGTCATCGACACGACCACCATCACCAGCAACAGCACGGTCAGGACGACGATGGCGAGACGCCCAAGATTGCTGCGATCCCCCTCGGCCCGTTCAGCCGAGGCAGGATTTTCGCCGGACATTGTAGCTGCACTCGCCATGCGTCCGCTTCCTAGTTTGCGCCGTAGAGCAGGTCGGCGACCTCGTCGGCCGCAGCCGCCGTGCGCGGACCAAAGCCAAGCAGATAGGCGCCCTCCAGACGGTAAAAGGCATCATTCTGGCCCGCGGGGGTCAGCGCGATGGCGGGATTGGCCTTGAGATCGGCATCGCTGGCGCTGTGGTCGCCGCCGCGATCCATCATCAGGATGACGTCGGGAGCCGCATCGATGATCGCTTCCTCGGTCAGCGCCTTGTAGCCGGCAAATTCGTCGATGGCGTTGACCGCCCCAGCCAGCGCGATGATGCCGTCGGCGGCAGTCCCCGTACCCGAAGCCTGAATCTTTCCGCCTTCAGCCGACAGAATAAACAGGATGCGCTTGGGCGCGGCGACCGCAGCGGTGCGGGCCGCAAGATCGACGAACTGCTGTTCGGTAGCGCCGGCGAGTGCTTCGGCCTTGTCCTCAGCCCCAAGCGCCTGCCCCACGGCGCGGATCTTGAGCAGAACGCCCTCGGCCGAATAGCTCTCGGGCACGGTCTGGTATTCCACCCCCGCCTGGCTCAGCACGCCGAGCGCCTCGGGCGGCCCGCTGCCTTCGATGACCAGCAGCGCCGACGGGCTGACCGACAGCACGCCCTCGGGCGCCAATTGGCGCATATAGCCCACATCTGGCAGTGCCAGCGCCGCCTCGGGATAGAGCGCTGTCTGGTCGCGGGCGACGAGTTTGCCCTCTTCGTTCAGCGCGTAGATGATTTCGGTGAGCGAGCCACCGATGGAAACCAGTCGCGAGGTGTCGGTGAATTCGTGCAAATCCTGCGCCGCGACGCCGGACAGACCGAAGGTAAGCGTCAGAAAAGTCGCGCGCGCCAGGCGGCGGATGGGAAGAACGTGCATGGTGGCCTCAGGCTGCATTGGACTGGTTGTGGAGCGGCAGCTGTTCTACGGCAGTGCGCCAATCGGCCCGCTCGTCGGTCCCTTCCTGCCGCTTGCCAAAGAACTGGATAATCAGCTCGCGATTGCCGTCATAGACTTCGATCGAGGTGACGTGACCGTCACTGGTCGGCTTGCGCACTGCCCAAACCGAGGCGATGTGGTCGAGCCGGAGATGGAGATGGAAGGTGTCGTCCATGACGTTGATCCATGGCCCCATCGGCTTGATATTGGTGACCGGGCCAGCATGGATCTGGATGCAGCCATGATTACCGACAAAGGCCATAACCGGCAGGTCCGTGCCCGCAACGGCGGAGAACATCTGCTCCACGGCATTGGCATCGAGCTGCCAGGCAAGGTCCTCTCCCACCATTTCGAGGGCAGAGAGACGGTGCAGATTGAGCTTCTTGAGCAGACCGAAAAACTGGTGCGTATCGGTCATCGCCTGCCACTTGTCGCGCAGAGTGGCAACGTCAGCGGTTTCGCCAAGCGCCGGGACCGGCGGCAGTGGTGTGGTAATGATTGTGTCGACCTGCTCGGCGTGACGCAGATTTGTCACCAGCACCGACCAGGCTTCCAGATTGGTCGCCGGACGCGCATGCACCTTGTGCACGGCCTGGCCCTGTGCGTCGAAAAACTGCAACGAGCGTCGGATAGCGCCGTCCTCGCCGGACTTTTCCACCGCAAAGCCGAAGGCCCATTTCGACGGGAAAATGCGCAGATCGATCTGCTCACCCAGCACCATGGAAGCCATGGGACCGATGACGGCCTTCTCATAGGGACCGATCTTTTCGTGCACCGCGCTCTCGTTGCGGGTCAGCGCCATGACCTCACCGACCGCCGTCAGCCCGTTGAGCAGCAGCGTCAGATCGGGCTTTAGCCGGATGGCCGTGCGGCCCACTTCAGCGGCAACCAGATCGGCTTCCGAGATGGCGTGGATACGGGCAAAATCGCGCTCGCGCATTTGCGGATGCAGTGCGCGCAGGTGCCGTATCTCAGCAGCGGTCTTGGGTGTGGTTTTGTTCAATTTGAGCCCCTATTTCGTCAGGATAAGTTTGTCTTGGCGCGTGATGCGCAGGCGGTACTGCTCGCCGTTATGCAAAATGAGAACTTCGTTCTGGCCGTCGAAAAGCGCGGCACTCTCGACAATTCTGCGACCAGAAACCGGGCGGTAGTCGGGCGGAGGCTCAACGGCGGCAGGCATAATATTCCTTATTTATCAGTCTCATAGGAGAGGTCACAGCGGTGTACGCTTCCGTCCAAGAAAACTTGACTTTCATAGACAGCTTATTTATTCGACGCAATAGGTGATTTTAAGAGTCATGTTTTTGACTCGATCACAGCCAGCCAGCCAACCGCCAGCCAGCATCCCAAAAGACGAGAAACTGGAGTTTGAAATGGGGCTGGTAAAATCGCGTGCAGTCGCGCTGATGTGCGGCGTCGCGTTGGCGGCGGTTGCAGTGCAGGGTGCGTCGGCGCAATCGAGTGTCAACACCACCAATGTGACGCTGCTGGAGCGCTTGGTTATTGGTCTGGGCGGCAAGCCCAAAGTGGCAATCGATACGCCGCAGGCCGTCACGGTGGTCAGCCAGGAGGATATCGACAGGCTTCAGGCCACGACCACAGGCGAAATCTTCGACAATGTGCCGGGCGTTACCATTGTCGGTAGCGACCGCCAGCTTGGCGAGGCCTTCAACATCCGCGGCATCGGCACGACGGAAAACTCGTCGGATGGCGCGCGCGTAATCGTCACCGTCGACGGAGCGCCCAAGTTCAACGAACAATACCGCATGGGCTCGTTCTTTTCCGATCCCGAACTCTACAAGCAGGTTGAAGTGCTACGCGGGCCGGCCTCATCGACGCTGTATGGCGCCGGTGCCATTGGCGGCGTGATCAACTTCACCACCAAGGATGCCTCGGACTTCATCGCCGATGGGGCCACCGGCGCCGTGCGCCTCAAGGAAACGCTGTCCAGCAATGGCCTGGGCACCGCGACGTCGGTGGTTCTGGCGCATCGCGCCAACGAAAACCTCGATATGCTGGCGACCGGAACCTGGCGCCGTTCACAGGATATCGACCTGGCTCAGGGTACCCCGCTCACCGGGTCCGCTCTCGATACGTGGAGTGGCCTCGTCAAGGGTACTGCCCGTTTTGGCGACAACAACGAACAGGTCCTGCGCGCATCCTATCAGCGCTGGTACAGCGAAGCCTTCGATCAGGCCTATGCCCAGACCGGCACTGGCGGCCAGGGTGGCCTGCTCGCGGGTCGCCCCGGCACCCCGCCCAGCACGCTAGGTGGCATGTTCGGCATTATCGATCGCAAGGTGACGGACCAGACGGCGGTGCTGTCCTATGAAAATCCGGATAGCGACAATCCCTGGGTCGATCTGAACGTCAACCTCTCCTGGTCCGACACGCAGAACAACCAGTATAACCATCGCAGTTCCGCTGGCGTGCCCACGCCCCAGACCGGCACCAACGTGCTTGCCGACACCGTCTATGGCTACCGGACGATCCAGCTCAAGGCCGACAATACGGTCGAATGGATCGGCGAGAACTTCGAGAACTATTTCACTTTCGGTCTGCAGACCAGCTCGATGGACCGTTCGGTGACGCGCGCCGCCACCGCCCTGCCCCTGCCGGCTCACCCGGAAGGCAATGAAGGCAAGCTCGGCCTGTTCGCCCAGGATGAATTGATCTTGAACGAGCAACTGACCCTGGTCGCCGGCCTCCGCGGCGATTTCCATTGGGTCAAGGCCACGACGGCCGGCATTCCGGAGATCAATGGCTCGGCCTTTTCACCCAAGCTCGCCGCCCATTACGAGATCAACGACACTTTCGCGATCTTCGGTTCGCTGGCGCATACCGAACGGCTGCCCACGATCGACGAACTCTATTCGGTCGGTGATGCGGTCTTGCCGGCCGGGACCAGTCTTGGCAGCTCGGGCAAAATTGCCAGCCTTGATCTGCGCAAGGAACAGGCCAACACCATCGAAGGCGGCTTTGCCCTGAGCGGCTATGACCTGCTGCAGGATGGCGACACCGTGAGTGTCAAAACCACCGGCTTCTACAGCGATCTCACCGATCTCATCGCCTCCACGGGAACCGCGCCCGTCTTTGGCAATCCCGCTCCGGCGTATTATGCCAACATCGCGGCCGCCCGCATCTATGGCGTGGAAATCGAAGGCGCCTACAACTCCGACAATATCTTCGCCAGCCTCGCTTACACCTTCACCGTCGGTGACGATCTGGTGAGCGGCAAGCCCCTCACCACCGTGCCGCAAAACAAGCTCGTTGCCACTTTGGGCGCTCGCAACACCGAGTGGAATCTCGAATATGGTGCCCGTGCGACCCTGGCGGCAGCCGGTGCCTACGCCATGACGCCGGCAGCAGGCGCCGATGGCCCTTCCGACGCCTACCAGACGGTCGACCTGTTCGCCTCGTGGAAGCCCGATGGCGGTCAGTTCAAGGGTCTTGAAGCGCAGTTCGCGGTGGAGAACATCTTCAATGCCGATTACCGCGAAAGCCTGTCCGCCGACCGCTCCAAGGGCCGCACTTTCAAGCTGACCCTGGCCAAGCAGTTCGACTACTAGGACACACAAAAAGGCCAGCAGCCCTCGGCTGCTGGCCTTTTACTTGGCGCCAGGTCTGGCCTATGCGGCGATGAACATGGGCTGGCCCCAGGCGCGTTTGCCTTGAACGTCGGTCACAACCAGCCGCAGCCAGGAGCCGGCGAAGGGCGCCAGATCGAATTTGGCCTCGACCAGAGCTTCGCCATGATGGGCTTGGGCCTTGGCGCCGTGTCCGGCGACCAAAATGCTCTGGGCCGCTGACGTGCGCACCAGCAGCGTGTCGCCATCACGGGTGACGGAGACGATCTCGGGGCCCTGGCTGGCATAGTACTGGCCGGCCTTGAGCGCGGCGAGCAACAGGTCGGGATCGTTGGCCTCGGCCTTCACCATCACCCAGCCACCAAAGCTATCATCGGATTTGAAGTGCGCGTCGTCCGCAGCAAAGCCGGTCAATCGGCGGCCCTCCTGCAGCAATTGGTCGAGCATAACCACCCCATCGGGGCGGGCCGACAAGCGCTCGCAGGTGTGGTTGTAGATTTCGACCGCATGAGCCGCATCCAGCGACAGACCATCCTCGGTGTTGAGGCCATACCATTGCGGGTGCGCCATGCCGACAAAGGCCCCGGCGTCGCGCGCCCGGCGGGCCAGTTCAGGACCAGTCTCGGTTTCGGCTGGAGCGGCAAAGCTGGCGGGCAGACCGACCGCCAATATGTGCCAGATATCGCCCAGATGGGTCGAGGGCGCGTGCAGCTCGGCGCCGATGATGGTGGTGAAGCCATCTGTGCGATAGGGCGCGGTGTCGGTCAGCGGATAGCTGAACTGCGGCAGGAAGTGATCGGACACGCAGAGGAAGTCATAGCCCTTGGCCTGATAGCGGCGGCAGACTTCTTCTGGCGGCAAGGCGCCGTCCGAACGGTTGGAATGGGTGTGCAGATTGCCGCGAAAGAAGCGACCGGGGGCAGCGAAAGTGTCGAGCATTGGTAATTCCTAAGCAGCGAGAACGAGATGGCCATCACCAAGATCGTCGTAACGCAGCGCGGGGGCCGCATAGTCGATTGGGTGAATAGGAGACGGCAGCGGCACGTTGGGCGGCACGCCCAGATTGTGCCGGCGCGGATCGGGATTGGGCACCGCTGACAGCAAGGCGCGGGTGTAGCTGTGTTGCGGATTCTGGAAGACGGCGGCACGCGGGCCGATCTCGACAATCTGGCCCATATACATAACGGCGACGCGGTGGCTCATGCGCTCGACCACCGCCATGTCGTGCGAGATGAAGAGATACGACATGCCCAACTCGGCCTGTAGCTCAAGCAGAAGGTCGACGACCTGGGCCTGGATCGACACATCCAGCGCCGAGACGGGCTCGTCGGCGACGATGAGTTTTGGCGACAGGGTCAGTGCCCGCGCGATGCAGAGACGTTGCCGCTGACCGCCGGAGAATTCGTGCGGGTAGCGCTCCAGATGCTCTTCGGAGAGCCCGACGCGGCGCAGCAGGCCGACGACACGATCCTGAATGCCGCTGCCGGAATCGACATTGTGGATCAGCAACGGATCGGCGACCTGTTCGAACGCGGTCAGGCGCGGGTCGAGCGCGGCATAAGGGTCCTGGAAAATGATCTGCATGTCGCGGCGCTTTTCGCGCAGCTGTTCGGCCGGCAGGGTCAGGACATTCTCGCCATCCAGCACCACCGAACCGGAATTGGGCTGCACCAGCCGCAGCAGGCTGCGTCCGGTGGTGGATTTGCCGCAACCTGACTCGCCGACCAGCGCCAGCGTCTCTCCCGCAGCCAGCGAAAAGCTCACATCATTGACGGCGTGAACATTGGCTACGTGCCTGTTGAATATCCCCCGGCGCACCGGGAATTGCGTCACCAGATTGCTCACCTCAAGCAGGGGCCGGGTGGGCGCCGGCGCGTCGCCATGCGGACCCACTGTGCCGGCCATGGCGCCAAGCTGGGGCACGGCGGCCAGCAACTGGCGCGTATAGGCCTGCTGGGGCGCGGTAAACAGCGTCTGCACCGCCGCTTCCTCAACCTTGCGGCCATGGCGCATGACGACAACGCGGTCGGCGATCTCGGCCACCACGCCCATATCGTGGGTGATGAACAGCATCGCCATGCCCTCCTCGCGCGCCAGCACCCGCATCAGATGCAGGATCTGCGCCTGGATGGTCACGTCGAGGGCCGTGGTCGGCTCGTCGGCGATGAGTAGGCGCGGCGAGCAGGCCAGCGCCATAGCAATCACCACGCGCTGGCGCATACCGCCGGACAGCTCATGCGGAAACTGGCGGAACCGTCGTGCCGCGTCGGGAATGCGGACTTTCTCGATCAGTTCCAGCGCTGCCTGATCGGCTTGCGCCCGAGATACCGACCGATGGGCACGAACGGCCTCCGCGATCTGATCACCAATGGTGAAGACCGGATTGAGGCTGGTCATCGGCTCCTGAAAGATCATGGCGATCTCGTTGCCACGGATTTCGCGTAACTGCGCGGTGCTCGCCTGGACCAAATCGATCGTCGACCCATCGCGCCGCGTGAACTGCACGCTGCCTTTGGCGAGCTTGCCGCCATTATAGCCGGTGAGACCCAGGATCGACATTGCAGTGACCGACTTGCCCGAGCCGGACTCGCCGACGATAGCCAGGCATTGCCCGGGCGCCACGTCGAAACTCAGCGCGTCGACGGCGGTGAACGGCCCCTTCTCCGTATCAAAGGTTACGGTCAGGTCCTTGAGACTGAGCAGTGGCTGGGTCACGGCAGAAACTCCGATGGGAGAATGGCCGGCAGGACAATCCCGCCGGCCAGGATTGGCATCAGTCGATCGACAGAGAACCAGCGCGGAAATCGAGCACATAGGGGATGTGGCCGGGCAGCGGCGCCCAGTTGACACCCTGGCGGACGCCATAGGCCTCATAGGGTTCGTAGAGCGGCAGAACCGGGGCTTCGTCCTTCACATAGGCCATGATCTCGACATAGGCGGCCTTGCGTTCCTCGATATCGGTCGAGTAGCGGAAGCGGTCCCACAGGCCCTGATAGGCTTCGTTCGGCTGCCAGGTATTGCCGATGCGCGCGCCGCCGGGCGCCCACATGGTGCCGTAGGAGCCGGCCGGATCGGCAAAATACATCGGGTTGGACCAGTTGCGGGTTTCAACTTCCGACAGTTCACCCCAGGCATTGGTGACGTTGAGCGTCATCTCGACGCCCACTGCAGCCCACATCTCCTTGATGGCCTGCGCGGCCAGCAGACCGTTGGTGTAATACACCGCGTCAGTGTCGAAGCGGATCGGGCTGCCGTCATAACCGGCTTCGGCCAGCAAGGCCTTGGCCTTTTCGGGGTCGTATTCGAAGGTGTCGAGCTCAGGCATATGGAGCTCGCCAAACTGGGAATAGCTGTGGCTGGAGGGAACCACGGCCTTGCCGAGCCACAGGGCTTCGTTGAGCAGATCGCGGTCGATGGCATAGCTCAGCGCCTGTCGAATGCGCTTGTCTTCGAGCTTGGGGTTCATCGCGTTGAAGATGACCACATGGAACAGTGGCGTCACCGCGCCTTCGACCCGCAGATTGGGATTGGATTCGATCACCCCGGCCTGATCGGGCGGAATATTGGTGATGATGTCGACTTCGCTATTGGCCAAAGCGGTCAGGCGCGTGGCCAGTTCGGAAATGCGGCGCATCTCGAACCCCTCAAGCGGAGCCTGTTCGCCGTAATAGTCGTCGAAGCGTTCGTAAACGAGGTTTTCACCGGGCTGGAAGCTGGCGATGCGGTAGGGACCGGTGCCCATCGGGGCCAGGGCAAAAGCCTCAAAGTCAGCGATTTCAGCGACCGCCGGGTCGCCGGTGAGCCCCATGATATAGGCCTTGGGCACGATATAGCCCTGCTGGGTGTTGAGCAGGATTTCAAACAGCGGCTCGGGCTTATGGGTGGTGAAGCGCACCTTGTAGGCGTCGAGCGCTTCCACCTTGGCGAAATTGCCGAAGAACTGGGTCTTGATCGACTGATATTCGGGCGTGAGGGCATCGATGATGCGGTGGAACGAGAACACCACGTCCTCAGCGGTCATTTCCGAACCATCGTGGAATTTGACGCCTTCACGCAAGGTGACTTCGAGCGTGGTGGGCGAGGTCTGCTCCCAGTCGGTGGCGAGACCAGGCGAAAACACGGCGCCGGCCTGGCTGTAGTCCTTCTGGATCAGCGGATCGAAGGCATTGACGTAGTTCTGCGAGCCAACATTGGAGTGGTCGCGGCCCGGGTCCACAAAGGAGGACATGTTCTGGGTGCCAACGGTCAGTTCGGCGGCGGCAAGACCGGTGCTGCCGAGCAGCAGGGCGGCGAGAGAGGCGATCAGGCGGGTTTTCATTTCCAACAATCCTGGGTTTTGAAGACAAGGCTCTCCCGCTCTGCGGCCATGCAGACTCTGAGAAGCGGGAAATTCGGGGAGCGGCGGCGCGCGGCCGCCGGTTTATTTGAGGCGCACGTCGAGCGTGTCGCGCAGCCAGTCGCCGATCAGCAGCACCAGCAGGGAAACCAGCATGATCATCAGCGACGGCAGCAGGGCAATCCAGGGGCTCGAGGCCAGATAGTCGCGGCCAAGCCCGACCATCGAGCCCAGTGTAGCGGTCGGCGGCTGCACGCCGAGGCCGAGAAAGGACAGCGCGGATTCGGTGAGGATCAAGCCCGAGAAGGTCATGGTCCAGATGACCACCAAGGGCGAAGCGATATTGGGCAGTACGTGCCGCAGCAGGATGCGGGGCCGCGAAGCGCCGGCAGCAATGGCGGCCTCGATGAAGGGCATGCGCGAGATGGTCAGCACCTGAGCGCGGACGATACGGGCATAGCTTTCCCAACCCGCCAGCCCGATGACGCAGACCAGGACCGGGAGCGAGTTGCCCAGCAGGGCGATGGTGAACAGGGCGATCAGCGTGAACGGTACGGCGATCTGGACGTCGACCATGCCCATGATGAAGGCGCCGACACGACCCCGGCCATAGCCGGCGATGATGCCGAGCGTCGTGCCCAGCACCAGGCTGATCAGGCTGCCGATCAGCGCGATGCCCAGCGTCAGTTGCAGACCGTAGAGCAGGCGCGAGGTCAGATCGCGGCCCAACTGGTCGGTACCGAGCAGATGCTTGGGCACCGCCCCTTCCATACCCACCGGCGGCTTCAGCCGGGCGAGCAAGGCCTGGGCATTGGGATCGTGCGGCGCCAGCACCGGCGCCAGAATGGCGACCAGCACGATGCTGACGAAAGCGACGAGGCACAGCTTGATGGGCAGCGAAGTCTTCCGCCAGATCACAGCCAGCCGGTTGCTGGAGGGGCGGCGGGTGGTGACAGGACGGAACGAGGGAAGCGGCGAAGCGATATCTGTCATGATGCGACTTTCACGCGTGGGTCGATGGCTGCGTAGAGCAGATCGACGATGAGAGAGACGACCACCACCATGCCGGCGATCAGGATGACGCCGAATTGCAGCACAGGGTAATCGCGCCCGATGGTGGCATAGACGATCAGGTCGCCGACGCCCTTGGTTGAAAAGATGGCTTCCACCAGCACACAGCGCGCCACCATATTGGCAACCTGCAAGCCGATAACGGTCACCACCGGCACCGCTGCGTTGCGCAGGGCGTGCTTGCCGATAACCTTGTATTCCGGCAGGCCCTTGGCGCGGGCCGTGCGCAGATAATCCTGCCCGAGCACGTCAAGCATGGCATTGCGGGTGAAGCGGATGATTTCCGCCAGCATGGGCAAAGCGAGAACAATGGCGGGCATCAGGAAATGCAGCGGTGTCGCCGCGCCAGAACTGGGCAGCCAGTGCAGCTGGAACGAGAAGACCAGGATCATCAGGATCGCCAGCACGAAATTGGGCGTGGCATAGCCCATGAAGGCCAGCGTCATCACCGACGACCCGACTGGCCCCTTGCGGTCCAACGCAGCAACGATGCCCATCGGTACCCCGATCACCACAGCCAGAAACAGGCCATAGCCAAACAGGCGCAGCGTATTGGGCAGGCGCTCGGCATAAATGGCGATCACCGGTCGACGTTCAGCCAGGCTCACCCCAAAGTCGCCGGTCACCAGGCCCTGAAGGTAGGTCCAGAACTGGACCCAGGCCGACTGGTCCAGCCCATAACGCGCGGCCAGCGCCGCCTGGATCGCCGGGTCAGATCCGGGTGGCAGCATCATCTCGACGGCATTGCCGGTGAGCCTAGTGGCGCAGAATACCGCCACGATGACCACGGCGATGGTGATGAAGCCGCCGACAGCCCGACGGGCAAGGAACTCAAGCATCTTCGCTGACCGCAGCGGCGGCCTCGGCCTGACGGAACGGAGCGTGCGGCGCCAACCAGGGCCGCGCACCGGAAGCCCGGAAGGGCACGCGGGCGTAGAATGGGTCCTGGCCATGCACCGTCAGGCTCAACTGGCCATCGGCGATCTCGAGCAGCGACCAGGCGGCGGCCGGCTCCGGCATGGTGGTAAAGCGCTCGCTCAGCGACTGCACGGTGATGTGCTGGATGCCGCGAACCGGCGTGATGGTGTTCCAATGGACATGCCCGGAAAGCCAGGCCGCGGCCCGGCCAGTCGCTTCCACGGCGGCGCGCACCGCGTCGTGGTCGGGATAGGTAGAGTAGCCCGGATTGCGTTCGAAATAGTAATTGCCGATCTGCGAATGCCCGGACAGCGGCACATGGGTGGCGATGATCGCCGGGCGCTCATCCTGCTCCAGCGCCGCCACCAGCCAATCGAGGTGAGCCGCACCGGTGGGCTGAAAGCCTGGCGGCACGAGGCGTACATCGGGTTGCCAGGCGATCAGGCGAAAATCGCCAAGATCAATGACCCGGCTCGCCATTGAGCAACCGAAGATGGCCTCGTTGTCGGCAATGCTCAGATTGGCAACGTCGTGGTTGCCCAGCAGATGGACGCGCGGTCCGGCGAACCGGGCCAGCCGAGCCACCACTTCGGTCATCGCGGCGGCATCGGCCTCGGGGCCGGTGTCGGAGATATGGTCGCCCAGATCGAGCACCAGATCAGCGCCCTGCCCTTCCGCCCAGGTCACGAAGTCACCGACCACCGCCAGGGCGTCCCAGCCCTCTTTCTTGGTATGCGACAGCGGGCCGTGATGGATGTCGGTGATGATTGCGATCTTCATGTCTGCCTCGCTGCTCGGCGGAGAATTGCCGTTTGGTGAGGCCAGCGATAACGGGCTTATGTGACAGTAAAATGAAACATGCTCATTTAATGATGTTTGACAAATTGAGGAAAACTCAACACCCTAAAGCGATCGACAAGGAGGCTGATTTGCAGCTTATGACGCGCGCCGCCGGCTATCTGGTGGACCTCGATGGAACCCTGATCAGCGGCAATCTGGTGCTGCCGGATGCGCGCTGGCTGCTGGCGCAGGCCGCCGACCGCTACATGCTGGTCTCCAACAATAGCGAGCACACGCCCGAACTGCTGTGCCGGCATTTGCGCCGCATGGGCCTGCCGGTGCAGCCCGATCGTATCGTGCTGGCCGGGACTTCGGCCATTGACCTGATTGCCCGCAACCAGCCGGGCGCAAGCCTGCTGCTGCTCGGTAGCCAGGCCTTGCGGAACTACGCCAAGCGGCAGGGACTGGATGTGGACGGCACAACCTATGATGTGGTGCTGGTGGCGCGCGACCGGCGCTTCAGCTATGCCCGACTGGCCCGCGCTGCCGAAGCCTTGGCCGGCGGCGCCACGCTCTATGTAGCGTGCCCCGATCGCAGTCACCCCGGCAGCCATGGCCAGCCAGTCCCCGAGGCTGGCGCTTTGGCCGCTGCCGTCATGGCCGCAGCCGGCGTGACCCGCCATATCTGTGTCGGCAAACCCGAACCGCTGCTGTTCGAGGCGGCGTGCCGGCGCCTCGGTATTGCGCCACGCGAGGCCATCATGATCGGCGATAATGCTGACACTGATGGCGAGGGTGCGCGGCGGCTGGGCATGGCGTTTGTGCAGGTGCGCAACGGCGATATCCGCTCCGGCTTCGACGTTCCGTTGAGAATAGCTGTCTAGGATCTGACCATGAGCCGAAACTCCGAACCATCGCTCAGCGGCGTGCTGGATCGCCTGGCGGCGCTGAAGTCCGGCCTGCCCCCCGCTGCAAGGCGCATCGCCGATTTCATCGAGGCCAACGCGCAGGATGTGGTGCATATGTCCGTCACTGAAGTGGCTGAGGGCGCCAATGTCAGCGAGGGCAGCGTGATTGGGCTGTGCCAACAATTGGGCGCCCGCGGCTTCCAGGAGGTCAAGCTGTCGCTGGCGCGCGATCTGGTCCAGCCCATCCAGTTCATCCATGAAGACCTGGCGCGGGGTGACTCGGCTGCGACCGTGATCGACAAAATTTTCCAGTCTGACATGCAGGCGCTCGACGACACCCGCAAAGCGCTCGACGCAGTTGCGCTTGAACGCGCCGTGCAGGCCATCCGTCAGGCAAAACGCGTGGAAGTTTTCGGCATCGGCAGCGCCGCCCCGATCGCCGAAGACGCCAATTATCGCCTGCTGCGCATCGGCATCAATTCACGGGCCGCCGTCGACAGTCACGTCCAGGCTATCACCGCGTCTCTCGCCGGCCCCGATGTTGCCGTGCTGACCATTTCCCACTCCGGCAGCACGGTCGAAACCCTCACCGCAACCCGGCTCGCCAAAGAGGCCGGCGCCACGACCATCGCCATCACCAATTTCGGCAAATCGCCGCTGCTGGCCCATAGCGATATCGTGCTGAACACCCTCGCCCGCGAAACCCAGTTCCGCACCGAGGCTATGACCAGCCGCATTGCCCAGTTGGCGATCATCGACACGCTGATCGCTTGCCTCGCCCTCACCGACTACGACCGCTCCGTCGCCACCATCAACAGCACCTTCGAAGTGCTCGCCAGCAAGCGGGTGTAGCGCTGCTATGATCGGCTATTGCATGGGTGTATGCTGATAGATGCGCAATGAACCCGATTGGGAGCACAGCAAATGTCAGTCACGCGCAACGACGACCATCCAGACGTCATCATGCTACCGCCGTTCATTCTGCTGATCGCGCTGGCCATCGCCATCGGCATGGAATTCACCGGCACGTTGCAGTTCCTGCCGCCAATGTCGGGGGCGAGTTGGGCGCTTTATCTGGGGGTGGTGCTCCTCGTTGTCGCACTCGCGCTTGGCGTATCGGCCATCCGAACTTTTACCAAGGTGGGCACCAATCCCTCCCCGCACCAACCCAGCCTCAAGCTGGCGACATCAGGGCCTTATCGCTTCACCCGCAACCCGATGTATCTTGGCTTCGCCATGATCCTTGCCGGGTTGAGCCTGACCTTTTCGCTCGATTGGGGAATAATCCTGGTGCCGGTATTGCTGGTGCTGCTGCATTATGGCGTCGTCACTCGCGAAGAAACCTATCTGACGGCCAAGTTTGGTCAGCCCTATCGCGACTTCATGAGCCGGACCCGCCGGTGGATCTAGTGAGCGCCGAGCTGGATGATCAGCTGCGATAGCTGACGGAGCGGAACGTTCCGTCGGGTTCCACCAGATTGGTTTCCATGTGGGGCACGATATCGGTGTTCTGCGCGGAAGCGCAGCTCCAGCCGTCGTCGCGCCGATGGACGACAAACGACAAAATGGTGTGGCGCACAGCAGGCCGGGCACCCTCCGGCGTGGCGGTCTGGCCCTCGAGGCGGACCCTTGCATGCACCACCGCGATAGCGTCGGTCAGCGACTTCACCTTCAATTCCACCAGCCGCAGCGTCGACGCATCGAAAATATGCTCGAAGCCATAGGCATGTGCCTTCCGGATCGCCGCGCGATCATGCCACCACAGTCCGGTGACGTTGACGAATTCAGCGTCGTCGTCGAACAGCGATGCCAACTTATCCGCGTCTCGCTGCCCCCAGGCCTCGACGAAAACGCGCGCGATGCTTTCCTGTTCGTTGAGTGGGCTGTAGTTCAAGCTGGCCTCTTCTCGTGATCGTCAATCACTGGGAACTTAGCGGCTTCGGCGGTCGAGATCGCGGTTAAATCGCGCTCCGGGTCGCTTAATGCGAATCGGGGGCCTGGAAGAAACACCTTGTTAACTTCGTCCGGTGACACTTCGTCCATCATGAGCAAGCCCTATATTCTGAACATATATGAACGCGCGGCCCTACTGGCGCTGTCGAAACACAAGCAAATACCGGCGCATAGCGACGCCAATCCTGGCTTTGGCCGGGCCCATCTCGACGCGTTGCTCGGGCTTGGCCTGGCCGCTGTCGTGCCGTCCCAGACCGATCCGAAGCGCAATGACTTTCGGATTTCGGACGATGGCTGGCGCTGCATGTTCGGTCTCTCCAAAGCGCAGATCGACGGCGACGCAGACCGCGCGCCAGCGCCTTTCCGGGTGTGGCAATGGCCACTGCCGGCCGCCTTCAAAAAAGCAGCTTAGATAGCGCTGCCGGCCCGGCGGGGTTACCACCGGGCCGGCAGTTCTTCCCAGCAATCGGCCGACGTCCTGCTCGATCCAACGGATCGCGGGACGCCGTTGGCACGCGCGTGGGGCGTTCTTCCTGACATCGCCGGCATCCGTCGCGGCCTATGGCGGCGATTGCACGCCCGCGTCTGCTGTATGACCGCCCAGCAATCGGCCCGTCACACGACCTTCATATGAACACCCTAAGGGTCTCGTCGCGGCGAATAACGCCGCTCCAACGTTCACTTGAACATCTCCCTTTGCCAAATGAACATCGCGTTGCTACGACTTGGCACGCGAGGACGGAGATCCTTTGCTTAATAACAGGAGGAACCACCCCATGAAGAAACTAGCGCTGCTGATGACGGCCGGCGTGATCGCCGCTCTTGCTTCCGCACCCCACGCCACCGCGCAGACCGAAATTTCCTGGTGGCACGCACTGGATGCCGAACTGGGCAAGAAGCTGGAATCGATCGCTCAAGGCTTCAACGCCAGCCAGCCAGACTACAAGATCGTGACCACCTATAAGGGCACCTATCCCGAAACCCTGACCGCCGCGATCGCAGCGTTCCGCGCCAATGAGCAGCCCGCCATCGTGCAGGTTTTTGAAGTCGGCACCGGCACCATGATGGCAGCCAAGGGCGCCGTGAAGCCGGTTTACGAACTGATGACCGAAAACGGTCAGCCATGGGATCCGACCGCATTTCTCGCCCCCGTCGTGGGCTATTATTCGGACACAGACGGCAACATCCTGTCGCTGCCGTTCAACTCGTCCACCCCGATCATGTACTACAACAAGACCGCCTTCGAAAAAGCCGGCCTTGACCCCAATGTCGCGCCCAAGACCTGGGCCGAAGTCGAAACTTTCATGAACCAGATCGTCGATTCCGGCGCCGCCAATTGCGGGTTGAGCAGTGCCTGGATCTCCTGGATCCAACTGGAAAACCTGTCGGCCATCCACGACCAGCCCTATGGCACGCTGGAGAATGGCTTCGGCGGCCTGGCCACCGAATTCACTTTCAACGGCCCGGTCCAGGTCAAGCATTGGGAAAACCTCAAGAAGTGGTCGGACGAAGGTCTCTACCAGTATGGTGGCCCGGTCGGCGGTCCTGATGCCGCACCGAAATTCTACTCGGGCGAATGCGCCATCTACATGAACTCGTCGGGCTCGCGCGCTGGCGTGATCGCCAACTCGAAGGACTTCGAAGTCGGCTTTGCGCCCCTGCCCTATTATGACGACGTGACCACCGATCCGAAGAATTCGATCATCGGCGGCGCCACCCTGTGGGTGCTCAACGGCAAGGATGCCGAGGTCTATAAGGGCGTTGCTGAGTTCTTCACCTATCTCAGCCAGCCTGAAGTTCAGGCCGATTGGCACCAGTTCACTGGCTACCTGCCGATCACCAACGCTGCCTATGATCTGGGCGTTGAGCAGGGCTATTACGAAGCCAACCCGGGTTCGGACGTGGCGATCAAGCAGATCACCCGTGGCACCCCGACCGCCAACTCCAAGGGCGTCCGCTTTGGCAATCTGAGCCAGGCTCGTACCGTGGTTGATGAGGAATTCGAAGCGCTGCTCGCTGGTAACAAGACGGCCCAGGAAGCTCTGGACTCAGCCGTTTCCCGTGGCAACGAGATCTTGCGCGAATTCGAAACGACCAATCAGTAACGAACTTTAGTCGGGGCCGGATAAATCCGGCCCCGTTTTCCATGCGCTAAGCTGGCGGATGGCCCATTGCGGCTTTCCGTCAGTAGCCCGTGCGAGGACCCATGCAGACCAAACGCACCGTATTTCCCAACAAGCTGCTGCCCTATGCGCTGTTGGCGCCGCAATTGACGGTCACGCTGATCTTTTTCATCTGGCCCGCATTGCAGGCCGTTAAGTCCTCGTTCGAGCGCGAAGACCCTTTCGGTTTCAAGACCACCTTCATCTGGTTGGAAAACTACCGGAAGATTTTCGCCGATCCGAACTATCTCGGCTCGCTCGGCCGCACCGCCCTGTTTGCCCTGTCGGTGACCATTCTGGCGATGGCGGTCTCCCTGCTGATGGCCGTCGCGGTCAATCGGCTGCTGCGCTCGGGCAAAATCTACACCACCCTGTTGGTCTGGCCCTATGCGGTTGCGCCGGTGGTGGTGGGCATTCTGTGGTGGTTCATCTTCAACCCGTCCATTGGCATCGCGCCCTATATCCTGCGCGGCATGGGCATTGCCTGGAACCATCGTATCGAGGGCAACCAGGCGATGATCCTCATCATCATCGCTGCGGCCTGGAAGCAGATTTCCTACAATTTCCTGTTCTTCGTGGCCGGGCTGCAATCGGTGCCGCAATCACTCAATGAGGCCGCTGCCATTGATGGCGCTGGCCCGTTCAAGCGGTTCTGGACCATCGTCTTCCCGCTGATCTCGCCCACGACGTTCTTCCTGCTGATCATCAACATCAACTACGCCATGTTCGACACGTTCGGCATCGTCGACGCGACCACCATGGGCGGTCCGGCCCAGGCGACCAATATCCTGGTCTACAAGGTCTATACCGACGGCGTGCTGAATTTGAACATCGGCTCGTCGGCGGCCCAATCGGTGATTTTGATGATGATCGTCATCGCGCTCACCGTCGTGCAGTTCCGCTTCGTCGAACGCCGCGTACAGTATTAAGGGGCTGACACAACATGGTTGAAAACAGACCCTTCCTGGATTTCCTCACCCACCTGGTGCTGATCATCGGTGTGGTTATCGTGGTGTTTCCGGTTTATCTGGCGTTCATCGCCTCTACCCATGGTCCGGGTGAATTCGTCAGCGGCGTCGTGCCGCTGCTGCCTGGACCGCATATGGTCGAAAACTACAGCACCATCTGGAATGAAGGCCTCACCAGTTCCGGCGCGCCGCCGATCTGGGTGATGATGATGAACTCGCTGATCATGGCGGTGACCATCGCCGTGGGCAAGATCGCCATCTCGCTGCTGTCGGCCTATGCCATCGTCTATTTCAAGTTCCCGTTCCGCCTGCTGGCGTTCTGGGTCATCTTCATCACGCTGATGTTGCCGGTCGAAGTGCGCATCATCCCCACCTTCAAGGTGGTGGCGGATCTTGGGATGCTCAATTCCTATCTGGGCCTGACCCTGCCGCTGATTGCCTCGGCCACGGCGACCTTCCTGTTCCGCCAGTTTTTCCTGACCATTCCGGAAGAGCTGATGGAGGCCGCGCGGGTGGATGGTGCCGGACCGATCAAGTTCTTCCGCGATATCCTGCTGCCACTGAGCCGCACCAATATCGCGGCGCTGTTCGTCATCCTCTTCATCTTCGGGTGGGTGCAGTATATGTGGCCGCTGCTGGTGACCACCGACAGCCGCTATTACACCATCGTCATGGGCATCAAGCGCCTGGCCGCCAGTGCCGACTCCGAGCCGCTTTGGCATCTGGTGATGTCGGCCGTCATCCTGGCCATGCTGCCCCCCGTACTCGTCGTCATCTCGATGCAGCGCCTGTTCGTCAAAGGCCTTGTGGAAACGGAGAAATAATAACAATGGCAAGCATCGACATCAAAGGCGTCAAGAAGGTCTATGCCGGCGCCGTCACCGCGATCCACGGCGTCGACCTGACCATCCCCGATGGGGAATTGGTCGTGCTGGTGGGGCCGTCGGGCTGCGGCAAGTCCACCCTGCTGCGGATGATCGCCGGCCTCGAAACCATCACCGAAGGCACGATTTCCATCGATGGTGCGGTGGTCAACAACAAGGAGCCGGCCGAGCGCGACATTGCGATGGTGTTCCAGAATTATGCGCTCTATCCGCATATGACGGTGCGCGGCAATCTGGAATATGGGCTCAAGAACCGCGGCACCCCGCGCGACGAAATCGACCGCCGCGTCAACGAAGCCGCGCGGATTCTGGAAATCGACGCCTTTCTCGACCGCCGTCCGCGGCAATTGTCGGGTGGGCAGCGCCAGCGTGTCGCCATGGGCCGCGCCATCGTCCGCCAGCCCAAGGCCTTCCTGTTCGACGAGCCGCTGAGCAATCTCGATGCCAAGCTGCGCGGGCAGATGCGCATCGAAATCAAGCGCCTACAGCGGAGCCTCGCCACCACCAGCGTTTACGTGACCCACGACCAACTCGAAGCCATGACCCTGGCCGACCGGCTGGTGGTGATGAATGGCGGCCGCATAGAGCAGGTGGGCGTGCCGCTGGCCCTCTATGAGCGGCCGGAGACGCTGTTCGTCGCCGGCTTTATCGGCTCGCCGCCGATGAATTTGATCGATATCGACTATCTGCGCGACAAGGGTGAACTCAATCTGCCCGCTGGCACGGATCTGGTGGGCATCCGCCCCGACACCATCCATATGGCCCCACCCGAAGAGCCGCATATCACACTGCATGCCACGGTGGAGCTCTACGAACCAATCGGCGGCGAGACCCATCTGCATATGCGGCTGGACGGCAGTGGCCAGGTGATCGTCGCCGCCGTGCCGGCGCGTACGGCAACGCGCGAAGGCGCTTTGGCGTCGCTCTATGTCAACTCGACGGACCTGCATCCGTTCAATCGTGAAACCGGGCGCCGCACCGACTGAAACGGGCGCGCCATCAGGGAATAAGACAATGACCGAACGCCGCCCTCGCAGCACCGAGGAAGTTCAAGCTCATCGCGGCGCCTCTGCCGTGGCCCCGGAAAACACCATCGTCGCCTTTCGCGCGGCGCGCGACCAGGGGGCTACCTGGGTCGAACTCGACGTGGCCCTGCTCGCCGATGGCACGCCAGTGGTGATCCATGACGTCACGCTCGACCGCACCACGAGTGGCAAGGGTTCGCTGGGCGACATCGTTGCCGCCGATCTGGCGGGGCTCGATGCCGGCCTCTGGTTTGGCCCGGAATTCCGGGGCGAAAAGCTGTCGCCCCTGCCCGAAGTGCTGGATGCATTGGCCGAGCTGGGCATCAACGTCAATGTGGAGATCAAGCAGCACGAGCATCACAAATCGCTCGAGCAGCTGACGCGCACGGTGCATGACTGCCTGCGCAATCGCCCGCCCAGCGTGCGGGTGATGATCTCGAGCTTTGATGCCGAATGCCTCAAGGCGATGCACCAGCTCGACCCGTCTTACGAGCTGGCCATGCTGTGGAGCGAGTTGCCCGCCGACTGGCTGGATGTCGTCGCGGCCATTCCGGCCACCGCCATCCACCTGCACTACCGGGCGCTCAGCTTCAACGTGCTCGACCGGGCGCGGGAGCGCGGCATCGTCGTCCGCACCTGGACCTGCAACGATCCGGCACAAATGGCTCCCTTCTGGGATGCCGGGCTGGGCGGCGTCATTTCCGACAATCCCCGCCTGTTCCTGGAATAAGATGTCGGCCCCCAAGCTCTCCCACCGGCAGAACGATATCCTGGCGCGCATCGGCGCGCGGGGGGCGCAGCAGATCGACCTGTTGGCGCAGGAATACGGCCTGACCACGCAGAGCATTCGCCGCGATATCAATGTGCTCTGCGCGCTGGGGCTGGCGCGGCGGCTGCATGGCGGGGTCGATTTGCCGGTGATGCCGCAAAATACCCCGATCAATGCCCGCGCCGGCCTGCATAGCGACGCCAAGCGCCGGATTGCCGCCCGCATCGCTGCAGACATCCCCAATGGCTCGACGGTGTTTCTGGGCATCGGCACCACCGTGCGCTTCACCGCTGAGGCGCTGCGCCTCCATGTCGGGCTGACGGTGGTGACCAATAATATCGAGGTGGCGCTGATCCTGGGTGAGATGGCTGGCATCGAGCTGCATCTGGCCGGCGGCGTGTGGCGCGCCAATGACCGCGACGTGGTCGGCCCCGAAACCATCCGCTACTTTGAAAAATTCCACGCCACCCATGCCGTGGTCGGCGCCGGCGGGCTGCACCCCACCAGCGGGGCGCTCGATTTCAGCTATGAAGACGCCCAGATCACCACAGCCATCCTGCAGAATTCGCGCACGCGCTATCTGGCCGCCGATGCCAGCAAATGGATGCGCACCGCCGCCGTCCGCGTGGCCTCGCTATCGGAATTCAGCTATTTCGTGACCGACGCGATGCCGCCCCAGGCGGCCACCGAACAGAGCCTGCTCAAGAGCGGCGTCACCGTCGTGCTGTGCTAGCAAAGCGCTTCCCGCAGACTGAGTCCGCAGGAAGCATTGTCACGGGGCGCTAGATCAGCTTCGAGGCTTCCTCGGTGCTGGGGATACGGCTATCCGGGGTGAATTTGTCGACGGCATCGGGCAGGTTTTGCGACAGGCGCGAGAGCAGCTCGTCGCGGGTTAGGCCAGTCTGCTTTTGCAAATCATCCAGCGTCTCGGGGCCGATAGCCTGCGCCAGCTGATCGGTCTCGAGGCGGCGGGCCGGACCGTCCTTGACCCAGGAATCGGCGACATCGCCCTGCCCGTTGGCGCGGAAGGTTTCGAGCAGGCTGCCGAGGCCGGCATTGATCACATTGCCAAGCGAATTGGGATTGCTGCTATCGCCGCTGAACAGATCGCCCAGCGCGCCGCCCAGATTGTTGGCATTGCCGCCCGGCTGGCCACTGCCCATGGCGGGCTGGGCCGAACCATCACCGACGCCGGTGTGACCGGCCTGCTGGCGCTGGAGGAACTCACCGATCTTGTCGCGGTTCTGATAGCCGGCAACCGCCAGCAGACCGAGAAGCGCAGTCATTGAGGGCATTCCACGAGCCATAGTCGTTCTCCTTAGATGATGGAGAACAGAACTAGGCTGGGGAGTGAAAGTTCCCCGCCGCCGCAGCTGTGATCAGTCGGCGCGCGAAGCGAGGCGCTCGAGCAGGACCGTCGCATCACCCTTATAATTGGTGCGAGCATATTCGACATAGCCGAGCGCCGCAGCGAGACGGAGCGAGGCGGCATTGTCCGGGTCGATCATGCAGACCGAGCGGGGCACCGACGGGTCGGCCCAGGCCAGCAGCGCCGTCAGCGCTTCGCGCGCGAGGCCCCTGCCGTGATAGTGCGGCAGCATGGCCCAGCCGGCCTCCGGCGTGTCGCCAAAGGGCGGATCGATCTCGCGCTGGAAATTGGCGAGGCCGAATTCGCCGACGACCTCCCCTGTCTGCCGGTCGGTGGCCAGGAAATATCCGTAACCCAGCAGTTGCCAATGGCCAGCATAGGCAAGGATGCGCCGCCATACTTCCTCGGGCGTATTGGGCCGCCCGCCGATGAAGCGGGTGACCTCGGGATCGGCCCAAAGCCGGCTGCAGCCGGAAAGATCATCGGCGGTGTGACCCCGCAGGATGAGCCGCTCGGTCTGCAGCGTCGGCGCAACCATCAGACGCCGCCGACCACGGCGTCGCGCGGCATGTCGGAGAGGATTTCGGCAACCCCATTGCGGATGATGACGATCTCTTCGAGGCGCAGGCCGAACTGGCCCTGCAGGTAAATGCCGGGCTCGATGGAGAAGCACATGCCCTCTTCCAGCACCGTCTCGGAAGTGGCGGTGATGTAGGGCGTTTCGTGGATATCGATGCCCAGGCCATGGCCGGTGCGATGGAGGAAATTGGGACCGTAACCGGCGGCGGTGATGACGTCGCGGGCGGCCTTGTCGATATCGCTGGCCTTGGCGCCGGGCTTGGACGCTGTGATGGCGGCGGCGACGGCGCGATCAAGGATGGAATGGATCTGGCCAAAACCCTCTGGGGCCGCGCCGAGATAGCCGACGCGGGTCATGTCGGACGGATAGCCATGGATGCGGGCGCCAGTATCGATCAGCACCGCATCGCCGGCCTTGAGCGGGGTATCGCCGGTGTGGTGATGCGGGAAGGCGCCATTGGGGCCGAAGCAGACCGAACAAAACTCGGTGGTGGCGCCATTAGCCTTGTAGAACTCGCGGATGGCGGTGGCCACTTCGCGCTCGGTGATGCCGGGGCGCAAGGCGGCAAAGCCGGCAGCCATGGCGGCGTCATTGAGCACGGCGCTCTTTTTGAGCGCATCATATTCGGCGTCGTCCTTGCGCGAGCGCAGATAACCCACCGTGTCGTCGGTGAAGCGGCGATGCGCGCCGGGAAGTGCATCGAGCACCAGCAGGGCAAAATCAGCGCGCATGGTTTCGTCGAGCACGATGGAGGGGCTGATGCGCGGCACGCCAGTGGCATCGAGCAACTGGACCAGCGCGGCATGGGGGCCATCGGCATCGGTCCAGGGGAAGAAGGGCAGATCGGTGTTCTGGCGGGCGCTGTCGACATTGAGCGCCGGCATCAGGAAGCCGGCAAAGCTCTGGCTGACCATCAGCAACACCGGGCGCTCGTCGCCATGCGGCGACAGATCGGCCAGATAAAGCATGTGGCTGGAGGGGCCGATGACCACCAGATCGGTTTTGGTGGCGGCCATGCGGGCGCGGAGCGCTGCCATGCGGGTGGTGAGGACGGGATTCATGGGAGACTCCGGGACAATAGGGGTGGCAGTGTTTCAGCCGTTGGCGAGCAGGCCGTCAAGGGACTATCCCGCCTGAGCCAGCAGGCTGGCATTGCCGCCGGCGGCCGTGGTGTCGATGCAGACATGGCGTTCGAGCAGTAGCCGAGGGGCTTCGTCCACCGACGTCAGCAGCGGCAGGATGGCGCCATCGCGGGCGCTGAGGGCGATGCGGATGGCGCGTAGCGTGCTGTCAGCGGCGAAATAGGCCACCGCTTCGAAGCTGGTGGAATGGCTGAGCGTGTCGAGGTCGAGCTCGGCGAGGATGGCTGTATTGCCGAGCGTCGCGGCCATGATCGCCTGGGCCTGCTGATCGGCCGGGGTGGGGCCAAGGCAGAGGACGCGGCCGCGCGGGGCGGTGTGGAGGATGTTGCTCTCGCCGGTGGGACCTGGGAGCGGCAACGCAGCGGTCTCGGCGGGGCGTAGGGCCTGAGTGAAGCGCGGCAGATAATGCGGGCCGCCTGCCTTGGGGCCTGTGCCGGAGAGGCCTTCGCCGCCAAAGGGCTGCGAGCCCACCACCGCACCGATCTGGTTGCGATTGACGTAGATATTGCCGGCGCGGACGCTGCTGGAGAGGGCGCGCACGCGGGAGGAAATGCGGGTATGGAGGCCAAAGGTGAGGCCATAGCCCGCGGCATTGATGGCGGCGATCACCGCATCAAGCTCGCCAGATTTGAAAGTAGCGACGTGGAGAACGGGGCCGAAGATTTCTTCCTTGAGGGCTTCGATGCCACTGACGCGCAGCACGGTCGGGGCGACGAAATGGCCGGTTTCCGGCGTCTTCAAGCGATGAATCAGATTCCCCGAACGCGCGTAACTATCGATATGTGCTTGGATTTTTGTCCGTGCGGCTTCGTCGATGACCGGGCCGATATCGGTGGCCAGCGCCCAGGGGTTGCCCAGCGTCAGTTCGTCCATTGCCCCCTTCAGCATCTCAAGCGTGCGCTCGGCGGCGTCCTCCTGCACATAGAGGATGCGTAGGGCCGAGCAGCGCTGGCCGGCGGACTGGAAGGCGGAGGCGAGGATGTCGCGCACCGCCTGTTCCGGCAGCGCGGTCGAATCCACCACCATGGCGTTGAGGCCGCCGGTTTCGGCGATCAGCGGCGCCATGGGGGCGAGATTGGCGGCCATGGCGCGGTCGATGCGGCGGGCGGTCGGCAGCGAGCCGGTGAAGACGACGCCGGCAATGGCGGGATTGGACGAGAGGGCAGCGCCGACTTCACCGCCACCCGGCAGCAGCTGGATGGCGTCGGCGGGGATACCGGCCTGGTGCATCAGCTGCACGGCGCGGAAGGCGATCAGCGGGGTCTGCGGAGCGGGCTTGGCTAGCACCGGATTGCCGGCGACGAGTGCAGCCGCAATCTGGCCGGTAAAGATGGCCAGCGGAAAATTCCACGGCGAGATGGCGGCGAAGGGGCCACGGGGGGACGCGAGTGGCTGGGCCTCGGCTTGCTCGGCGTAATAGCGCAGAAAATCAACGGCTTCGCGCAATTCGGCAACGGCGTCGGCCCAAGACTTACCAGCTTCGCGGGCGAGCAGCGCGAAGAACTCGGCGGCGTTGGCCTCGTAGAGGTTGGCGGTAGCTCGGAGGAGATTGGCGCGTGTGGCGGCTGGGGTTTGGGACCAGGTGGAGGTGGTAGCGGCCGCGATGGCGATGGTGAGATCCTGGGTTGAGGCGCTGACCACCGAGCCAAGGATATCAGAGGCTTCGGCGGGGTTGGTCAGTTCTGTGGCAGGCCCCCTCACCCGACCCTGCGGGTCGACCGCTCCCCCGAAGAGGGGCGTGGCGTGCCATTGCGTTGTGTGGAAGGCGTTGCGGGCGGCGTCCATGGCAGGGAAGGCGACGGGGTCGGTGAGGTCGAGGCCGGCGGAGTTTAGGCGGGGGGCGAAGATGGCCAGAGGCGCGGGGATGGCGGAGCTGGGGATCGAGGCCAGGGCCTCAATTTTGCTGATCGGGTCTTCGGCGACCACGCTGGCGGGAATGTCGGCGTCGGCGATTTGATAGACAAATGAACCGTTTGCGCCGTTTTCGAGGAGGCGGCGAACCAGATAGGCCAGCAAATCCTTATGCGCGCCGACCGGGGCATAGATGCGGGTACGGGTGCCGTGGTTGCTGCGCAGCACCTCATGCAGGCGCTCGCCCATGCCGTGCAGGCGCTGGAACTCAAAGCTGTCATTGAAGCGCCCGGCCTCGGCGGCGAGATGCAGCACGGCGGCGGCGGTGTGGGCGTTGTGGGTGGCGAATTGGGCGTAGATGGAACTGGCGGCGAACAGCTTTTTCGCCGCGGCGATGTAGCTGATATCGGTGGAGGCCTTGCGGGTGAACACCGGGTAGCCGTCGAGGCCAAGCACCTGCGCGCGCTTGATCTCGGCGTCCCAATAGGCGCCCTTGACCAGCCGGACCATGATGCGGCGATCCAACGATTTGGCGGTGGCGTCGAGCCAGTCGATCAGCGGCAGCACGCGTTTGCCATAGGCCTGAACGACGACGCCGAAGCCGTCCCAGCCGGCGAGTTCGGGCGTGGCGAGGACTGCGGCAATGATGTCGAGCGACAGATCGAGGCGGTCGGCTTCTTCGGCGTCGATGTTGAAACCCATATTGGCAGCCTTGGCGGCCAAAGCGAGTTTGCGAGTCAATTCAACCAGTTCGGCCATGACGCGGTGGCGTTGCGCGAACTCGTAACGCGGGTGCAGCGCGGAAAGTTTGACGGAAATGCCGGGATTGTCGCGCACGGATGCGGCGGTGCAATGGGGGGCCAGGCTGGCGATGGCGGCGGCGTAGGCGTCGAAGTAGCGGGCGGCGTCGGCGCTGGTGCGGGCGGCTTCGCCGAGCATGTCGTAGGAGTAGGAATAGCCCAGAGCCTCGGGCTTTTTGGCGTTGACGATGGCTTCGTCGATGTTGCGGCCGAAGACGAATTGGCTGCCGAGCAGGCGCATGGCCTGGGCCACGGCGGTGCGGATGACCGGCTCGCCCAGCCGGGCGATGGCGCGGTGCAAAGCGTTTTTTGGGCCGACTTCCGGGTCGCCTAGGACGTCGGCGGTAAGGCTCAGGGCCCAGGAGGAGAAGTTGACTAACTGATTGGCGGAGCTACCGAAATGGCTGGCCCAATCGGAGCCGCCGACCTTGTCATGGATCAGCGCATCGACGGTTTCGGCATCGGGAACGCGCAGCAGCGCTTCGGCCAGCGACATCAGCGCGACGCCTTCGTCGGTGGCGAGGCCATATTCGGCGAGGAAGCTCTCCATCAGGCCGAGGCGATTGCCCTTGCGGACGGTGGTGACCAGGGTTTCGGCCTGCGCCGAGATCGTCGCGCGGTCGGCGGAGGAGAGTCCGGTGGCGGCGATAAGTGCTTGAACCAGCTGGGTTTCGTCGGCGAGGTTGTGGGCGCGGAGGGACTGGCGGGCGGTGATGATGGCGGACACTGGAAGCTCCTGAGACGAGATGAGAGTGCCAGAGACGCGATAGGCGTTTCGCCTGATTGTGTGGAAGTTCGTGGCGGGAGGCGTTATCTTGCGGGCGTTCGGCAGGAGCTTCGCCCATGAAAACCGTCAGCTACGAGACATTGGACCAGATCGATCGCAATATCTTGCGGGAGCTGGCCGCCGACGGACGGATCAGCGTGGCGGAGCTGAGCCGGCGGGTGAATTTGAGCAAAACCCCTTGTCAATCAAGGATTTCGCGGCTGGAGAAGGCTGGGTATATTCTGGGCTATCGGGCGGTTTTGGACCCAAAACGGCTCGGATTGCCGCATGTGGCATTTGTCGAGGTCAAGCTGAGCGATACGCGCAAGGCGGCGCTGGCGGCGTTCAACCAGGCGGTGCGGGCCATCCCCGAAGTGGAGCAAGCCCATATGATTGCTTCGAGTTTTGACTATCTGCTCAAGGTGCGGACCAAGGATATCGCCGATTATCGCGAGGTGCTGGGCGAGCGGATCAGCGCCCTGCCCCATGTCGCCCATACCAGCACCCATGTGTCGATGGAGGCGGTGAAGGGCGACGAAGAATAGTCAGCTTGCCGCCAGAAAGGGGCAGTTTTCTTGCAGCATGCTGACAGTTTTCTTGCGGTTTTCTGCCTCAACCCGCCGGGAACAGGGTCCAGCGGCGCGGCCGGAAGGCGATGCGGGTTTTTTCGCCGGCCGGATGATCGAAGGGCAGGTCGATTTCGACCTTGTAGCCTTCGCCGCCGATTTCCAATTCGACGCGTCTGGTGCCGCCAACGCGACGGGCGGTGCTGACCACGCCGGCGAGCGAGGCGTCGGCCTCGATCAGGTCGATATCATGCGGGCGGAAGAACAGCCGGGCCTCGCCCTCCGGGGTATCGCCGGCGGGAATACCGATGGCGCGACCGCCGACCCAGAGCTCGTTGTTTTCGACCGTAACGGGCAGTTCGCTGGATTCACCGATAAAGCCGAAGACGAAGGGCGAGGTGGGGTGGTCGTAAACCGTATCGGGGGAACCGACCTGTTCGATGCGGCCCTGGCTCATGACGCAGAGGCGGTCGGAGAGTTCGAGGGCTTCTTCCTGATCATGGGTGACGAAGACGGTGGTGTGGCCGGTGCGGTCATGGATTTCGCGCAGCCATTTGCGCAGCTCGCGGCGGACCTGGGCGTCGAGGGCGCCGAAGGGTTCGTCGAGCAGCAGCACCGCCGGCTCGATGGCGAGAGCCCGCGCCAGGGCGACGCGCTGGCGCTGACCACCGGAGAGCTGGTTGGGATAGCGCTTTTCGAGACCGGAGAGCTGGACCAGATCGAGCAGTTCCATGGCGCGGCGGCGGATTTCGCCGGATGGGGGACGGCTGGAGCGCGGCCGGACCTTTAGGCCAAAGGCGATATTGTCGAGAATGGTCATGTGGCGGAACAGGGCATAGTGCTGGAACACGAAGCCGATATTGCGCTCCTGCACGGTCTTTTCCGAAGCGTCGGTATCGCCGAAGAAAATCTTGCCGGCGGTGGGCATTTCGAGGCCAGCGATGAGGCGCAGCAAGGTGGTCTTGCCCGAGCCGGAGGGGCCGAGCAGCGCGATCAGTTCGCCCGAATGAATATCGAGCGACACATCATGCAGCGCCGGGAACCGGTCGAATTCCTTGCGCACATTTTGAACGCGAACTTCCATAGACTCTTGATCCTATTCAGTGATTGGCGCTGGCGGCGATTTCTTCGCCGAAACGCCATTCCAGCGCCGACTTCAACACCAGCGTGACCAGCGCCAGCATGGCCAGCAGGGAGGCCAGGGCGAAGGCCGCCGTGGCGTTATATTCATTGTAAAGCATTTCCACCTGCAGCGGCATGGTGGTGGTCTGGCCGCGAATCTTGCCTGAAACCACGGCGACGGCGCCGAACTCGCCCATGGCGCGGGCATTGCACAGCAACACGCCATAGAGCAGGCCCCATTTGATATTGGGCAGGGTGACGCGCCAGAAGGTCTGCCAGCCATTGGCGCCCAATGACAAGGCGGCTTCCTCGTCGCCGGTGCCCTGATCCTGCATCAGCGGGATCAGCTCGCGGGCGACGAAGGGGAAGGTGACGAAAATGGTGGCGAGGACGATGCCCGGCAGGGCGAAGAGGATTTCGATGCCGTAGGATTTGAGGAAGGGGCCGAGAAAGCTCCCTGCCCCGAACAGCAGCACATAGACCAGCCCCGAAATCACCGGCGACACCGAAAACGGCAGGTCGATCAGGGTGATGAGGAAGGCCTTGCCCTTGAACTCGAATTTGGCGATGGCCCAGGAGGCGGCGATCCCGAACACGACATTCAGCGGCACGGCGATGGCGGCGACCAGCAGGGTCAGGCGGATGGCGGCCTGGGCGTCCTTTTCACCCAATGCGGCCAAGAACCCGCCAATGCCCTTGAGAAACGCCTCGTGGAACACGGCGTAGAGCGGCAGCAGCAGCATCACCCCCATAAAGGCAAAGGCGATGGCGATCAGCAGCCACTGCACAGCGCGGCTTTCGCTGGTGGGGGAGACGCGGCGCTTGGTCCGGGCGCGCAGCTTAGTTGCCATAACCATACCTCCGCCGGCTCCAGGCCTGAATGAGATTGATGGCGAACAGCATCAGGAAAGAGATGATCAGCATCACCGAGGCGATGGCAGCGGCGCCGGCATAATTGGTTTCTTCGAGGCGGATGACGATCAGTAGCGGCGCGATTTCCGAGACGAAGGGGATGTTGCCGGCGATGAAGATGACGGAGCCGTATTCGCCGACGGCGCGAGCGAAGGCCAGGGCGAAGCCGGTGAGAATGGCGGGCATCAGGCTGGGCAGGATGACCCGGGAAATGGTCTGAAAGCGGTTGGCGCCCAGGGTGGCGCTGGCCTCTTCGACCTCGTGACTGACCTCTTCCAAGATGGGCTGGATGGTGCGGACGACGAAGGGCAGGCCGATGAAAATCATGGCGATGACGATGCCAAGGGGGGTGTAGGCGATGCGCCAGCCGAGCGGGGCGAATAGCGAACCGATAGCGCCATTGGGCGCATAGATTGCGGTCAGCGCGATGCCGGCGACGGCGGTGGGCAGGGCGAAGGGCAGATCGACAATGGCATCGAAAATGCGACGGCCGGGAAAGCGGTAGCGCACCAGCACCCAGGCGATCAGTGTGCCGAACACCACATTGACGGCGGCGGCGATGAGCGCGTTGACGAAGCTGACGCGGAGTGCGCCGAGCACGCGGGCATCGGTGGCGGCTTTCCAGAAGCCTTCGGGGCCGAGCCCGGCCGAGCGGATCGCCAGGGCGACCAGCGGAATGAGGATGATCAGCGAAAAATAGCTCAGCGTGAAACCAAGCGTCAGCCCGAAGCCGGGAATGACACTGGGCTGGCGGAAAAATCCGCCACGACGTGGGCTCCCAACGCTGCTCAAGCGACGGCCCGGAAGGCGGCAGTCTTGGCGGTATAGTTCATCTCGACCTCCCTACCCGGTTCGCGCTGACCCTAGTGGATTGGTCGCGTTTCTCAAGGCGAGCGGTGGCGTTTGGGTGCGGGGTTTAGAGAAAAATATTCTGTTTGGTGGGGGTGCGGGGGGATTTTCGGCGGGGATGTGGGGGGATTGGGTGGATGGGGAGAATATTGGTGCGCGGCGGGGTGTGGGGCTAGCCAACCCCCACCCTTGATCCCTCCCCGCAAGGGGGAGGGTGTCGACTGCACGCCCGGCGCATTCATCCACGGTGTCACCCCGGCCTTGAGCCGGGGCCCATCCCCCGATCACGCCGGTAACACCCATCTCAGGCTGGGTCCCGGCTCAAGGCCGGGATGATATCGCGTTTGTTGGGGCGACGGGCCCCGCCAGCTACTTCGGCGGGGTCCAGCTCGGGGCGGGTTCGCGTTCCAGGGGCGACAAATTGATGATGTCTTCGCCGCGGCGCATGGCGATGTTCATGCGGAAGCTGTTGCCGATGCGTTCGGAGCGTTCGATGAACAGAGCGGCGATGTGGGGCGGGCACAGGGTTTCCACGGTGCGGCGGAACAGGGCGAGCCAGCGCCTGAAATGGGGGTCGGCCAGTTCGGGGATGGCCATGTGCTTGGGCATGGGGCGGCCGGCATAGCGGCCGGTGCCGAGCATCATCGAACTCCAGAAATCGGTGATGATATCGAGATGATGCGGCCAGGCTTCGGGGGCGATGATGCGGTTGAAGACCGGGCCAATCAGGGGATCGAGGCGCACGTCGGCGTAGAAGCTGTCGACGACGGCGCGGATCAGCGCCTCATCCAGATCGGGCGGGGTTTCCCAGCCGACGCGCTGGTGGCGGGTGCCCAGAGGCGGGCGGGGATTGTCGTCGCTCATGCGTCGGTCTCGCGGATGGAATAGGAGCAGCGCCGGGCGCCGGCCACGATGTGCTCGTTGCGCACCACCTGGGTCTGGGGGCCTAGCACGGCGCGGAACACGTCCAGCTCGGCGCGGCAAAAGCCCTGGCAGGCAGTGGCGGCAGCGCAGATGGGGCAGTGGTTTTCCACCAGCAGCAGCGAGCCATCGGGCTGTTCCTGCCAATCGGCCATATAGCCTTCGGCGGAGCGCAGATCGGCGAGCGCCGCCACCTTGTCGCGCAGGCTGGTGCGGTCGGCCAGTTCGGCTTCGTAGCTGGCGCGGGTTTCGGCTTCACGGGCGGCAATCAGGGCGTTGAGCGCGCCTTCACCCAGCGTATCGCGGACGATGCCGAGCAGTTGCACGGTCAGCGCGGCGTGGGTGTCGGGGAAACGGGACTGGGCGGCTGGGGTGAGGCTCCAGCTCTGGGTGGGGCGGCCGACGCCGCGCGCTTCGCTGGTGGCCGCGACCAGGCCTTCCTCGGCCAGCCGGGCCAATTGCTGGCGGGCGGCCTCGCCGCTGGTGCCGAGCAGGCTGCCCAAGGCGGCGGAGGACAGCGCGCCATGCATCTTGAGCGCCATCAGCACCCGCTCGGCGGGGCTGCGCGGCGACCAGGTCACCGTTTCGGGCGCGGCATTTTCCAAGTTCAGACTTGACATATTGGCTGCGGAGGTTTTCAAAGTCATTGCTTGGAAATTAACTGGCGCGGCATGGAAATGCAAGCGCCGCCCATAAAGGAGCTCCACGATGGCCTTTGAACTTCCCGCCCTGCCCTATGCGCATGCCGCCCTTGCCGAACGCGGCATGAGCCAGGAAACGCTGGAGCTGCACCATGACAAGCACCATCAGGCCTATGTGACGGCGCTGAATGGGTTCGTGGAGAAGAATGCCGATCTGGCCGGCAAGTCGCTGGAAGAGATCATCGCTTTCGCCAACGGCAAGGCCGAGCTGGCGCCGGTGTTCAACAATGCCGGGCAGCACTGGAACCACATGCATTTCTGGAATGCGCTGTCGCCCAAGGGTGGTGCGCTGCCGGGCAAGCTGGAGGCCAAGATCGTCAGCGATCTGGGTTCGGTGGAGGCGTTCAAGGAGCAGTTCAAGACGGCGGCGACGAGCCAGTTCGGTTCGGGCTGGGCCTGGCTGGTGCTGGGCACTGACGGCAAGCTCAAGGTGACCAAGACGGCGAACGGGTCCAATCCGCTGGCGACCGGCGAAGGCAAGGTGCTGCTGGGGCTGGATGTGTGGGAGCACAGCTATTACGTCGATTTCCGCAATCGTCGCCCGGATTATGTGAGCAACTTCCTCGACAAGCTGGCGAATTACGAGTTTGCGGAAGCGAATTTGGGGTGAGTAATTCCGCCCTCTCCCCGCCGTCATTGCCCGGCTTGTCCGGGCAATCCATTGCTGACGCCGCGCTGGCGGATGGATGGATCACCCGGACAAGCCGGGTGATGACGGCAGTGGGGGACTTAAAGCTCAGCCCACAGCAGCTGGTTCGAGAACACCAATGACCTATGTCGTTACCGAAGACTGCATTGCCTGCAAGCATATGGATTGCGTGGAGGTTTGCCCGGTGGATTGCTTCTACGAGGGCGAAAACATGCTGGCCATCAATCCAGACGAGTGCATAGATTGCGGGGTGTGCGAGCCGGAGTGTCCGATCGATGCCATCAAGCCGGACGGCGAGTCGGAGATGGCGCCGTGGATCGAGCTTAACCGCAAATATGCACGGCTCTGGCCGAACATCACCGAAAAGGGTATCTCGCCAGACAACGCCAAGGCCATGGAAGGCGTGCCCAACAAACTCCGCGACCTGTTTTCCGAACAGCCCGGAGAAGGATCTTGAATAGTCTGATGGCTGATTTCGACCTGCCCGATGCGATGCGACTGCACCCTCCCCGCCGGCCGGTGGTGGGCAATAGTGAATTCCGTGCGGCGATGGCGGCGATGGCCTCCACCGTCAGCGTGGTGACGGCGCGGCGCGGCGATGAGCGGATCGGGCGCACGGTGACAGCGATGCTGTCGCTGACGGTGAACCCGCCGACGGTGCTGGTGTCGATCGATATCATGAGCCGGCTGGCCGATCTGATCGCCAAGACCGGCGGGTTTTCGCTGGCCATGCTGGCCGATGACCAGGCGGCGGTGGGCGATGCCTTTGCCGGGCGCGTGGATCCGGATCAGCGCTTCAATACCGGCAAATGGGGGCAATGGCCGTCGGGGCATCCGATGCTCGAAGGGGCGGTGACGGCGCTGGATTGCGACGTGATCGGCTCCATCGAAACCGGCAGCCATGTGCTGTTTGCCGGGGCGGTGGTGGAGGCGGAAACCACAACCGGTCGGTCGCCGTTATTGTGGCAGCGCCATCAGTATCACAGGCTCGACGGCGTGGAATGAAGCTGGCAGACTGGGAGGCGCTCATGCCCCGGTATTTTTTCCATTATCGCACTGACGACGAGCTGATCCCGGATCGGGATGGCAGCGAATTGCCGGATCTGGAAGCCGCCGAGCACAATGCGGCGGCGCTGGCCAAGGCGATTGTCGAGCGCGCGGCGAGCAAGGGCGACGATACGCGGCTGCCGCGATCCATCGAAATCACCGACGCGGCGGGGGAAGAGCTGCTGTATCTGGTGTTCTGGGCCGGGCCGAAGCTGGGCGCGGATGGGGATGAGAAGCCGGTGGAGAAGGCGACGGTGCATTGAGCTCCCCGTCGAGGGGTGTTTTGGCCACGATCATCGTGGCTCTCCCCACCCCCTCCTAGCCTCCCCCGTCAAGGGGGAGGTATCGTTCGGTGGGTGGGGAGGCATTGCAGCTCAAGCCTACTGTGCCGGAGCGCCGGTGTAGATCTGGTCGAAGATGCCGCCGTCGCCGAAGAATTTGGGCTGGGCTTCGCGCCAGCCGCCGAAATCGGCGATGGTGACGAGATTGACCGGGCCGAAGCGGGCGATGTCTTCGGGGGCCGCCAGTTCGGGCTTGAAGGGGCGGTAGTAATTGGCGGCGGCGATGGCCTGGCCTTCGTCGGAATAGAGATATTCGAGATAGGCCTGAGCCAGATCGGTGTTGCCCTTTTTCTCGGCATTGCCGACGACCAACGCCACCGGCGGTTCGGCCAGGATCGAGATCGACGGCGTGACGATGTCGAAGGCGTCGGGGCCGAGTTCCTCGAGCGCCAGATAGGCCTCGTTTTCCCAGGCCAGCAGCACATCGCCAATGCCGCGCTGGACGAAGGTGGTGGTGGAGCCACGGGCGCCGGTATCGAGCACCGGGACGTGCTTATAGAGGTCGGTGACGAAGGCCTGCGCCGTTTCGTCAGTGCCGCCCGGCTGCGCCTTGGCCCAGGCCCAGGCGGCCAGCAGGTTCCAGCGGGCGCCGCCCGAGGTTTTCGGATTGGGGGTGATGACTTCCACCCCCTCCTTGGTCAGATCGCCCCAATCGGCAATGGCCTTGGGATTGCCCTTGCGGACCAGGAAGACGATGGTCGAGGTGTAGGGTGCGTTGTTGTTTTCAAAGGTGCCGCGCCAATCGGCAGGGATCAGCGTGGGGTCGGCGTCGGAAATGGCGTTGATGTCGCTTTCCAGCGCCAGCGTCACCACGTCGGCTTCAAGGCCGTCGATGACGGTGCGGGCCTGGGCGCCGGAGCCGCCATGGGTGACCTGGATGGCGACGGTTTCGCCTTTGGTCTGCTGCCAGTGGGCGACAAAAGCCTCGTTGAATTGCTGATACAGCTCGCGGGTGGGATCGTAGCTGACATTGATCAGGGTGCGATCCTGCGCATGGGCCGTCACCGCAAACCCCAAGGTCAGGGACGCGGCAAGAACGGCATAAGCAAAGAAAATGGGGGCATTCTTCATCTCTGTCTCCCGATGAGATCGATGACTAAAAGACTACCACTACACTAGAGTATCGCAAGGCGACGCGCGGCGGCCAGAGGCCCGCCAAAGAAAACGGTTTGCCAAATTCGGGCCGCAACACGAAAAACACTCATCGTGCAGCGGGAAAACGCTATCTGGACGCAATTTCATTCCAGAAGCTGCCTGGCCTCATCTTACCACTTCCGGGCCGATACGCACCACTTCCGCACGGTCTAGTGATGATTTCGGGCGCTGACATCGTTCGAACGGATGGCAGACAGGCGCAACGGCGTTGCCTAGAGTGGCCGTGCGAATTGGGGAGTCTTCGAATGGACCTGGGACAATCGAACCGTCTGGCGCTGCTGGACCGGGCTGCGGCACTGACGGGCGAGGAAGCCGGGTTTGCCCGCTTTCTCAAGGCGGGTGCGCTGGCGACCGATGGCGAGGATCTGGAGCGGCAGGCGCCGGCCCAATTCGAGGCGGCGCTGCGGCAATCCTATCAGCTGCTGCTGGCCTATGATGGCGATGACAGCCGGCTGACGGCGACGCCCCCAACCCAGCCGGGCGAACCCTTGGTGCTCGATATCGTCTCGCCGGACATGCCGTTCATCGTCGACAGCGCGCTGGCGGCGGTGCGGGCTGCGGGCGGCACGGTGCGGCTGTTCACCCATCCTGTAGTGCGGGTGGATAATGGGCAGGTGAGCGAGGGCACCGGGCGGGCGCTGAGCGTGCTGCATATCCACAGCGACCCGGTGGCCGATATCGATGCGCTGCGCAGCGAACTCGAAACCACCATGGCCGAAGTGATGCGGGCGGTGCGCGACTGGCAGCCGATGCTGGAGCGGCTGCGCCGGGCCATTGCCGCGCTGGAAAGCGCGCCGAGCGGGCACAGGGACGAGCCGCTGCGCTTTCTCGACTGGCTGACCGAGCATAATTTCACCTTTCTGGGGATGCGCGAATATCGGTTGGCGGGCGACGGGCTGGAGCCGGTGGACGATAGCGGGCTGGGCATTTTGCGTGACCCGAATTTGAAGGTGCTGCGCAGCGGGCCGAGCTTTGTCGAGTCGACGCCCCAGCATGCCGATTTCATGGCGTCCAACGAGCCGCTGCTGGTGACCAAGGCCAATCTGCGGGCGCGGGTGCACCAGCGCGTGCATATGGACTATGTCGGCGTCAAGATTTTGGACGGCGACGGCAAGGCGCAGGGCGAATTGCGCATTGTCGGCCAGTTCACCGCGCAGGCGCAGGCGACGCCGCATACCGAAGTGCCGATCATCCGCCGCAAGATTGCCGAGGTGATGCGGCGCTCGGGCGTCGACCCGCTGGGCCATGCCGGGCGGGCGCTGCTGAGCGCGCTGGATAGCTATCCGCGCGATGAGCTGTTCCAGATCGGCGTCGAGCAATTGTTCGAATTTTCGAGCGTGATAGCGGGGCTCTATGACCGGCCGCGGGTGCGGGTGCTGCCGCGTATCGACCGCTTCGACAATTTCGTGTCGATCCTCGTTTATGTGCCGCGCGACCGCTATGACGGCGAGGCGCGGGCGCGGATCACGCAATATCTGGCGAAAATCTATGACGGCCGACTGTCGGCGTTTTATCCGCATTTCCTTGAAGCGGAGCTGGTGCGGCTGCATGTGATCATCGGGCGGCTGGCGGGACCGACGCCGCAGCCGAGCCGGGCCGAGCTGGAGGCGCAGGTCGATGCGCTGACCGCCAATTTCGGCGACATGCTGGTGGCCACGGCGCCCGACCCGGCGACGATCAGCGATTATCGTGGGGCGTTTTCGGCGGCGTATCAGTCGCGCAATGCAGCGGCAGATGCCCATGACGATATCGCGGTGCTGCGCACGCTGGGCGACGGCGCCGGGGTGGCGATCAGGCTGCGGGCGCGCAGCGGCACCGATGGAGCGCTGGGGCTGAAATTCTACCATCGCGCCAGCCCAATTCCGCTGAGCGACCGGGTGCCGATGCTGGAGGCGTTCGGCTTTCGGGTGATCGATGAGCGCACCTATACGGTTGAGCCGCGCGACGGCGTGGAACGCTATCTGCATGACATGGTGCTGGAAGCGGCGGATGGCAGCAGCTTTGACGTGGCGACGCGCGGCGCGGCGGTGGAATCCGGATTGCTGGCGGTGTGGGACGGGCTGGCAGAAACCGACCGGCTCAACACGCTGGTGACGCGGACCAGTCTGGGCTGGACGGATGCGGCGCTGCTGCGGGCACTGTCGCGCTATCTGCGGCAGATCGGCATTTCCTATTCGCAGCGCTATATCGCCGATGTGCTGGTGAAGCAGTCGGGGGCAGCGGCGGCGCTGGTGGCGCTGTTCGATGCGCTGCACAATCCGGCGGTGAGCGACCGCGAGAGCCGCGCGGCGTTGGCGCGGCAGGATATTGCGGCGGCGCTCGACGCCATGGCCTCGCTGGATGAGGACACCATCATCCGGCGCTTTCTCAATCTGGTGGAAGCCTCGGTGCGGACCAATGCCTTCCAGCGCTATGGCGATGGCAAGCCGATGCCGGCGCTGGCGATCAAATTTGACAGTGCGCTGGTGGACGGCATGGCCGCGCCCCGGCCCTATCGGGAAATCGCCGTCTATTCGCCCCGCGTGGAAGGGGCGCATCTGCGCTTTGGCGCTATCGCGCGCGGCGGCATTCGCTGGTCGGACCGGCCGGAGGATTTCCGCACCGAAGTGCTGGGGCTGGTGAAGGCGCAGCAGGTGAAGAATGCGGTGATCGTGCCGGTGGGGGCCAAGGGCGGCTTTGTGCCCAAGCTGCTGGTGCCGGGCATGGCGCGCGAGGCGATGCAGGCCGAAGGGGTGGCCGCCTATACGATTTTCATCGGGGCGCTGCTCGATGTGACCGACAATCTGGTCGATGGCGCCGTGGTGCCGCCCGCCAATGTGATGCGGCGCGATGGCGACGATCCCTATCTGGTGGTGGCGGCGGACAAGGGCACGGCGAGCTTTTCCGACACGGCCAATGGGATCGCGGTGGGGCGCGGCTTCTGGCTGGGCGATGCCTTCGCCTCGGGCGGCTCGGCCGGCTATGACCACAAGAAAATGGCGATCACGGCGCGCGGCGGCTGGGAATCGGTGAAGCGGCATTTCCGCGAGCTGGACCGCGATATTCTCAAGCATGCCTTCACCGTGGCCGGGGTCGGCGACATGAGCGGCGACGTGTTCGGCAATGCCATGTTGCTGAGCCGGGAAATAAGGCTGGTGGCGGCGTTTGACCACCGCGATATCTTCATCGACCCCAATCCCGACGCGGCGGCGAGCTTTGCCGAACGGCAGCGGCTGTTCGCCCTGCCCCGTTCGAGCTGGCAGGATTATGACAAGGGGCTGATTTCGGCCGGTGGCGGGGTGTTTTCGCGGAGCCTCAAAACCATTTCGCTGACGCGGGAAATCCAGGCTGTGCTGGGGTTGAATGGCGAGCACGCCACGCCGACCGAGGTGATCTCGGCCATTCTCAAAGCCGAGGTCGACCTGCTGTGGTTTGGCGGCATCGGCACCTATATTCGCGGCGCCCAGGAAACCAGTGCCGAAGTGGGCGACCGGGCCAATGACGCCATCCGGGTCAGCGGCAGCGAAGTGCGGGCCAGGATCGTCGGCGAAGGCGCCAATCTGGGCGTGACGCAGCGCGGCCGCATCGACTATGCGCTCAAGGGCGGACGAATCAATACCGACGCCATCGACAACTCGGCCGGGGTGAATTCGAGCGATCTCGAGGTCAATATCAAGATCGCGCTGGCGCCGCTGCTGGCGAGCGGGGCGCTGGGGCTGGACGCGCGCAATGTGCTGCTGGTGAGCATGACCGACGAGCTGGCGGCGCTGTGCCTGCGCAATAATTATCTGCAGGGGCTGGCGCTGTCGCTGGCGCAGCGGGCGGGGCTCAGCGAATTGCCGGACCACCGCGAGCTGATCGAACGGCTGGAAACGCGCGGGTTGCTGGATCGGGCGGTGGAGTTTTTGCCGAGCGATGCGGCGCTGGATGCGCGGGCCGCAGGCGGTCAGGCGCTGATGCGGCCGGAGCTGGCGGTGATTTTGGCCTATGCCAAGCTGACGCTCTATGACGATCTGCTGGCGGGGATTTCCATTGATGATCCCTATCTGGCCGATGAGCTGTATCGGTATTTCCCGGAAATCCTTCACACGACTTACCCCGACGCGGTGGCCGAGCATCGGCTGCGGCGCGAGGTGATTGCCACGGTGCTGGCCAATGCGATGATCAATCGCGGCGGGCCGGCTTTTGTCAGCGATCTGACGGCGGCGACCAGCGCCAGTCCGGGCGAGGCGGCGCTGGTCTATGCGGCCACGCGGGACGTGTATGGGCTGGGCGCGCTCAACCGGGCCATCGATGCGCTGGATGGGCAGGTGGCCGGGGCGGTGCAGTTGGAGCTCTATGCCGAGGTGATGGCGCTGCTGCGGCAGGAGAGCCTGTGGTTTTTGCGCAATGCCGATGTGACGCAGGGCGTGGCCGGGCTGGTGGCACGGCATGCCGGGGGCGTCGCGGCGCTCAAGGCGATCCTGGGCACCAGCCTGCCGGCGTCGCTGCGCGAAGGGGTGACCTTCATGGCAGCGGAACTGATGGCCAAGGGCGTGCCGGGGGAACTGGCGCAGCGCATCGCCGAATTGCCGGTGCTAGGCTACGCCAGCGATATCGTGCTGGTCAGCGAGCGTGCGGGTGTCTCGGTGGCCGAGGGCGCGGCGGCGTTCTTCGGGGTGTTCGCGACCTTTGCGCTGTGGCCGGTGATCGAACAGGGGCGGACGATTGCGCTGAGTGATCGGTTTGAGCGGATGGCGCTGGACCGGGCACTGGCCAATCTGATGCGGGCGCAGCGCGACCTGACCGCCGATGTGCTGAAGACCGAGGGCGGGCTGGCTGGTTGGGCGACACGGCAGAAGGCCGGGATTGCGCGGACGGCGAAGGCGGTGGCGGAACTGACGCAGGGGGAATTGACGGTGTCACGGCTGAGCGTGGCGGCGGGGTTGCTGGCGGATCTGGCGCGGGAGATTTAGGGGCGTGCTGCGAAAGTGGGGCTTGTTTGCAGGGGCGGCTTGGGGAGAGTGTGGCCTTCCTTTCGTTCCGTGAGTGCCCCCATGACCACCACCCTGCCCCAATGGCTTGCTGCCCAGACTGTCGATCCGAAACTGGCCTCGGTGGTGGCGAGCATGGCGGCGGCGAGTGCGGAAATCGCAGGCGTATTGCGGCTGGCGCCGATCAGCGGACAGACCGGGCTGGCCGGGCACACCAATGTGCAGGGCGAGGCGCAGAAGACGCTCGATATCGTCTCAAACGACATTGTTTTGAATCACATAGGGCAGAATCCCAATGTGTCGATTCTGGTGTCGGAAGAGCTGGATGAAGCGGTTCAGCTGCCGAATCAAGGACGCTATCTGGTGGCGACCGATCCGCTGGATGGATCTTCAAACCTCGACGTAAACGTCACTGTGGGCACGATTTTTTCAGTGCTGGAGGCCAGCGGCGGACTGTTGCAGCCCGGCACGGCGCAAGTGGCGGCGGGTTATGCGGCCTATGGGCCGGCGACCAGCCTGGTGCTGACCTTTGGGCAGAACGTGGCGGCGTTCACGCTGGATGCAGCCGGGGTGTTCGTGCTGACCGGCGACGGGCTGCAGATCGCCAAGGCGTCGGGGGAATATGCCATCAACACGGCGCGCGAGCGGTTTTGGGATGCGGCGACGCGGGGCTATGTGGACGAGAATGTGGCCGGGGAAACCGGGCCGGCGGGCAAGCGCTACAATATGCGCTGGGTCGGCTCGATGGTGGCGGATATCCATCGGATTTTGATGCGGGGTGGGATTTTCATGTATCCGCTCGATAGCGAGACTGTGAGCAAGGGCGGGAGGCTGCGGCTGCTCTATGAGGGCAATCCGATGGCGCTGATCGTCGAAGCGGCGGGGGGCGGCGCGACGACGGGGCAGCAGCGGATTTTGGAACTGATGCCGAGCGAGATTCACCAGCGGGTGCCGGTGATTTTGGGTTCGGCCGAGGAAGTGGCGCGAGTGGAAGGCTGGTATCGGCGGTAGGCCATACTGCGCGCGTCACAAGTGTAGAGCCCTCGGGTCAAGCCCGAGGGTGACGATCTGGGGTGATCGCGCCTTGGAAATTGCAACGTTGCGATGCTCCGGCTATAGCTCGGTCACTCAGCATCCCGGAGCAATCATGACCGACGCCAGCCTGCCCAACACCAATTCGACCCCGTGGCCGAGCCGGCCGTTTCATCGGCAGTATCTGATGCGGCAGGCCAATAATCTGTTCGATTTTTTCCAGGCGCCGTCGATCAATCCCAAGGGTGGGTTTTTCGAGCTGGAGGATGACGGCAAGCCGATCGATGCGGATAATTCGACGCGGCAGATCCATGGCACGGCGCGCATGGTGCATTGCTTTGCCATTGGCAGCCTGATCGGGCGGCCGGGCTCGGACGAAATCGTCGATCACGGCATGCGCTATCTCTGGGAAAAGCACCGCGATGCCCGGCACGGCGGCTATATGTGGTCGCTGGATGACCATGGGCCCAAGGATTCCAGCAAGCAGGCCTATGGCCATGCCTTCGTGCTGCTGGCAGCCTCGAGCGCCAAGCTGGTGGGGCATCCCCTGGCCGACCAGATGATCGCCGACGTGACCGAAGTGATCAACACGCGGTTCTGGGACGAGAAAAGCGGCTCGGTGCGGGACCAGTATAACCAGAACTGGAGCCAACTGCTGCCCTATCGCGGGCAGAACGCCAATATGCATATGACCGAAGCGCTGATGGCGGCCTATGAGGCGACGGGTGACAAAGCCTATCTGACCAAGGCCGAGCGGATCGCCGAGCTGATCATCCTCAAGCATGCCGTGCCGTTGGGGCACCGGGTGGCCGAGCATTTCGACGATCAATGGGTGCTCGACAAGGATTATGAGGGCAATGAAATGTTCCGCCCGTCCGGCACCACGCCGGGGCATTGGCTGGAATGGGCGCGGCTGCTGTATCAGCTGTGGGTGCTGGGCGAAAAGCGGCTGAGCTGGGTGACCGCGGCGGCGCGCGAGCTGTTCCGCCAGTCGATCGAGCTGGGCTGGGACAAGGCCCATGGCGGGTTTTTCTATACGCTGGACTGGGACAACAAGCCGATCATGCGCGAGAAGCTGTGGTGGCCGGCGAGCGAGGCCATCGGCGCGGCGGCCTATATTTCGGCCTTCGACAATGAGGATTATTTCCAGAGCTGGTATCGCAAGCTGTGGGACTATGCCGAGAACCACGTGATCGACCATGTGCGGGGCGGCTGGCTGAGCGAACTCAAGGAAGATCTGACGCCGACGTCGCGGCTGTTTGTCGGCAAGCCGGATATTTATCACGCGCTGCAGGCGTGTCTGATCCCGCTCTATCCGGCCACGGGGAGCCTGACCAAGGCGATTATCGAGGCGGATCATACGGTGAAGCATTTGGTGTAGCGGGGCGCTCGTCGCACTGGTGCGTGTGGCTCCACCCCCTCCTGGCCTCCCCCATCCCCTCCTGGCCTCCCCCATCAAGGGGGAGGTATCAGATCGGGGTTGGGGGGGATGGTGCCATTTTGGTGGATGTGGTGCACTGCGCTGTCCCCGCCCTCGGGGCCAAACCACCCCCACCCTTGATCCCTCCCCGCAAGGGGGAGGGTGACGACTGAGAAATCGTATTCCAAGCACCTTGAAGCCAGTTGCAAAAGCATGCCCCGTTAGGCGGTTGCCAGTGTTGGCTGGCGCGCGTAGAGCAGCGTCACTGATTGAGGAGCCAGAAGATGTCCCGCCCTGCCCGCTTGCCTGCCCAATTGCCGCGTGTGCTGGTTGACCGTGCGGTCGCCGCGGCGCTGGAGGAAGATCTGGGGCTGGCGGGGGATTTGACCAGTCAGGCGACGCTGCATCCCGAGGCAAAGGCCACCGCGACGCTGTCGGCGCGCGAGGCCGGGGTGATTGCCGGGCTGGAACTGGCGGCGGCGGCGTTTCGGCTGGTGGGCGATGGCGTGGTGTTCACGCCGGCGCTGGCTGATGGCGATGCGGTGGCCGTTGGTGGGCTGGTGGCGACGGTGACCGGCCCGGCGCGGCTGGTGATGTCGGCCGAGCGGGTGGCGCTGAATTTTCTCAATCATATGAGCGGCATCGCCACGCTGACCCGGATTTACGCCGATGCGGTGGCGGGGACCGGGGCGCAGATCTGCGACACGCGCAAAACCACGCCGGGGCTGCGGGCGTTCGAAAAATATGCGGTGCGGTGCGGCGGCGGGGCCAATCACCGCTATGCGCTGGATGACGCCATCCTGATCAAGGATAACCATATCGCGGTGACCGGCAGCGTAACGGCGGCCTATCAGGCGGCCGAGGCGTTTGCCGGGCATCTGGTGGCCATCGAAATCGAGGTGGCGAGTTTGGCCGAGCTGGAAGAGGCGCTGGCGGCCGGGGCGCGGGTGATCCTGCTCGACAATATGGACAATGAGTTGCTGCGGCAGGCAGTGGCGATCACTGCCGGCCGGGCCAAGCTGGAAGCCTCGGGTGGGGTGAAGCTGGAGCGGGTGCGCTCGATTGGCGAAACCGGCGTCGATTATATCTCCACCAGCCAGATCACCATGGCGGCGACCCCGCTCGATCTGGGGCTCGATGTGGTGGTGGAGGCTTAAGGTGAGTGTGACCATGCAGGCGCCGACCGATCAGGCTTTGACCAGGCTGGCGCTTGAGGCGGCGATTGCCGCGGCGCGACTGATTTTGGATGTCTATGCCCGGCCGATTGCGGCAGAGACCAAGGCAGATGGCTCGCCGGTGACCGAGGCCGATGCGGCGGCGGAAGCGGTGATCCTCGATCTGCTCAAGCCGACCGGCATTCCGGTGCTGGGCGAGGAAAGCGTGGCGGCGGGGATCATTCCGGTGCTGGGCGAGCGCTATTTCGTGGTCGATCCGCTGGACGGGACCAAGGAATTCATCAAGCGCAATGGCGAGTTCACCGTCAATATCGCGCTGGTGGAGCATGGCGTGCCGGTGATGGGCGTGGTGCTGGCGCCGGTGACGGGCGAGACCTTTGTCGGCGACGCTTCAGGCGCCTGGTTCTGCAATACGCTGGACGGGATTGTCGGCGAGCGGCGGGCGATTGCGGTGGCCGGGGCGGAACGGCTGCGCATTGTGGCCAGCCGATCGCATGGGCATAAGGCGCTGGCGTCCTTGTGTGAAACGCTGGATGTAGAGGCCGATGTGTCGGTCGGCTCGTCACTGAAATTCTGCCTGCTGGCGCGGGGCGATGCGCAGCTTTATCCGCGATTTACCCCGACTTCGGAGTGGGACACGGCGGCGGGACAGGCGGTGCTGGAGGCGGCCGGCGGGGCGGTGGTGACGCTGGATGGGGCGCGGATGACCTATGGCAAGAAGGCATCGGGGTTCTTGAATTCGTATTTCGTAGCGGCGGCGAGTGTGGAACTGGCGCAGCGGGTGGCGGCGGAAATGGTGAAGTTGCTGGATTAGGGAACTTCGGCGGTTTGGCTCCACTCCACCAGACTGTTCACGTTGGTCGCGTCTCGGTCGTATCGGTTCGTTCGCCTCCCTCCCCCTTGAGGGGAGGGATTGAGGGTGGGGGTCGTCCAGCTGCCCGCAATGCCACCCCCTCCCCGGCCCTCCCCTCAAGGGGGAGGGAGGGCATGGGGGCTCGCTGAGGTCGAGCATAGGCTGCTGTTTCGCGGGACAATCCATAGATCGCGCCGCTGCGATCATTTCAGGATGGGTCCCGGCTCAAGGCCGGGATGACATCGCGGTCGTTGCCTGAGCCATGCAACCTGATCTTAACTGCTCTGCTGGATGAATCGCGGCGGATTACTTGCGCGATGGCGGCTGGGCATATACAGAACCGGCATATACCGGCCCGGCATATGCCCGGCGGAGCCAGCGCATGAACGTCAGAACCCTATGCCTATCGATCCTCTATGACGGGGAAGCGACCGGATATGAAATCCGGCGGCTTTGCGTTGAGGGCGAGTGCTCCTATTTCGTCGAAGCCAGCTTCGGCTCGATTTACCCGGCCCTGGCCCGGCTCGAAGATGCTGGTCTGGTGACCAGCCGCACCGAGCAGCAGAGCGGCAAGCCAGCCAAAAAAGTCTATTCGATCACCGACGCAGGCCGTGCGGCCTTCGCCGAGGAACTGGCAGCACCCTTGGGCGAGGACATGTTCCGCAGCCCATTCCTGCTGTTTGCGCGTTTTGCCCATATCCTGCCGCGTGAGCTGGTGGAGATGCGGGCCAATGAATTTTTGCAAAATAATATCGAGGCCCATCGCAAGCTCGAAGACGCCTTCTCGCAGCGGGAAAGCAACGCTTCGGACGCCTGGGTCATAAATTATGGTCGTGCGGTGATGGAGGTTGCCGAACGGCATATGCGCTCCCATATGCACGAACTGATCACTTTGGCGCGAGCCGAGCCGGGCAAAGACGCGGCTGAATAATAGGGACGAGACCGAATGCGTGCACTGTTTTCCTATGGCGTAGCCCTGCTGATCCTGCTCGGTATCGGCGGCTGGCTGGCAACCGGAACCCTGGTTGTCGGTGGTAATGGCCCAGGCAAGGGCGAAACCAAGATTATTTCGGTGATTGAAGGCCAGGAAAATGGTCCTCTCGCCACGACGCTGGGCGAGGCCGGCATACTGGCCGAGCACCCCCATCCCGAAACCGATCCGACCCTGACCATTGCCCAACGCAATGCTGCGGAAAATGGCGGCTCGGCCCCGGTGCCAACGGTGCAGACGGTGACCTATACCGCCGAGCCGATGAAGATTGACGTCCCCCTGCGCGGGCGCACCCAGGCCAAGGCCTCGGTCGGCGCCGTGGCGGAAACTGCCGGCATTGTCGATGCGGTGCATGTGACCAAGGGCCAGACCGTGGCGGTGGGCGATGCCCTGTGCACGCTGGACCAGGGCACCCGCGTTGCCGCCGTGGCGCAGGCGCAGGCCGGGCTGGAACAGGCCAATGCGGGCCTCGTGCAAGCCCAGCTCGATTTCGACACCAATGCCGAATTGCGGACGAAAGGGCTGGCGGCACCCAATACCGGCCGGGCCCTTGACGTGGCGCTGAGCGGCGCCAAGGCTTCTGTGTCCTCGGCACAGGCCGGGCTCGACAATGCCCAGGCTGAACTCAACCGTACCGAAATCAAGGCCAAGGTGGCCGGCGTGGTGCAGGACCCGGTGGCAAACGCCGGCTCGATGCTGGGCCAGGGCCAGCCCTGCGCTACCATCGTGCAGCTCAACCCCATGGTGTTCCTCGGCCAGGTGCCGGAATCGCGCATCGGGCTGGCCAAGCTGGGGCTCGACGCGGTGATCACCACGGTGACCGGCGCCAAGATCGACGGCAAGGTGACGTTCATCTCGTCGGTGGCGGACAATGCCACCCGCTCCTTCCCGGTTGAAATCGAATTCGCCAATGACGATCTGTCCATTCGCGACGGGGTGACGGCGGAAGCCATCGTGACCCTGGGCACCGCCCCCGGCCATCTGCTTCCGCAGTCGGCCCTGACGCTGGACGATGAAGGCACGCTGGGCGTGCGCACGGTCGAGGACGGGTTGGTGGCGTTCCACGAGATCACCATCGTCAGCGATACCCGCGATGGGGTCTGGGTCACCGGCCTGCCGCTGCGCACCGATGTCATCACCGTGGGCCAGGAAAATGTTACCGCCGGCCAGGCCGTGAAGGCCACGGCCGGTGAAACTCCCACCGCAAGCGCAGAAAGCGTCTGATCATGGTCGAGTTTATCGTCAAAATCCTCAGGATGCCGCGCGTCGTCCTGACGGTCATGGTGATCATGCTGGCGGCGGGCATTTCGGCCTATATCTCGATGCCCAAGGAGAGCTTCCCGGCCATCGATGTGCCGTATCTCTACGTCTCGATCAGCCAGACCGGCGTGGCCCCGCGCGACGCCGAAAACCTGTTGGCCAAGCCGGCCGAGGAAGAACTGGCCAATCTGCCGGGGCTGGTCAATATCAGCTCGACCTCGACCACCGGCCACGCCTCGGTGTTCCTTGAATTCGATATCAATACCGACAAGGACAAGGCGCTGAACGATACCCGGGCCCGCATGGACGCGCTGCGCTCCAAGCTTCCCAAGGAAGCCGATGATCCAAGCGTCAATGAAATCGATCTCGTTGGCATGCCGATCATCTCGGTGGCGGTCTATGGCACCGCGCCCGAAAAGGAACTGGTGCGCCGCGCCGAAGACCTGCAGGACGCGCTGGAAGGCATTGGCGAAGTTCGCGAGGCCGTGCTCTCGGGCGCCCGTGACGAAATCCTCGAAGTGCGCATCGACCTGCTGCGGCTGGAAGCCTATGGGCTGACCGCCAACCAGCTGTTTGACGCGCTGAGCCGCAACAACATGGTGGTGCCCGGCGGCACGCTCAATACCGGCCAGGGCGCGTTCAATATCGAGGTTCCCGGCCTCATCACCAATCCGCAGGACGTGTTCGCGCTGCCGCTCAAGACCGATGGCAACACCGTCGTGACCTTTGGCGACGTCGCCACCATTACCCGCACGCTGTCCGACGCCACCGATTACACCACGGTCAATGGCCAGCCGGCGCTGATCCTGGGCGTGTCCAAGAAGCTGGGCACCAATATCATCGACGTGTCCGACAAGGCGCGCGCGACCACCGCGACGCTGGCCGAAAGCTGGCCGGAGGGTGTGCATTACAGCTTCTTCCTCGATCAGGCCGAGACCACCACCAGCCTGTTCCGCTCGCTGGAAGCGGCGGTGCTGACCGCGGTGGCGCTGGTGCTGATCACCTGCGTGGCGACGCTGGGCATCCGCCCGGCGATCATGATCGGCATGTCGATCCCGCTGTCCTTCATGATGGCGTTCCTAGTGGCCCAGTCGCTGGGCATGACCATCAACATGATGGTGATGTTCGGACTGGTGATCGCCGTGGGCGTGCTGGTGGACGACCCGGTGGTGGTGGTCGAATATGCCGAGCGAAAACTGCAGGAGGGGGTGTCCAAGAAGGAGGCCTTCATCCTGGCGGTGCGCAAGATGTTCGTGCCGGTGGTGGGGGCTACGGCGACCACGCTGGGCGCGTTCATTCCGCTGCTGTTCTGGCCGGGCATTATCGGCAAGTTCATGAGCTATCTGCCGATGATCGTGATCATCGTCATGGTGGCGTCGCTGATCTCGGCGCTGATCTTCATGCCGGTGATCGGCGCGGTGATCGCCTCCACGCATATCGATCCGAAGGCCAAAGAGGCCGCCGATACCGTGATGTATGCCGACAAGTTCGACTCCAAGAAGGTCAAGGGCCTGACCGGCATCTATGTGCGGATGCTGGAGCATTTGCTGCATTGGCCGTTACCGACGCTGGCGGTGGGCTTCGGCATCATCGCCACGATCTTTGTCACCTATGCCACCCATCCGACCGGCACCGAGGCCTTCCCGGCCTCGGAGCCCGAATTCGCCACGGTGGCCGTGGTGGGGCGCGGCAATTATTCGCCGGAAGAAATCCGCGATATGCTGGCCGATATCGGCGACGAGATCATGCAGGTCCAGGGCATCCAGGACGTGATCATGCAGTTCGGCGCTACCGGCGCCTTCGGCACCACGCCGCCGGATACGATCGGCAATTTCCAGCTGCAGTTGGTGGATTATAATAATCGCGTCAAGGCCGAGGAAATCTTCGCCAATATCCGCGAGCGCGTCGCCGGCTTTGCCGGGCTCGATATCCAGGTGCTGGCGGCCGAAAATGGTCCGCCGGCGGGCAAGGATATCAATCTGCGCGTCGAGAGCACCAATTACGATGATCTAGTGCCGACGGTGACCGCGATCCGCCAGCATCTGGAAAGCATGCCGAACACGGTCGACATCGAAGATGGCCGCCCCTCCCCCGGCATTGACTGGCAGATCACCATCGACCGCAACGAGGCCGGAAAATACGGCATCGGGGTGCGCGAGTTGGCGCCCTATGTGCAGCTGGTGACCTCGGGCGTCAATCTGGGCACCTATCGTGATGCCGAGACCGGCAAGGAACTCGACATCAAGGTTCGCCTGCCCAAGAACGAGCGCACCTTCGACGCGCTCGACTCGATGCGGATTGCCACGGCGCAGGGCATGATCCCCGTCAGCAATTTCATCGAGCGGACCGCCGTGCCCAAGGTCGCCAATATCCAGCGGCGCAATCAGGTCTATCAGATGCCGGTTGCTGCCGGCCTCGCCAACCTGCCGGAAGGGGTTTTTGTCGCCGACCGGGTGGCCGAGTTGCAGAGCTGGATTGCCGAACAGCCCTTCCCCGAGCGGGTAACCATCGCCTATGGCGGCGCTGAAGAGCAGATGGGCGATGCCAACGCGTTCATCGTGCAAGCCTTCGGCATGGCGATGTTCCTGATCTTCTTCATCCTGCTGCTGGAATATAACAGCTTCTACCAGGTGATGGTGACGCTCTCGACGGTGATCATGTCGGTGGCCGGCGTGCTGCTCGGCATGCTGGCGACGGGCATGAGCTTCTCGGCCATCATGACGGGTCTGGGCATCGTGGCGCTGGCGGGTATCGTGGTGAAGAACGGCATCGTGCTGATCGACACCTACAACGACTATAACCGCCACCAGCATGTCGAACCGGTCAAGGCCATGCTGCTGACCGCTGCGCAACGCGTGCGGCCGGTGCTGCTGACCGCGTTCCTCACGGCGCTGGGCGTGATCCCGATGTGGGCCAATCTGGAGTTCGACTTCATCCGGCGCGAAATCGTGCTGGGCGGCATTGCCGGCTCCTGGTTCATCCATCTCAGCGCCGCGCTGGTTTCGGGGCTGTTCTTCTCGACGGCGCTGACGCTGATCATGGTGCCGGTGATGGTCACCGCGCCGACCGTGATGTGGGCCCAGATCAAGTGGGTCATGGAGCGGTTCGGCCGGATGCGCGGCGCGGGCCGGGTTGGTCAGGCCGTGGCGGCGCCAGCGGGTTTTGACGGCATGGCCGTGGAAATCCCGGCCGATGCCGATGGCAGCAAGCGCTATATCGTCAGCCCGGATGCCGGGCTGGTGGAGAAGGAAAAGAACGGCGTGACCGTGGTCAGCCGACCGGACCGCCCCGAAGCGGCGGAATAGACTAATTGAGGAATGAGGAAAGGCCCGCAGCGATGCGGGCCTTTTTTGTTCGCGACGGCCTTGCCAAATTAGCTATTTTGGCTATATTTTCATCTTAGCTAATTTAGCCAAGGAGACGCGCCATGGCCGCGATGACCGCTACCGATGCGAAGAACAAATTTGGGCAGGTGCTGGAGATGGCGCAGGCCGAGCCGGTTCGCATCCAGAAGAATGGCCGTGACGTCGCCGTCGTGCTGTCGGCCGAGCAGTATGGGGCGCTGGTGGCGCAGAGCGACGCGCCGCGCGTTAACCCGCTGATCGTCAAGCTACACGGCGAGAGCATCAAGCGCTGGGGCAAGGTGTACGAAGCCCTGGCGAAATAGCCCCATGGCCCCGCGCATCTATCTCACCCTTGATGACGTGCTCTGGATTCATCAGGAGCAGTTGCAACACTATGGTGGCGCGCCAGGCGTGCGCGACCAAGGCTTGATCCTTTCCGCGCTATGGCGCCCCCAAACTGGCTATTATGCCGATGTGATCGAGGAGGCATCGGCGCTGTGGGAGAGCCTGGCGATGAACCACGGCTTCATTGACGGTAACAAGCGCGTGGCACTCGCCAGCACTATTCTGTTTCTGCAAGCCAATGGTGTCACCCCAATCGGCGAGGAAGATGACTGGATCGCCTTCATCTATGGGAACCTTGAGGCCGGTACATTTCGCAAGGATGTGCTGGAGCAATGGCTGCATGAGCATACGGAGCCGCTGGAGTAGCAGCGGCAGCCGTTAGATTTTAGCCCGACCGTCATTACCGGGCTTGTCCCGGCAATCCAGCGATGACCCCACGTCCGCTGGACCACCCGAACAAGTCGGGTGGTGACGGGGCGGAGAAATCTCGGGATGGGTCCCGGCTCGAGGCCGGGATGACATCGAGCGTTGGGGGCAGTAGTGCTGCCACCCTGCCCTATTCGCCGGCGGGGGTGCCGCGTTTGACGAAGCCGTCGGGGTCGTTGGCAGTGCGCAGCAGGAGCTGTTCTTCGGCCTCGGTGGCCTCGCGCTGGCGGTTCCACATCTGGGCGTAGAGGCCGTCATGGGCCAGTAGCGCAGCATGATTGCCGCGTTCGGCGACGACGCCGTCGCGCAGCACCAGGATCTCGTCGGCATTGACCACGGTGGACAGGCGGTGGGCGATGACCACGGTGGTGCGGTTCTTCGAGACCACGTCGAGAGACGACTGGATGTCGCGCTCGGTCTTGGTGTCGAGCGCCGAGGTTGCCTCATCGAGGATGAGGATGGACGGGGCCTTGAGGATGGTGCGCGCGATGGCGACGCGCTGCTTCTCGCCGCCGGACAGTTTCAGGCCGCGCTCGCCGACCGGGGTTTCGTAACCTTTGGGCAGGCTTTCGATGAAGTGACCGACCTGCGCCATGTTGGCAGCGGCGTGGACCTCGTCCGGGGTGGCGCCGGGGCGGCCATATTCGATGTTGTAGCCGACCGTGTCGTTGAACAGCACGGTATCCTGCGGGACCATGCCGATGGCCGAGCGCAGGCTCTTCTGGGTGACGTCGCGCAGATCCTGCCCGTCAATGGTGATCGAGCCGCCGGTGACATCGTAGAAGCGATAGAGCAGCCGGGAAATGGTGGACTTGCCGGCGCCGGTGGGGCCGACAATGGCGACGGTCTTGCCGGCCGGCACTTCGAAGCTGACGCCCTTGAGGATCGGCCGATCAGGATCGTAGTGGAAGGTGACATTGTCGAAGCGGATGGTGGGATTGCTCACATCGAGCGTCCCGGCCGCTGGCTTGTCGGTGATCTCGGGCTCCTGATCGAGCAGGCGGAACATTTCCTCGATATCGGTGAGGCCCTGACGCAGCTCGCGATAGACGAAGCCGATCTGGTTGAGCGGCCGGTAGATCTGGATCAGGAAAGTGTTGAGCAGGACGAAATCGCCCACGGTCAGCGTGCCGCCGATGACGCCATAGGCGGCCATCACCAGGATGACGACGGTGCCGGCATAAAAGATCAGCGCCTGGCCGAAATTGAGGGTGCCGAGCGAGGTCCAGATGCGGACAGCCGAGCGCTCATAGCCGGCCATGGCGGCGTCGTAGCGCTTGGCTTCCATGTCCTCATTGGTGAAATATTTCACCGTCTCGTAATTGAGCAGGCTGTCGATGGCCTTGGAATTGGCATCGGTATCGCTGGTGTTCATGTCCCGGCGAATGGAAATGCGCCAGTTGGACGCCTTGATGGTCCAGACCAGATAGCCCCAGATCACCAGCACCAGCACGCCGAGATAGCTGATCCCGAACATGACGACAAAGATGATGGCCGTCACCACGAACTCGATCATCGTCGGGACGATGTTGAGCATGGTGAAGCGGACGATGGTTTCGATGCCCTTGATGCCGCGCTCGATGACCCGGCTCAGCCCGCCCGTGCGGCGCGCCAGATGGAAGCGCAGCGACAGCTTGTGCATATGCACAAAGGCCTCATAGGCCAGCTGGCGCACGGCATTCTGGCCGACGCTGGCGAACCACACGTCGCGCAACTGCTGGAAACCGGCATCAATCAGGCTGGTGACGCCATAGGCGACCACCAGCATGATCGGGATGGCGACGCCCATGATCAGCGCCGAATTGGGATCGGTGCCATCGAGGGAGTCGATAATGCCCTTGTAGAGGAAAGGAATGAAGGTGGTGGCGACCTTGCTGACGATCAGCGCGGCCAGCGCGATGACGACGCGCCAGCGCAGATCGGCGCGATCGGCCGGCCACATATAGCGCCACAGATTGCGGATAGTAGAGACGATCGAGCCTTCGTCCGCGCTAACGGACGGCTTCTTATCAGCGCTATCAGAGGACATCAGGCGGTTTCCGATTCCAGATTGACTGGCGCGGGGCTGAAGCCCGCGATCATGCCGGCATAGGCGGCCCCGAGGGCGTTCAGCCGGTCATGCTGAACGATGTAGCAATTGCGCGTGCCACGCGGCTTGCGCTCGATGAGGCCGGCGTCGAGCAGCACCTTGATGTGCTGGGACACGGTGGACTGGGCCAGCGTCAACTCGTCAGTGACATCGGCGCAGCAGCACTCGCCGCGCTCCTGCTTGGCCAGGATGCGCAGAATATTGAGCCGCACGGGGTGGCCCATCGCTCGCATGATGGAGGCAATGTCGTCGTCGCGCATGGTCTGTCTGTCTTTAATCGTCATTTGACGATAAAATGGGGTTTCTCGCGCCAATAATCAATGGCCCGCCGAGTGGCGGGCCATGTTGTGCGCATAGTTTTTCGTGTTTTGCGTCCAAACCGCAAAATTAATTCGGCAGCTCGAACACCTGGCCGGGGTAAATCCGGTCCGGATCGCGGATCTGGCCGGTATTGGCCTCATAGATCGTGGTGTATTTGATGCCCTCGCCATAAACGCGGCGGGCAATAGTCCAGAGATTGTCACCACGCCGGATGATGGCCTTGCCCGAAGCAAAGCGCTGGGCATCGGGCGAGCCGACAGCCACCGCAACCAGAGTGGGCACGGCGGGCTCCGCGGATGGCGCCGGCTGGGCCGCAGGAGTTGCGGGGGCAGTTGGCGTGGCCGCAGGCGTTGCGGGCGAAGCGGCTGGCGTGGGCTCGGCAGCAGCTGGAGCGGGCTCTGCCGTGGCCGCAACGGGCGCAGGCGGGGTTGTGGCTGGTGCGGTGGCAGCCGGAGCGGCTGTGGCCGCAGCGGGCGCGCTGGGCTGTGCGGCGGGGGCCGGAGCGGCGGCAGGAGACGTTGCCGGGGCCGGTTCGGCTGGGGCGGCGACGGCAGGGGCGTCAGCGACGGCGACTGGGGCGGCGTCGGCGGGAAGGTCGACCTGGAAGTCAACTTCGGCGCGGGCGGCGACGCTGGCGCTATTGGCTTCGAGCAGGTCGACGCGGACGCGCTGTTGCGGCGCAGTCAGCACCTTGCCGGCTTCAACCAGCCAGCGACCATCGGCGACGATGGTGTCGGCGATGAAGGCGTCATCGACATAGAGGCGGATGGTGGCACCGTTGGGACCAGCACCGGCAAAGAAGGTGCGGTCACCCTCGATTTCGATGGCGTCGATGGTGGGCGGCGCGACGGTAGATGCGACAACGGGCGCAGCCGGTGTCGGGGCAGCGGGAGTGGCTGCCGCAACGGCTGCTGGCGCGTCGGCGGCTGGGGCCGGCGCGACGGAAGGGGTCGGGGCAGCGACGGCCGGAGCCGGCTCAGTGGCGGGCACCGGCTCAACTGCGGGGGCAGCGGCAATCGCGGGCGTTGAGGGCTCGACGGCAGGCGCGGCCGGGGACGCCGTGGACGGCTCGGCTGCCGGTGCAGGCGTTGCTGTGGCAGGGGCTTCGGCCGCAGGGGCCGGCTCCGTAGCAGCGGGTGCGGCGGCAGCGGGTTCGGTTGCCGGAGTGGGCGCAACTGCGGCAGGTGCTGCCGGTGTCGAAGCAGGCGCGACCGGATCGGCGGCGGCCAGTTGGGTGGTGGTTGCGGCGGCGGGGCCCTCGAGGCCCTGCAGCACCTGGCTGATGGCGCCCGGCGTGCTGGCGACGACCAGCGGTTCGCTGGTCTTGTCGTCATTGATGACGACCACGAAGGACTGAGCCGCCTGGCCGGTCTTGCCGACTTCGGCCAGAGTAATTTCGGTGCCACCGGGGGCGATGGGCGCGTCGGGCACCAGTACCCAGTCGCCGCTAGGCTCCACCACGGTCTTGCCCAGCAGTTCGCCGTTGGAGAAAATTTCAACTTCGCTGCCTGGCGTGCCGCTGCCGGCGATGACCACCGAGCCGTCCGGCTCGGCGCGGAGCAGGCCGAAAGTGGCGGCGATCAGATCGTCGGGAACCTCGAGGCCTGGCGCGACATCGAGCGCGGGTTCGCCGACCGATGTTTCGGCGGCGGGCGCAGCATTGGCGGCTGGGGTTGCGGCGTCGGTGGCGGCAACGGCCGTCGGCGGCAGGATCCCGGATTCGACCAGCTTGCCGCGCAGACAGGCGCCCATGCCGTCAGCCGAATTGAAGCAACTGACCACGGACGGACCGGTGAGCACACCGATGATGACAGCAAGGGTAACCGCCGCTGCCCCGATGGTGAGCGCTAGAGGTTTTTTCGGAGCGGTTTCGGCCAGTTTGTCCTCCCGGACCGTTAGGGCAATTCCTGCTGCGCAGGCTGCCCGGTTAAGCCAGTTTTGCTGTCGTGTGCTGCGCCGCTTCAGTTTTCAACAGCTTGTAGGTGATTGATTCATACAGAGCTTCAAAGGACGCATCAATGATGTTGGGCGAAACGCCCATGGTGAACCAGCGCTCGCCGCTACCATCGCGGCTTTCGACCTGTACACGGGTGATCGCGCCCGTGCCGCCATCGAGGATACGCACCTTGAAGTCGACCAGCTCGAGATCTTCGATGCGGCTGGAAAACTTGCCCAGATCCTTGCGCATGGCCAGATCGAGCGCGTTGACCGGGCCATTGCCCTCGGCCACCGACATCAGCAATTCGCCCTCGACGCGCAGCTTGACCACCGCCTCGGTGACGGTGATTTCCTCGCCCTGCGCATTGTGGCGACGCTCTACGCTGGCGCGATAATTTTCCACGGTGAAGAAGCTGGGCAGCGTACCGAGCACTTCATGGGCCAGAACGGCGAAGGACGCATCGGCGCCGTCATAGGAATAGCCGCGCGATTCGCGGTCCTTGACGGTGGCGAGCAGGGTTTCGAGACGCCGGTCATCCTTGGCCAGTTCGATGCCGTGGCGAGCCAGAGCGGTCAGCAGATTGGACTTGCCGGCCTGCTGGCTGACCATGATGGCGCGCTCATTGCCGACGCTTTCGGGCGGGATATGCTCGTAGCTGGAAAAATCCTTGAGCAGGGCCGAGGCATGGATGCCGGCCTTGGTAGCGAAGGCCGAAGCGCCGACATAGGGCGCCTGCTTGAACGGCGCGCGATTGAGGCGGTCATCGAAGGCGCGGGAAATCTGCGCCAGCCGGGTCAGGCGGGCCGCGTCGATGCCGGTTTCGAAGCGGTCGGCATAATAGGGTTTGAGCACCAGGCTGGGGATCAGGGTGATGAGATTGGCGTTGCCGCAGCGCTCGCCGATGCCGTTGAGCGTGCCCTGAATCTGGCGCACGCCGGCTTCGACGGCGGCCAAAGTGTTGGCGACGGCCTGGCCGGTATCATCATGGGCGTGGATGCCGATGCGGTCGCCGGGAGCGACTTCCAGCACCTGGCCGACAATGGCGCTCACCTCGGAGGGCATGGTGCCGCCATTGGTGTCGCAGAGCACGACCCAGCGGGCGCCGGCATCGAGCGCGGTCCGGATGCAGGACAGGGCGTATTCCGGATTGGCCTTGAAGCCATCGAAGAAATGCTCGCAGTCGATCAGCGCTTCCTTTCCGGCGGCGACGGCGGCGGCCACGGTGTCGCGCAAATTGGCGAGGTTTTCCTCGAGGGTGATTTCGAGCGCGGTCTTGACCTGATGATCCCAGGTCTTGGCGACGAAACAAGTGGCGTCGGCCTTGGAATTGAGCAGCGCCTGCACGCCGGGGTCGTTGGCGGCGGAACGCCCTGCCCGCTTGGTCATGCCGAAGGCGGTGAACTTGGCCGTGCTGGTGCGCTTGGTTTCGAAGAACTCGGTGTCCACCGGATTGGCGCCGGGATAGCCGCCTTCGACATAGTCGACCCCCAGCTCTTCCAGCAGACGGCAAATGGCAATCTTGTCCTCCAGCGAGAACTCGATGCCGGCGGTCTGGGCGCCGTCGCGCAGGGTGGTGTCGAAGATGTAGAGGCGGGTTTTGGTCATGAAACTACTCGGGCCAACGTTCGGTGTCGTGGTCAGGATGCTGGTGATTGGTGGATTTGATGGCGGCGGCCCAGGCTTGCTGGTCGCCGGATTCAGTGGCGCCGCCGTTGTCGATGCTGGTCAGCGTGGTGAACCAGGGCACCTGCGCTTCCTGGCCGGTATTGGCATGGGGCGGGAACAGCTCGGGATGGTCGAGCGAACCGATGGTGAGGTTGATGCGGCTGCCTTCGAGATTGTCGTAGAACAGCGGCGTGCCGCAATCGCGGCAATAGCCCCGGTCGACATGCTCGGAACTGCGGAACCGCGCCGGGGTGCCGCGCGTCCACACCAGGGCCTCGCGCGGTGCGGCGACCAAGGCGGCAAAGATATTGCCCATGGCTTTCTGGCACATGCGGCAGTGGCAGATGTGCGCATTGTCCAGCATTTCACTGGTGTGATAGCGCACGGCACCGCATTGGCAACCGCCGCTGACCTCCATGGCATAGCGCTGCATCACTTGGTCTCCCTCGGTGGCCAGTCTTCGGTATCGTGGTCGGGATGCTGGTTGGAATGGATGCCGGCGAGGAAATCGCGCCATTCGTCGCTGGCTTCGGTGCGCTCGGGCAGCGAGGTCAAATCCTTGAAGAAGGGCAGCCGGTCGTGGAGATTGACCTGCAGCACCGGAGCGGCCACCGTCGGATCGTCAAAGGCGCCGATGGCCAGTTCGAGCCCGAAGCGGGTTTCATAGGCCAGCGGCGTGCCGCACTCGCCGCAAAAGGCGCGGCGGGCGGCGTTGGATGACTGGAACCATTTGGGTTCGCCACGGGTCCAGTGCGCATTATGCGCGGTGACCAGCGGGCCGAAAAACCCGCCAAACGCCTTTTGGCACATGCGGCAATGGCAGATCGACGGGCGGCCGAGGCGGGTGACGCTGAAGCGCACCGCCCCGCACTGGCACCCGCCGGTATGGGCCTCAACCGGGGGCATGACACACCGCCTCGATATTGTTGCCATCCGGATCGATCACGAAGGCAGCGTAGTAATTGGGGTGATAATCGGCGCGTAGGCCGGGCGCACCATTGTCGCGCCCGCCAGCCGCCATAGCCGCCGCGTGGAAGGCATCGACCTCGGCACGGCTCTGGGCGGCGAAGGCATAGTGGCGGCCGCCGCCGGGCGTCTGGCTTTCGGTCATCCAGAAATCGGGCTTCTGGCGGCCATAGCCCCCCACCTTGACGCCGCCGGTGTATTGCTCGGGCACCAGTTGCAAGAGCGTCGCGCCGAGAGCGCCCAGGGTCGCGTCATAGAACGCCTGCGACTTGGCCCAGTCCGAAACCAAAATACCAACGTGATCAATCATTTCAATCTCCTGTAGTGGATGGGCCGTCAGTGAAATGTCGTGCTGTCAGGCGGTGTCAGTAGTTGTCGGATTGAAGGGAGAGAGTGTGGAGAAACGGGGAGCCAGCGCGATCAATCATGGGGGACCTCCTGAGCGGGATTGAGGGCGTTCCAGACGGCATCGAGGACAGTATCGGGGCGGGCGAGGATGTCGTGATTCCACAGGCGGAGGAGATGGAAGCCCTGCGCCCGGAGATAGGCATCGCGGGTCGCGTCATAGGTGGAATCGGCGTGCTGGGAGCCGTCGAGTTCGACGATGAGCTTGGCGGACAGGCCGACGAAATCAGCAATGTAGTCGCCAATTGGGAGCTGACGGCGGAATTTGTAGTTCACCAGGCGGCGATTACGGAGGAGCGCCCAGAATTTGGCCTCCGCCTCAGTCGGTTCGTGGCGCATGGTTCGAGCGAAGTTACGCAGACGGGGCGTCTTGGCGGTACGCCATTCGGTTCGCGCTCGCTTTGGCATCGCTGACCCCTCATCCGCCCTTCGGGCACCTTCTCCCTCAAGGGGAGAAGGGGGCATCGTGGCTTCCCCAGCACCGGGCCTCCCCTCTCCCCTTGAGGGAGAGGGTGGATCGGCCGCAGGCCGAGACGGGTGAGGGGTCGCTTCCGCGCGGACCAATCTCACCGCTTCATCTCCCATTTGGTCGCGCGTGCGCCGGCTTCGTCCTTGTAATCCATCAGGGCGATGCCCTGTTCGGACAGAGTGTTGCGGATGGTATCGGCTTTGGCGAAGTCTTTGGCGTTGAGGGCTGCTAGGCGCTCGGCGATGGCGGTGGCGATGTGGGGGGGCTCTTGCCAGCCGTCGTCGGAGGTCAGCAGGCTGTCGAGGCTGAAGCCGAGGAAACGCAGGGTGGCGGCGAGGCAGTGGCGGGCGTTGCCTTCGTCGCGATTGGCTTTCTTGGCGATGACATCCAGCGTCACCGAGGCGCGGTGAAAGTTGAGGTCGTCGGCCAGTTCGGCGATCACCGAGGCGTCGGGGGCGTCGTCGGGGCCGAGTTCGGCGCCGCGGGCGGCGCGTTGCCAGTCGGCCAGCTTGGCTTCGGCCTGTTCCAGGCGCTTGACTGAGAAATCGATCGGTTCGCGGTAATGCGTCATCAGCATGGCCAGGCGTAGCACGTCGCCGATCCAGGCGCGGCCGCCCATGGCGCCGGTTTCCAGCAATTCGTTGATGGTGACGAAATTGCCCAGGCTCTTGCTCATCTTCTGGCCTTCGACCTGCAGGAAGCCGTTATGCATCCAGATATTGGCCATGGCGTGGGTGCCGTGGGCGCAGCGCGACTGGGCGATTTCGTTTTCGTGGTGCGGGAAGATCAGGTCGAGCCCGCCGCCGTGAATATCAAAGGTCTGGCCGAGATAGCGCTCGCTCATGGCCGAGCATTCGATATGCCAGCCGGGGCGGCCGCGGCCCCACGGGCTGTCCCAGCCCGGCTCATTGTCGGCGGACTGCTTCCACAGCACGAAATCGGCCGGGTTCTTCTTGTGGACGTCGACGGCGATGCGGGCGCCGGCCAGATTGTCTTCGAGATTGCGGCCGGAGAGCTGGCCGTAATCAGCCATGGAGGTGGTGTCGAACAGCACTTCGCCGGCGGCCTGATAGGCGTGACCATTGCCCAGCAGCGCGCTGATCAGGGTCTGCATTTCGGCGATATTGTCGGTGGCGCGGGGCTGGATGGTCGGCTCCAGCGTGCCCAAGGCGGCAACATCGGCAAGGAATTGCTGCTCGGTGCGCTCGGTGACGCGGCGGATGGCCTCGTTCAGCGGCAGCTCGGGGAAATCGCGCAGAGCACGGGCGTTGATCTTGTCATCGACGTCGGTGATGTTGCGGACATAGGTGACGTGGCTGGCGCCATAGACATGGCGCAGCAGGCGGAACAGCACGTCGAAGACGATGACCGGACGGGCATTGCCGATATGGGCGAAGTCATAAACCGTCGGGCCGCAGACATACATGCGCACATTGGCGGCATCGAGCGGGGTGAAGACCTGCTTGGCGCGGGTGAGCGTGTTGTAAAGCGTGAGCTGCGGCGTGGTCATAAGCGTCCGTATCCTGGCCATGCGAAATTGCGCTGGCAGACGGCTCTTCGGGTATCAGAATGAGAATGAAGAAAACCGCGCCGCCAACGAGTGGTTAGCAGGTAATAATGCAGCGGTTAATCAGAATGATCTGGCTCTTCATGGGGCCATGATTGGCCGGAGCGCCGGCAGAAATCAAGCCGAAAAGAAAAAAGGGCGGCCCCAAGGGGCCGCCCAAATGCTTTGGAGGCGCTGAGGGGCACCGGAACCGGGCCCCTCACTAGTCGCCCGAGACTGGCACGACGCGCCCCAAGGCCCAACGGCTACACGGGAATGTTACCAGCGCTGGCAACGGGTTAGGCCGAGGCCAGCATGTGGAGATTCACTTAGTTAAACCACCGCTACGGTCTGGACGATATCGCCGAAGACGGCGGTGCCCTCGGCGTTGACGGCGCCGATGCGCACGCTGTCACCGGGCTTGAGGAACGGGGTGCGGGCGCGACCATATTTGAGTTTTTCGACGGTGCGGGCTTCGGCGATGCAGGCAAAGCCGATGCCGTCGCGCTTGATCGGCAGGGTTTCATCGTGCCGGTTGGAGACGGTGCCACCGCCGATAATGGTGCCGGCGGCAAGGGTACGGGTGCGGGCGGCTTCCACGATCAGATCGGCGAAATCGAAATGCATGTCGGTGCCGGCATTGGGCTGGCCATAGAGGGTACCATTGACCTCGATGCGCAGCGGCAGATGCAGGCGATTGTCGCGCCAGGCGCCATTGAGGCTGTCGGGGGTGATGACGATGGGGGCGAAGCTGGTGGAGGGCTTGGCGTGGAAGAAGCCGAAGCCGTTTTGCAGATCGTCCACGACCAGCCGGCGCAATGATACGTCATTGCAGACGGTGATCAGGCGAATGGCGGCTTCGGCCTGGGCGCGGGTGGCGCCCATCGGCACCGGGCCGGTGATGACGGCGACTTCCGCCTCGAAATCGATGGCCAGATCGGGATCGGTGACGCGAATGGGATCGGTCGGAGCCGACAGCGAATCGGAGCCGCCCTGATAGAGCAGCGGCCGGGTGGATTGCAGTTCCTCGTCCTTGCTGCCCTTGAGGCTGCGGACGCGTTCGAGATGGCTGAGATAGCCGGCGCCGTCGATCCACTGATAGGCGCGCGGCAGCGGGGCCAGCGCCTGGGCGGGATCGAAGACCTGGCCGGCAATGGCCCCGGCGTCGAGCTGAGTGGCCAGCGCGGTCAGGGCCGGCACATGGGCCTCCCAGTCATCAAGGGCGGCCTGCAGCGTCGGGGCGATGCGGCCGGCGGAGACGCAGCGGCTCAGATCGGCCGAGAGAACGACGAGCTGCCCATCAGGGCGACCATTGCGGAGCGTGGCGAGTTTCATTTTGGGGACGCAATCTCGGAGTTGTGTGGCCTTGCAGCGCTACCATGGGGCCGGTGTGACCACTATAATGTTGCCAACGGTCCTAGCGTTGTCTTAAGGCCGGGGCAGGCGCAGTTTGAAGAGGATAGCCAGCTTGGGCAGGAACGGCGCACGCGCCCTGATGATGATGGTGCTGGCGGCGGTCTGGCTGAGTCTGGACGTGAACGCGGCCTATGCGCAGGCGGCGCAGTGTCGCCAGCTGGAAGCAGCGCTCCGTCAGTTCGATAACAATGCCTCCTTCCGGCAGATGGGCAATAATTCGCAGGCAGCGCGACAGGCCGCACGCGACGTGCAGCAGATGGAAAGCCGCTATGTGCGCGATGGTTGCAATGATGCGGCCAAGGCCGGGCAGCAGCTGACGCGGCAATGCCAGCAGATTGGCCGCGAAGTGCTGCGCCTGCGCGATGTCGCCGCCGAAGTCGGCCGGCAGGTGGAGACCGCCAATGCGGTGGCCGGGCAGCGCGAAGCGATCCTACAGGAAATGGCGCGCTTTGGTTGCGGCGCCGATCAGGGGTCGAGCGCCACCTTCACCAATCAGCGCCAGTCGGTGTTCGACCGCATTTTCGGCTCCACCTCGGAAGGCGACTTCACCGATGGGCAGATGGTCGATGGCGGCGATTACTGGGGTTATCAGGGCTATCAGACGGTGCGCACCGTGTGTGTGCGCTTGAGCGACGGCTATTTCTGGCCGATCAGCTACGCCACCCTGCCCGACTATGTGAGCAATGACGCCCAGCAATGTCAGGCCAGCTGTCCGACCACGCCGGTGGCCCTCTATTTCTACGACAATCCGGGCCAGGAGCCCGAGCAGATGCGCAACCAATATGGCGAGCCCTATACGGCGCTGGCCAGTGCGTTCCGCTATCGCGACGAACTCGACACCAGCGCCAGTGCCAATTGCAAGGTCGCGCCGCAATCGGACGGGTCGCTGAAGGTGGCGACGCGGCTCGATGGCTCGACGCGGGTGCTGATGGAGGTCAATGGCGTGACCATTCCACTGCCGTTGCGCGATCCGCGCGGGGTGGCTCCGGTGCAGGCGCCGATCATGGCGCCGCTGGAAACGGCAACGCTGGTCAATGTCCCCCTGCCCCGTCCGCGCCCGGCCGGCCCCGGCGAAACGCCGGTGGCCCGCCCGCTTCAGGCGCCGGCCGAAACGGCGCTGCGGCTGGTGCAGTTTGGCGACAAGACCGTCAGGGTAGTCGGTCCAGACACGCCTTACGCCCAACCAGTGGGAGCAGGGACTTAAGCTCGGGTCCGTCGTGACGTCCGGTCAAGGCCAGGCGCAGGGGCAGGAACAGGGCTTTGCCCTTGCGGCCAGTGGTGGCTTTGAGCGCGTCGGTCCATTGGCCCCAAGTGGTCAGGTCCCAGGGCTCGGCCGGCAATAGCGACTTGGCCAGCGCCAGGAAATCGCGGTCTTCATCGGCAATGACCGGCTCCACCGGACCAGTGACCAGCCGCGCCAGATCGGCGATATCGGCGAATTTGTGCAGATTGTCGCGCAGCAGCAGCCAGAGGGCTTCGCCCTCCAGCCCCAGAACCGAGAGTCGGCCGACAGCGCCTTCATAGGGCAAAATGTGCAGCAGGCGGGCATTGAGGCCGTCCAGCTCGGCCGGGTCGAAGCGGGCCGCGCCGTGGGAAATCATCGAGAAATCCAGCCGATTGGCGATTTCGTCGAGGGCTTCATAGGGCTCGATGGGCAGGCTGGTGCCGGTGAGGCTGGCCATGATGGCGATGGCCATCGGCTCATAACCCTCAGCGCGGAAATCAGCGATCGACTGGCTGCCGAGGCGCTTGGAAAAGCCCTGCCCGGCGGCGTCCGTCAGAAGATTGTGGTGGGCGAAAATCGGCACGGCACCGTTGAGCGCCTCGAAGATCTCGATCTGGGTGCCGGTGTTGGAAACGTGGTCCTCGCCGCGAATAACGTGGGTGATGCCCAGCTCGATATCGTCGACCACCGAGGGGAGCGTATAGAGATAGGAGCCATCCTCGCGCACCAGCACCGGGTCGGACATCGAGGCGGTGTTGACGGTTTGCGGGCCCTTGATCATGTCCTCGAACTGCACCGGGCGCCCATCGAGCTTGAAGCGCCAATGCGGTTTGCGGCCTTCGGCTTCGAGGCGGGCACGGTCCTCGTCGGTGAGCAGAAGCGCGGCGCGATCATAGATCGGCGGCTTGTTCATGGCCCGGGCGCGGGCGCGGCGGCGGCCGAGCTCGTCCTCGGTCTCGTAGCAGGGATAGAGCCGGCCAGCGGCGATCAGCCGGTCGCGGGCCGCGTCATAAAGCGCGGTGCGGTCGGACTGGCGCACCAGCAGATCGGGCGTGATGCCGAGCCAGGCCAGATCGACCTCGATGCCATCGGCAAACTCGCGGGTGGAGCGGGCCTGATCGGTATCGTCCATGCGCAGCACATAGGTGCCGCCATGGCGACGGGCAAAGAACCAGTTGAGCAGGGCCGGACGGGCATTACCCAGGTGAATGCGGCCAGTGGGGGACGGTGCCCAGCGAACAATGGTCATAAGAGGTTGCGATCCTTGTAGCCATTGGTGATGGGATAACGACGGCCCAAGCCAAACGCCTTGGCAGTGAGCTTGGGACCGGGCGCCGATTGGCGGCGCTTATATTCGGCAAGATTGACCAGCCGCTCGATGCGCTCGACCAGCGCCAAATCGTGCCCCATGGCAACGATGTCGGCAATAGAGCGCTCGTCCTCGACCAGGGCGGTGAGGATGGCGTCAAGCTGCGGGTATGGCGGCAGGCTGTCCTGATCCTTCTGGTCCGGACGCAGTTCGGCGCTGGGGGCCTTGTCGATGATCGCCTGGGGAATGACCTCGCCGATAGGGCCGAGGCAGTCGCCGGGCCGGTGGCTGTTGCGCCAGGCGGCGAGGCGGTAAACCTCCATCTTGAACATGTCCTTGAGCGGATTGTAGCCGCCATTCATGTCGCCATAGATGGTGGCGTAGCCGACGCCCATTTCCGACTTGTTGCCGGTGGTCAGCAGCATCGAGCCAAGCTTGTTGGAGACGGCCATCAGGATGACGCCGCGCATGCGCGACTGGATGTTTTCCTCGGCGAGGTCAGCCGGGCGATTGTCGAAAATCGGGGCCAGCTCGGTCAGCGCGTCATCGACCGGATTGCCGATGGCGACGATGTCGTAGCGGACGCCCAGCGCCTCGGCGCAGTCCTTGGCGTCCTTGAGGCTGGCCTCGGAGGTGTAGCGGTAGGGCAGCATGATGGTGTGGACGTTTTCAGCCCCCAACGCATCGACCGCCATGGCCGCGACCACGGCGCTGTCGATGCCGCCGGAGAGGCCGAGCACCACCTGCTTGAAGCCGTTCTTGTGCACATAATCGCGCAGGCCGAGCACGCAGGCCAGCCACGGAGCTTCGTCGGTGGTGGTCAACTCGGTGACTTCGCCCGAGGTGCAGGTCCAGCCATTCTCTTCGCGCACCCAGTCCGAGACGATGAAGTCGGTGGCGAAGGACTTGCCCTGGAACACCAGCTTGTTGCCCGGTTCGATGCCGAAGGAGGCGCCGTCGAACACCAGCTCGTCCTGGCCGCCGACCTGGTTGAGATAGAGCATGGGCACATCGTCTTCGGCGACGCGGGCGCGGACCAGATCCTTGCGGACATGTTGCTTGTTGGCCCAATAGGGCGAGCCATTGGGGCACAGCATGATTTCGGCACCGCGCATGGCCAGATGCTGGCACACATTGGGGTGCCAGATATCTTCGCAGATGGGGATGCCGATGGGCACGCCCTTGATCAGCACCGGATCGGCCGGCGGGCCGGCGGTGAAATAGCGCTGCTCGTAGAAGACGTCGGAATTGGGCAGTTCGCGCTTGAGGCGGGTGGCGGTGATCAGGCCGTTCTCGGCGACCAGCACGGCATTGTGCAGGCCGGTCTTTTCCAGCCAGACGGTGGGCAGCACCAGCGCCACGCCAGTGCCGGCAGTGTCGGCCGCCAGATCGCGCGCCGCCTGCATGGCGTCAGCGAGGAATTTCGGCTTGAACAGCAGATCATCCGGGAAATAGCCGGTGAGGAACAGCTCGGACAGCATGAGGATGTCGGCCTTGGCGGCGACGGCGTCGGCCAGCGCGCCACGGGCCAATGCGAGATTGCCGGCGAGATCACCGACCTTGGGATTGAGCTGCGCGAGCGCAATTCGGAGGCGGTCTGTCACGGGGCTGGCCTACGTAGTGGTTGGGCGGATGCCCTGCCATACCCTCCTCCCAAGCGTCACCGCAAGAGGAGAGGTGCCGCACCGAGTGCCGCTGCAGCGATTGTGTTCAGGGCCGGCGGATCAGAACTTGCCGGTGAGTTCGGCCCGCAGGCCGTAGCGGAACAGTGAGGCGTAGGTTGACGGTAGGGTCATAGCGGGTTGGGCAACGCCGCCGGCGGTACCGTTGAACACCGCATCCAGATTACCCTCGAGGTACCAGGCACGGCCGCCCACCCGCAGCGTCAGGTTCTCAGTGGGATGAAAGCCAACCATGGTTTCGGCCATGACGCCGTAACCGCGACCCGAGAGGGTGGTGGGAGCATTTTCGTAAACCGGGACCGGGACGCCGGGGAAATTGAAGCCGCCGCCACCGACCGAGGCGCTGCCGCCGACCGTGCCCGAGACATGAGCATAGGGAATAGCAGCGACTTCGGCCTGAACGTCGAACATGTCGAAGTCAGCAGCAGCCTTGACGCCGAGGCGCAGGGCATGAATGTCAAAATTATCGCGGGCCTCGCCCAGCGACGATGGGTTCCCCAGGCCATCAAACGCCGTGGCGTACTTGCCGGTGCCGATATCGGGAGCATCCTTCCAGTACTGGTAGCCAACCAAGCCGCCAAAGGCGAAGCCGTTTTCCATGGTGCCCAGAGGGAGCCAGCCAAAATCGGCGCCGGCATAGCCGATGCGCGAATTGCGGCCGATATCTCCACCGGCTGCCGGCGAAATATCATAGGTGCCGGTGGTGTGCAGACCCAGCCCTGCCCGGGCGGCAACGTAGGTCTGGGTAGACAGATCCTCGATCTTGCCGTGCAGCTCGCCGATATGGGTCTGATCTCGAACAGACAGGCTCACTGGGCCGAAGGGCGAGGTGAAGCCGGCGTCCTGGCCGCCCCAGGAATACCAATAGGCGGTGCCGAATTCGAAGCGGATGGAATCGTCCGGGTTCTGCCAGCTTTCGGGATAGGCCGGACGCAGTTCGGGGTATTCGACGTAGTCGGCGGCCAGAGCAGGCACGGCCGCACTCAGGGCCAACATGGCTGCGGCGCCATAGAGTGAGCGCTTCATCGAAACCTCCGGGGTCGATACCCATCCTGGGTGACTGGAAAATTTATCGGGCATTAGGGTTAAGTTTCCCCTAAGCGCCAAACCAGCGCCGGGTTGGGACTTTGGTAACCTGAGGCGCGCAGATTTGATCGACCGGCGCATGGATAAGCGCCGATGGGGGCAACTGACTAGGCTCTGAGGAGTTGCCCTGAAGCCAGAAGGCGTAGTGCTGAAAGAGTGTGATGTATGACGCGCAATATACTGGTGGTTGAGGACGAGATATTCGTCGCTACCGAAATGGAACATGTGATCGAGGATATGGGGTTCACCGCCGTTGGCATTGCGGCCGACGAACGCTCGGCGCTGTCGATGGCGGCGCTGGCCGATGTGGCGCTGGTTGACCTCAATTTGCAGGATGGCCCCACCGGCATCCGCATCGGTCGTATCCTGGCGCAGACGCATGGGGTGACCGTATTGTTCATGACCGCCAACCCGTCCCAGCTGGGCGACGGGGTGCCCGGCACGGTGGGGGTATTGCCCAAGCCGGTGACCGACCGCGAATTGCGTGCCGCCGTGCGCTATGCCGTGGCAAGGCACGAGGCCGCCACCGCGACCCCACCTGCCCGGCTGCAATTATTCGACCAGCCCAGCCTACGCCGCGTCGCCAATTAGGACCGCAGCCGGGCCGAGCGCCGCAGGGCTTCCGCCGGCAGATCGATTTCGACGCGCAGGCCATCAGTCTCCCAATGCCGCTCCAGCTTGCCCTGCAACTGGCCTTCGATGCTGAGACCGATCAGGCGGGAGCCAAAGCCGCCGAGATCGCCATCGCTGCCGACCGCGGGGCCACCCCGCTCCTTCCAGGTCAGATGATAGCGCTCGCCATCGGCCCGGCCGGTTAGTTCGACCTGCCCGCCGGCTGCCGATAGCGCGCCATATTTGGCGGCGTTGGTGCCCAGCTCATGAAACAGCAACGCCAGCGGCGTGGCGGCGCCGTCGTCAATGGTGGCATCGTCGCCGTGAAACACCAGGCGGTCATTGTCGCCCTGCCGATAGGGCTGCATGAGGCGGAGGATCAGTGATTTGAGCGAGCCCTTATTTTCAGGGGCGCGGGACACCTGACTATAGGGGCGCACGAAATCATGGGCTTCGCCCAATGCGTAGATGCGCTGGCGCAATTCGTCGGCAAAGCCCTTTACCTCCGGCCGGCTGCGCGCCGAGAGGCTAATGATGCCGGTGAGCACGGCGAAGATGTTCTTGATGCGGTGGCTGAGTTCCTGGGCCACCAGCTCGCGCTCATCCCCGGCTAGCCTCGATTGATGGATATCGGTGGAGGTGCCGATCCAGTGGACGATGCTGCCGGCGGCATCGCGCAGCGGCAGTGCCTGGGCCAAAATCCAGCGATACTCGCCACTGTGATGGCGCAGGCGGTGTTCGTGCTGATAGGGCTCGCCGCTGGCCAATGCTTGGCCAAATGTCTGCAGCGTCCCTTCCCGGTCGTCGGGATGGAGCAGGTCGGGCCAGGCAATCCCACCGCTCGGACCGGGCGGCAGGCCGGTGAATTCGGTCCAGCGGGCGTTGAAATAGTCGTAAACACCCTCGGGGTTAGTCGACCACACCATTTGCGGCACCGCGTCGGCCAAGGTGCGGAAGCGCAATTCGCTATCGGCCAGGGCCTCAAGGATCTGGTGCTGCTCGGTGACGTCGACGACGACGCCGGGGAAACGGCTGGGACGCCCGTCACTGCCCATGCGGGGGCGGCCAGTGGCGACCACCCAGCGGATGCTGCCATCGAGTCCGACCAACCGATATTCGCAATTGACGGGTGTCCCATTGGCCAGGGCGGTATTGATGTCCGCGGTGACCCACGCCTTGTCATCGGGATGGATGGCATCGAGAAACGCCTCGATCGGCAGGCCGAGGCCGGCGCGCAGTGGATCGAGATTGAACATCACCGCAAATTTGTCGTCGGCGGTGACCAGGTTCTCGCGGACATCCCAATCCCAGGTGCCAATCAGGTTGGAGCCGCTCAGGGCCAGCGACAGCCGCTCCTCGCTGCGCGCCAGGGCATGTTCGGCCAGCACGCGGCTGGTGGTTTCGATGACGATGCACAGCGTGCCCAGCGGGGTGCCATCATCGTCGAGCAGCGGGCTGTAATGGAGGTCCATCCAACCGGATTCCAGATGACCGTGGCGGTTGAGCACCAATTCATGATCGCGCAGAATCAGCGATTTCCCCGCCAGGCCCAGAGCGATCTTGTCGTTGTTGAATTCGGCGATCTCGGGCCAGGCCTCGACCGAGGGCTTGCCGAAAATGGCAGGGTGGCGGTCACCGGCGAAGCCAGCATAGGCGTCGTTGTAGATCAGGATGCCATCGGCCCCGATCAGCATGACCATCGGCGAGGACGCGGCCAGCATCACCCGGACGGCGCCTTTGAGACTTTCAGGCCAAGCGGGGATCGGACCGAGCGGGGTAGAGGACCAATCGAAGTCATTGGCCAGCTTGAGCGTCGGGTCCTGCTCCAGGCGTGCGCGGGTCTCAGTGCTGGCGGTCGGGAACAGGGAGCTTGGCATGCGCGACTTTCGTGAGGGGACGACGACAAGGCGCGCAGGCTGCCTTGGCAACACCGCGCGCTGTTTTGCAACGCGCGGCTTCATCACGAGTTCAATAGGCGGCCGAATTATTCTCCGGCGGCAAGGCTTTGGCGCGGCGGGGTCTGGGCGTGAACTTCCTCAGCGACGAGGAAGGCCAGCTCCAGCGCCTGGCTGGCGTTGAGACGCGGGTCGCAATAGGTGTTGTAGCGATCCGACAACGACGCTTCGGTGACAGCGGAGACGCCGCCGACGCATTCGGTGACATCGTCGCCGGTCATTTCGATATGCACGCCGCCGGCATAGGTGCCCATCTCGCGGTGGATCTCGAAGAAGGACTTCACTTCGGACAGCACGCGGTCAAAGGGGCGGGTCTTGTAGCCGGTCGACGCCTTGATGGTGTTGCCATGCATCGGATCGGAGCACCAGACGACGGTGCGGCCGGCCTTCTGGATGGTCTCGATCAGGCGCGGCAGATGATCGGCGATCTTGTCGGAGCCGAAGCGGCTGATCAGGGTGATCCGGCCGGCTTCGTCAGTCGGATTGAGCCGGTCAAGCAGGCGCAGCAGGTCGTCGCTGCTCAGGGTTGGGCCGCATTTGATGCCGATCGGATTGTGGATGCCGGCGAAATATTCGACATGGGCCGCATCGGGCTGGCGGGTGCGATCACCGATCCACAGCATGTGGCCGGAGGTGGCGTACCAGTTATTGGTGATGGAGTCGCGACGGGTCAGCGCCTCCTCATAGCCGAGCAGCAGGGCTTCGTGGCTGGTGAAGAAGCTGGTTTGGCGCAGAGCCGGCGTGTTGTCGGGGTTGAGGCCGAGCGCGCCCATGAAGGTGATGGCGTCGTCGATCTTGCGCGCCACTTCCTCGTAGCGCGGATACCAGTTGGAGCCCTTCATGAAGCCCACGGTCCATTCATGGATGCGGGTCAGTTCGGCATAGCCGCCCATGGAAAAGGCGCGCAGCAGATTGAGCGTGGCCGCCGACTGGCGATAGGCCATCAGCATGCGCTCGGGATCGGGCACGCGCGAGGCTTCGGTGAAGGCGATGTCGTTGATGATATCGCCGCGATAGGAGGGCAGTTCCACACCATCGATGGTTTCGGTATCGGCGGAGCGCGGCTTGGCGAACTGGCCGGCGACGCGACCGACCTTGACCACGGGCTTGGAGGCGCCATGGGTTAGCACCACCGCCATCTGCAGGAAGACGCGGAAGAAGTCGCGGATATGGTCGGCGCCATGCTCGGCAAAGCTCTCGGCGCAGTCGCCGCCCTGCAGCAGGAAGGCTTCGCCCCGGGCAACGGCGGCCAGGCGGGTCTTGAGGTCGCGGGCTTCGCCGGCAAACACCAGCGGCGGGAAGGTGGCGAGCTGGCGCTCGGCGGCGGCCAGGGCGACGGGGTCAGGATAGGCCGGCACCTGGGAAATCGGCTTGCCGCGCCAGCTATCGGGGGTCCAGGTGGTCATGTTCGGAGTTCCTAACGCAGGTCACAGTTTACCTTTGAGGCGGCAATACCAAGGCTGGCGATGGGGGACAAGGGCCAAGGCAACCGCCATTGGTCGCACGAAGGCGCCGGGCGGTCCGAAAACCCTCGGTTGATGAACGAGCGGAGCCCCGAGGCGGCTGTCGCCTCGATGTAATTTAAGTAGTGAGACGGCAATCGCCTCGGGGCGTCGGGTTTTTCTCGGAAGGCAGACCGCAAGCCCCAGCATGGACCCGTAGCCCCATGCCAGAAAGCCCCATCCGCGCAGCCCAGGGCGGAGCGCGACCTCCCCCCTCCCGACCGTCAATCCGGACACCGGTCGCTGCAGCGCCGCTCGTATCCCGGAAGATGAGGGGAGTATGCGGGAGGAATTGGGAGGGGGGATAAGATGGATAAGTGGCGGGGCACTGCCACCTCCTCACACCCGAGCGTCACCCTCGGGCTTGACCCGAGGGGGTTGCACTAACCTTGCCGCCGGAAGTGTAGAGCCCTCGGGTCAGGCCCGAGGGTGACGTCGTGGTGGGGGAGGAAAGAGGTGCGATGCGGGGGCATTACGCCTGTTGTAGCATGGCACCCCTCACCCGACCCTTCGGGTCGACCTCTCCCCTGAGGGGCGAGGTGATGGGGTGGCTCGCCGGCAAACGGGGCTGGGACGCGATGGTGGTGGGAAGATGGATCACCGGGACAGGCCCGGTGATGACGGTGGGAGGGATCAGGGTTGAGGCGTGCCAAACTCACGGAGTCCCCTTCTCCCCTCGTGGGAGAAGGTGCCCGAAGGGCGGATGAGGGGGCGGCGGGCGGTCCGCACATATTGAAGCATGGGCGAGCGCAGCCCCCTCACCCTGACCTTCCGCTGAACGCGTCAGGTCGGTCCCTCTCCCACAAGGGGAGAGGGGTGGCTCCACTCATGGGAGCGCCCTGCCCTAGCCGCCGATTTTTTCGCCGTTGCGGTAGGTGTAGCTGGGGGCCTTGAAGGTCACCAGTTCTTCGGCTGCCGACGGGTGCAGGGCCATGGCGCGGTCGAAATCGGCTTTGGTGGCACCCATGCCCATGGGGATGGCGACGAGCTGGATCATTTCACCAGCGCCCGGCCCCAGGATGTGGCAGCCCAGCACCTTGCCGCCATGGGCGCCGACGATCAGCTTGAGCACCATGCGTTCGGTGCGGGTGGAGAAGGAATTGATCATCGGGCGGAAGCGGGCGACGTAAACGTCGATATCGCCATGGGTGGCGGCTTCGGGCTCGGTGAGGCCGATGACGCCGAGTTCGGGCTCGGAGAATACCGCGGTCGGGATCAGCGAGTGATCAACGGTCAGAGGATTGTTGTTGAACACGGTTTCGGCAAAATACCAGCCCTCGCGGATGGCGACCGGGGTCAGCGCGGCGCGGCCGGTGACATCGCCGACGGCATAGATGGACGGCACCGAGGTCTGCGAAAAACTGTCCACGGCGATGTGGCCGCCGGGGGTGAGCTTGACGCCGGCCTGTTCGAGGCCGAGGCCGGCGATATTGGGGCTGCGGCCGGTGGCGAACATCACGGCGCCATAGGGGGCGGTGACGCCGTCGCTGAAGCTGACAGTAATATCGTCGCCGGACTTCGACAGCGACGTGATGGTGGTCTGGTAGATCAGCTTGATGCCGCGCTCGGTGAGGCCGGCTTCGAGGCCACGCCGCATGTCTTCGTCAAAGCCGCGCAGCACGCAATCGCCGCGATAGATGATGGTGGTGTGGACGCCCAAGCCGGCAAAGATGGTGGCGAATTCCACCGCGATATAGCCGCCGCCCTCGATGAGAATGGAATGCGGGAGCGCCGGCAGGTCGAAGGCCTCATTGGAGCTGATGGCCAGTTCGGCGCCGGGAATGGCGGGCATGAAGGGGGTGCCGCCGGTGGCGATCAGCAGATATTTGGCGGTCAGCTCGCGGTCGGCGCCTACCAGGCGCACCGAATTGGGGCCGGTGACGACAGCGCGGTCGCGGATGATCTCGACGCCGGGCTTTTCCAGATTGGCCACATAGGCGTTTTCGAGGCGGGTGATTTCCTTGTCCTTATTGGCGACCAGGGTGGGCCAATCAAAGGAAGCATCGACCTGCCAGCCAAAGCTGCCGGCGACATCGAAAAGATCGTTGAAGCGGGAGGCATAGACATAGAGCTTTTTGGGCACACAGCCGCGAATGACGCAGGTGCCGCCGACGCGATATTCCTCGATGATGGCGACCTTGGCGCCATAGGTGGCCGCCATGCGGGCGGCGCGGACACCGCCGGAGCCGGCTCCGATGACAACAAGATCATAGCTATCGGTCATGCGGGCGGCTCCTGTACGATCATCGTCATCTACCGATGAATATCGGTTGGCAAATCGCATAAAAAAAGACCCCGCACAAGGCGGGGTCGGATTTACTGGTCGGCGGTGCGCTTAAACTTCAAAGCCCTTGGCGCGCAATTCGGCGCGAACCTTGGCGAAGAATTCGGAGCGGGTGCTGTTGGTGAACACCTGCAGCACGGCCTGCAGATCGGAATTCACCTCGGTATTGGCCTGCGCCAGCTTCTTGCCGGTGGGCGATTCGTAGAAGGCCACGATCTGCTGCAGCTCTTCGACGGAGAAGCGCACGGCATAGACGCGGGCAAACTGGTCGAGCAGCTCACCCTTGCGCGCCTTGTAATCTTCCAGAACCTTGCCGACGGCCTCGTCGGTCTCTTCCATGATCTCGGGATTCTGCGTCACGATCTGGCGCATGGTGCCGATACCGATTTCGACGAGCGTGATCTCGTAAACGGCAGCGCGGTCGGTGAGGTCGATATATTTGCGGGCGAGAGCCAGTTGTTCCGGCGGAACCTCCTGGGCCATTGCCGGGGCGGAAACTGCGATAATGGCGGCGCTCAGCGCCACCGCCAACAGCGCCTTGGCGCGCGTCATAACACCGGTCATCGTTGAAAAACCCATCTTGTCCCGATCCATCAATTCGTTTTGCCCAGCGTTTTTACGCCATCCGGGGTCGCCACATAAGCCGTCTTGCACATTTTGAGGAACAGCCCGTGCTGGACCACCCCGGCGATGTCGAGCAAGTCGCGCGATAGCGCTTCTGGCTGCGAAATGCGGCCAAAAAAAGCATCGAGAATGAGGTGACCGCCATCGGTAACGAAGGGCGTGCCCGGCGCCGTCTCGCGCAAGGTCAGCCCGCCCTCGGCGCCGTGGGCCGCAATAATTTCGGCAACGGCGCGGCGCGTGGCGCCCAGGCCGAAGCGGTTGACTTCCACCGGCAGCGGAAAGCGGCCGAGCGTGGGCACCAGCTTGGAGCTATCGGCGATAACGATCATGGCGTCGGAAGCGGCCGCGACGATCTTCTCGCGCAGCAGCGCCCCGCCACCGCCCTTGATCAGATTGAGATGCGGATCGATCTCGTCGGCACCATCGATGGTCAGATCGAGCCGGTCGAGCGTTTCGAGATCCGACAGGGGAATATTGAGCGCCCGGGCCTGGCGTTCGGTGGCGTCGGAGGTGGGCACACAGATGCAGTCGAAACCGGCGGCGACTTCCTGACCCAGCAGGTCAACGAAGTGACGGGCCGTCGAGCCGGTGCCAAGCCCCAGCCGCATGCCGGGCCGCACATCGGCCAGCGCCATCGCCGCAGCCTGTCGTTTCAGTTCCTCGCTCATCATCGCCTCGCGTGTTTCTGCGTTGGGGCTTTGCCGGGGGTTGGGCGGCATGTCAATGCCACACAAAGGCGGGGATCACGGATTGGTGAATGATAACTGTAACTTGCTAGCAACACAATTTTGCGAAGGTGGCTTGAGTGTGGCGTTTTGGAGGCACCTGCCTCTTTTCGCTATTTCGCAATGAGCGTAAGCAACCGCAATATTTAGCGCGGGCGAATCATGTGCCCGTTCTGTTTCAGAGGCCAAGTCGTCCTATGTTCAATTTGAAGTCAGCGGTAGCGATCGGGCTATCGATACTGTTGTCGGCGGCGGCAGCGATGCCAGCCCATGCAGAGCTTGTCTATAATCCCAACAATGGCAACTGGGTGGAAGCCTCGGAAATGCCGGTGCGCGGCACCCGCGCCGGAAGCCCGGTCCGCAAGGAAATCGTTGAATACAAGACCAACCACAAGCCCGGCACCATCGTCATCGAGACCGATGAGCGCCGGCTGTATCTGGTGCTGGATGGCGGCAAGGCGATGAAATACGGCGTCGGCGTCGGCCGCGACGGCTTTACCTGGTCGGGCTCGCACAAAATCACCCGCAAGGCGGAATGGCCCGGCTGGACGCCACCGCCGCAGATGCGCAAGCGCGTGCCGGATCTGCCGGCCTATATGCCCGGCGGCCCGGATAACCCGCTCGGCGCCCGCGCGCTGTATATCGGATCGACCCTTTATCGCGTGCATGGCACCTCCGAGCCATGGTCAATCGGCCAGGCCGTCTCGTCGGGCTGCATCCGCCTGACCAATGACGACGTGACCGACCTCTACGAGCGCGTGAAGGTTGGTGCGTTGGTGGTGGTGAACCACTAGCGCCGGCCTGTCCGCAGGGGACTACGAAAGGACTGCCCGTTGGGTGGTCCTTTTTTATTGTCAGTGCTTTGAAAGTGACGCGAGAGGCGGTAGCGTCGGCCCATGACCGCTCCCCTACCCCCTGCCCGCCCGCTGGTTGACCGCTATGGCCGGCATATCTCCTATCTGCGCATTTCGGTGACCGACCGCTGCGACTTCCGCTGTGTCTATTGCATGGCCGAAGACATGACTTTTTTGCCCAAAAAGGACGTGCTGAGCTTTGAGGAAGTGGAGGCCATTGCCGGTGCCTTCATCGCGCGCGGCGTGACCAAGCTGCGGCTGACCGGGGGCGAGCCGCTGGTGCGGCGCGACATCATGGAGCTGGTGCGCAGTCTGGGCGCGCGCATCGGGCATGGGCTGGAAGAGCTGACGCTGACCACCAATGGCAGCCAGCTGGGCAAGCATGCCCAGAGGCTGTTCGCGGCCGGGGTGCGGCGGCTCAATGTGTCGCTGGATACGCTGGACGCCGAGCGCTTCCGCGCCATCACTCGGCGCGGGCGGATCGAGGATGTGCTGGGCGGGATCGACGCGGCGCAGGCGGCGGGGCTGGCGATCAAGATCAATATGGTGGCGATGCGCGGCGTCAATGACGATGAAATCGAGCCGATGATGGCCTGGGCGCATGGGCGCGGCATGGGGCTGACGCTGATCGAGGGCATGCCGCTTGGCGAAGTCGGCATTGACCGGGTGGACAGCTATCTGCCGCTGCGCGAACTGCGCGACCGGCTGGCGCAGCGCTATACGCTGACCAAGCTGGACAAGCGGACCGGTGGGCCGGCGCGCTATGTGCAGGTGGCCGAGACCGGCGGCGTGCTCGGTTTCATCACCCCGATGAGCCATAATTTCTGCGAAAGCTGCAATCGGGTGCGGCTGACGGCGACCGGGCAGCTTTATCTGTGCCTGGGGCAGGACGATCAGGTCAATCTGCGCGATGCGCTGCGCGACGGTGGCCCGGAAGCGCTCGACACGGCGCTGGACCATGCCATGCTGATCAAGCCCAAGGGGCACGATTTCGTCATCGACCGGGCGCGGCCGGAGCCGGCTTTGGGCCGGCATATGAGCGTGACCGGCGGCTAGAAATTCAACACCACGGGAGGCAGCAATGGGCGAACGCATTACACTGACGGCCAGCGACGGCTTTATCCTCAATGCCTATCGCGCCAAACCGGCGGGCACGCCGCGCGGCGGTGTGGTGGTGATCCAGGAGGTCTGGGGCCTCAATCATTTCGTGCGCGACGTGGTCGACCGCTATGCCCGCCACGGCTTTGTGGCGGTGGCGCCGGCAATGTTCGACCGCGTCGAATTTGGCTATGAGAGCGACGATTATTCCCCGGCCCAGTTCGCGGTCATCGGCGAGCTGATGAAAAAGTTCAACCACCAGATGGCGCTGGTCGACGTGACGGCGGCTATCGGCGCGGCCAAGGCCGGCGGCAAGGTGGGCATTACCGGCTATTGCTTTGGCGGGGCGGTGAGCTGGCGCGCGGCGCATCACGGCATGGGGCTGAGCGCGGCCTCGGGCTATTATGGCGGCGGCGTGCCGAACTATATCGATTTGGCGCCGATCATCCCCACCGAAATGCATTTCGGCGATCAGGACACCGGCATTCCGCTCGAGCAGATCGAGATGCTCAAACATCGGCACCCGGAGGCGGATATCCATCTCTACCCCGCCGCGCATGGGTTTTGTAACGACCAGCGGCCGAGCAACTTCAACGCGGCGGCCTGCACCAAGGCCTCGGCCCGCACGCTCGATTTCTTCCGCAAGCATCTTGGGTAGCCTGCGGCCACACCGCGACTATCTCGACGACGAATGGCGCGGCCTGCAGGCGGCGCCATTGTCGTCGCGCAAGGCAATGCTGGTCGCTATGCTGGTGGACGCCTATGTCGACCGGCTGTTTGCGGCGGAGCCAGCGGCCGAGGATATTCTGGTGTATCGCGCAGAACTCAGCGCGGCTTCGCCGGCCCTCGGGCTGATCCTGGCGCTATGCGCCCGCCGGCCGGGTTATGAACTAGTGACGGAAGCCGTTGCGGTGCCGCTGGCCGATTATGGCAAGCTGGCGGTCGCCGATTTCATGGTCAGTCTTTACAACCACCACAGCGTGCAGCGCCTGCTGCTGGTCTCGCCGGATGGTGCGCGCCACGACATGCTGGAGACGCTGGGCGAAGCGATCGGGGCGCTGGATGGGTCGACACACGCGAAACTTGAATAACCCAACAAGTTAGGTTATTTTGCAGATGATCACCTTGCTGCGTGCCGCGGGCATGCGATTTGTCATCTACACCAACGATCATGAACCCGCGCATCTGCACGTCTATGGCGAGGGAGAAGCGCGGATCAGCATTCTGGAGGTTGTGGTGATTTCCAATCGCGGCATGAGCAAGCGCGATCTGGTGCGGGCATTGAACGTGGTTCTGGAGCATCGCGAGATGTTCCTTGGCAAGTGGTACGAGATCCATGGACGAAATTGAGTATGAGGACCGCGACTACGAGGCAGCAACGCAGCGCGGCAGCGCGGAGCGGACGCTTGCGCCCATCCCCTCCTCCGTTCGCTTCGATGCAAGTTCAGGCCGGCTGTTGGTGGAATTCACCAATGGCGCGGCGCTGCTGGTGCCTGCCCGGTCGTTGCAGGGGCTTGAGGATGCCAGTGATGCCGAACTGGCCGAGGTCGAACTGGCCGGCGAGACCGGCCTGCATTGGGAGAGCCGTGACGTTGACTTCACCATTACTGGGCTGATGCAGGGCATTTTCGGCACGGCGCAATTCATGCATGCCCAGCGTAAAGGCGGCCAATCCCGATCCCCAGCCAAGGCAGCAGCGAGCCGGGCCAATGGCGCCAAGGGCGGCCGACCGCGCAAGGCCGACCAATCCTGAGGCACTAGCGCCCCGCGGCGCGCTCCACCAGTTCGACGATGATGCAGTCGGGGTCGCGGATGAAGGCGATGCGGCCCAGCAGGCTGGCGTTGACGGCGGCGCGCGGTGGTTCGAGGATATCGACGCCGGCGGCTTCGAGCTTTTCGATCATGGCGTCGACATTGTCGTAGGCGAAGGTCAGATGGCGCATGCCGGCTTCATGGGGCGGCACGTCGCGCGAGCGGGCGATGTGGGCGGCGGGACAGGCAATTTCCAGCATGCCGCTGCCGCTATCGAGGAAAGCCATTTCGCCGCGCTCACCCTGCTTGCGCAGGACGAGCGTGAGGCCAAGCAAATCACAGTAGAAGGCGATGGTGCGGTCGAGATTGCTCGACGTCATGCCGACATGTTCAAAACCAAGCAGCATGGCCTATTTGTCGTCGTCGACAACAAGAGCAAAGTCCAGCGGCAGCGCCGTGGTGTATTTGATCTGACCCATGGCGAAAGCCGAGCTGACATCGGTCAGGTTAATCTTGCCGATGAGCTTTTTATAAAAGGAATCATAAGCGTGAATGTCAGGAACGACGACGCGCATCAGGTAATCGACATCGCCGCTCATGCGATAGAATTCGACCACTTCTGGAAATTCATCGATGACGCCGGCGAATTTGCGCATCCAGCCGTCATTATGCTCGTTGGTCTTGACCGAGACGAAGACGGTAACGCCGACATTGACCTTGACCGGATCGAGCACCGCGACGCGGCGCTGAATGACGCCATCTTCTTCCATCTTCTGGATACGGCGCCAGCAGGGGGTGGTGGACAAGCCAACCTTGCGACCGATTTCAGCCACCGGCATGGTGGCATCCTTCTGCAGCAGCGTCAGAATTTTTCTATCGATCTTGTCCAAAGCCATTTTGTCTCCAAGAAATCAGATTTCCATTTTCGGCCTAATGCAATCCGAAATTCGCTGGATACCTGCCACATTTGCGCAAGATAAGCAATAATGTTGCGCGAACCAAGTGATACGGCCCCATCCACCAATTGTTAACGCATAACCGCGAACCGGCCAAGCGCGCCAGCGCCGGCTGGCAGCATGCTGGCACTTTGCCCACACTATGCTGGCGATCTCGGCCCCGAGTTTCACCAGCCGTTAACTACGCGCTCGCTAGTGTCATAGCCGAGCGTAGCGAATGCGTTTTTTGTTCGCAGTTGAGTAATGAGTACGAGTCCCATGACGTCGCAGCCGGCTGTCATCGATGATGTCCGTTCCCAGATGGGACGAGATGGCAAGCGCACGGCGCAGAAAACCGTGCTCGATGCCCGTCAACGCCTGACCTCCAGTTCAGGTACCCGCGCCGATTTCGATTTTGAACTGATGCATGACTATGCGCAGTCCCGCCTCAATGCGGCGCTGCCGATGGCGGCGATCATTTCCATTCTCTCCATCGTCGCCAGTTTCTGGGTGCCGGTGGTGTTCACCTCGCTCTGGGCCGGGCTGGTGATCCTGAGCCTGCTGATCGTCGTGCTGATGGCGCAGCGGTTCAAAAACAGCGACCCTACCAAATTCAACGCCAGCCAATGGACCACCAGCTTTGTTGCCGGCGAAACCGTCTATGGCCTGGCCTGGTCGACGCTGGCGCTGTTTACCCTGGTGGCGCAGCCGGAGATGATGACGCCGGTGATCTTCGCCATGGTGCTGGTCAGCGTCGCCGCCAATTCGGTGGCGACCCACACCCTGCCCCCGGCAACACTGATGAGCACGCTGCCGGTGACGGTGACGGTTTCGATCAATCTGATCGCGCTGGGCGGCACGCTGAACTACACGCTGGCGGCGGTGGTGATCTGTGGCGAATTCTTCTTTGTCTATCTGGCGCGGCAGCTGCATGGCACCGAACTCGAAACCATCATGCATCAGGCCGAGAAGGATGCGCTGATCGGCGAGCTGGAAGAAGCACGGCAGATGTCGGACGAGGCAAGGCGCCATGCCGAGCAGGCCAATATCGCCAAATCGCAATTTCTCGCCACCATGAGCCACGAGCTGCGCACGCCGCTCAACGCCATTATCGGCTTTTCCGAAGTGCTGAAATCGGAGCTGCTGGGCGGCCATATGGTGCCGCAATACAAGGAATATGCCGGCGACATTCACGCCAGCGGGCAGCATCTGCTGAATTTGATCAATGAGCTGCTCGACCTCAGCCGCATCGAGGCCGGCAAATATGAGCTGAATGAGGAAGTGGTGTCGCTGGTCGATATCGCCGAGGACTGCCGCCGCATGATGGAATTGCGCGCCAAGTCCAAGGGGATCGAACTGATCTACAGCATCGGCGACAATCTGCCGACGCTATGGGGCGACGAACGCGCCATCCGCCAGGTGGTGCTGAACCTGCTGAGCAACGCCATCAAGTTTACCCCCCAGCATGGCAAGATCGTGCTGGTGGTGACGCGCAGCGGCGACGGCGGGCAATATGTGTCGGTCAAGGATAATGGGCCGGGCATCCCCGAGGCCGAAATCGAAACCGTGCTGTCGTCGTTTGGCCAGGGCTCGCTGGCGCAGAAAACCGCCGAACAGGGCGCGGGGCTTGGCCTGCCCATCGTGCAGAAGATCATGGAGCTGCATCAGGGGCGGTTCGACCTGTTCAGCAAGCTGCGCTTCGGCACCGAAGTTATTGCGACCTTCCCGCGAGCGCGGGTGATGGATGCGCTGGCCCCGGTGGTGGAGAAGAAGAATCGGCTGGAGATTTACTCCCAGGCTGGCTAGGGGCTTCGCCCCGGGCCATTGGGCTCTCCGATCTCATCCCAATCACCGTGTCACCCCGTCCTTGAGCCGGGGCCCAGCCCCAGATCTCAAGATGGGTCCCCCTGAGTTCACAAACGAAGTGCAACACCTGACACAGGTGATGCCATGTCCAGTTACCGCCAGTTATCCAGCGCCGACCGCTTCCGGATTGCCCAGCTTCTCGCCGCCGGGCAGTCGTACCGGCAAATCGCTGCAGCTCTGGATCGCCAGCCGTCGACCATCGCCCGCGAGGTGAAGCGCAACAGCGGTGTGCAGATCGGCTATCGGCCAGACTATGCCCACCAGCTCACCGCAGCCCGGCGCTGGAGCGGGGCTCGCCTCGAGCGCGACGCCGGCTTGCGCAGCATCGTGCTCGATCGGCTGGCGGCCGGCTGGTCGCCCGAGCAGGTGGCCGGTCGCCTCGCCCATGAGGCGGGTAGCCGGATCATCAGCCACGAGACCATCTACCGCTTCGTCTATGCCCAGCTCAAACGCAGCAATGATCGCCGCTGGCGCTTCTATCTGCCGCGCGCCAAATATAAGCGCGGCTGGCGCACCAAGGGCGGCTGGCCGCGCCAGGCTGGGCGCTGTTCGATCCATGACCGCCCCGCGGCCATCGCCGCCCGCAGCCAGGCCGGCCATTGGGAGGCCGACACCATGCTGTTCTCCCAAACCGGCCAAGCCATCCTGGTTGTCCATGAGCGCCACACCCGGCTCACCCTGGCACTGCGCCACGATAGCCTGAAGGCCGAGCCCGTCGCCATGGCGCTCACCGCCCTGCTCGAACCGGTGCCCAAACCCCTGCGCCGCTCCATCACCTTTGATAATGGCACCGAGTTCAACCGCCATCAGCGCATCGCCAGCCAGCTAGGTCTGGACACCTTCTTTTGCGATTCCCATGCCCCCTGGCAGAAGGGCGGGGTGGAAAACGCCATCGGCCGGCTGCGCAAAAACCTGCCCCGCCAGACCAATCTCGACAGCTTGCCGGCCGACAGCCTTGATGCCATCCTCGCGCACCACAACAACACCCCCCGAAAATGCCTCGGCTTCCGTACCCCCCGCCGAGGCCTTCATCCCGTTGCACTTCAAATGTGAATCCACCCCCGGCTCAAGGCCGGGATAACATCGGGGGTGGGGAGAGGTTGGTGGTGCCTCAGCTCTCTCTGCATGAGGTAGGCCTCCTCACCCGACCCAAAAGGGTCGACCTCTCCCCCGAAGGGAGAGGTAAAAGAGGGCTAGCCCTCTTTGCCGCTGATGGCGGCGCTGTCGAAGGTCGCCATGTTGTTGTGCAGGTGCAACGCGGTTTTGGCGAGCACGGCGGCCAGGGCCGCGCCGCTGCCTTCGCCGAGGCGCATGCCGAGGTCGAGCAGGCCTTTTTGACCCATCGCTGTGAGCGCGCGGGCGTGGCCGGTTTCGGCGGACACATGGGCGAAGAGGCAATGGTCGATGGACGCCGGATTGACGGCGTGGGCGATGGCGGCAGCGCTGGTGGCGACAAAGCCGTCGATGATCACCGGGACCTTCTGGTGGCGGGCGGCGATCAGCGCGCCGAGCATGGCGGCGATTTCGCGGCCGCCGAGGCGGGCGAGGATGGCCAGCGGGTGATCGAGCTCACCGGCATGGCGGGCCAGCGCGCGGTCGACAGCATCGGCCTTGCGGGCGAGGCCGGCATCATCGACGCCGGTGCCACGACCGACCCAATCGGCGCCAGTGCCGCCATAAAGCGCGGCGAAGAGCGCGGCGGCGACGGTGGTGTTGCCGATGCCCATTTCGCCGATGCAAATCAGATCGGGCTTACCGGCAATGGCTTCCATGCCATAGGCGATGGTGGCGGCGCACATCTTGTCGTCGAGCGCGGCTTCCTGGGTGATGTCGCCGGTGGGCAGTTCCAGCGCCAGTTCAAACACGCGCAGATTGATTTCATGCAGTGCGCAAATCTGCGAGATCGCTGCGCCGCCATTGGTGAAATTGGCGACCATCTGCGCGGTCACGTCGCGCGGGAAGGCCGAGACGCCCTGATCGGTGACGCCGTGGTTACCGGCGAAAATCGTGACCATCGGATTGTCGAGCCGGGGTTGCGCCCTGCCCTGCCAGCGCGCCAGGAATTCGACCAGGCCTTCGAGGGCGCCGAGCGAGCCGGCGGGCTTGGTCAATTGCGCATCACGGGCACGGACGGCGGCAACGGCGGCCTCATCGCCATCGGGCGCGATGGTCAGGAGCTCGATGACATCGGCGTAGGCAGGGCTGAGCGGGGGCATGGCGAGTCACGATGGTTCAGGATAGGAAGGTGCCGCCTTGTTGCCGATTGCGGGACGAAAAGCAATTGAACGCCGATCAGCCTTCCGTTGAACCCAGCGAACCAAGCGGCCCGCGCACGCCGGCTGGCGGCATGGGTTTGCGTGACGATTTCATCATGGCGCTGCGGTTTTTCTCGCGGCTGCCGACGGGCAATACGCCACATCAATTGCCTGATCTGGGACGGATCGCCATGGCGCTGCCGCTGGCCAGCGTGGCCATCGGCATCGGCCCGGCGCTGCTGCTGGTCGGGGCCAGCCTAATCGGCTTGCCGAGCTATTTTGCGGCGGCGCTGGCGGTGGCGGCGATGGTGATCGCCAGTGGGGCGATGGCCGAGGATGCGCTGGCCGATGCCGCCGACGGGCTGTTTGGCGGGCACAGCATTGCCCGGCGGCTGGAGATCATGAAGGACAGCCGGCACGGCACCTATGGGGTGGCGGCGCTGAGCCTGTTTTTGCTGCTGCGGGTGACGGCGCTGGGGGCGGTAGCCACGGTCAATCCGCTGGCGGCCGCGGCGATCTGGCTGGCGGCGAGCATTGTCGGGCGCTCCGGGGCATTGTGGCTGGCGGTGGCCTTGCCGCCGGCGCGGGTGGATGGCGCATCGGCGACGGCGGGGCAATTGCCGGGGCGGAATTTTGCCGTGGGCGCGGTGTTTGCATTGGTGCTGCTGTTTCTGCTGGCGGGGCCGGCGACCAGTATCCTCGGGCTTGGGGCGGCGTTGGTGCTGGCGCTGCTGGTGATTGCCGGCTGGACGGCATTGTGTCGGCGCCTGGTGGGCGGACAGACCGGCGATCTGATCGGGGCGCTGGGGGCGCTGGGGGAGATTGCGGTGCTGACCGGGTTGCTGGTGTTTGTGTAACTTTCACCGTGACATCGAGCGGTGGAGAGCTCCGCGACAACGGTGGTCTTGAATTTGCCCTGCTCAGCGGCTTTATCGTATTGATGGCACTTGGAAACCGGCGAGAGGCGCAGGCATGATCTTTATCGGCATTGCGCTGGTGATCGCAGTGGGCATTGCCCTGCTGATCAGCGCCGACGCGGGGAGTCTGGTGGGGCTGACGCAGGCGCAGACCGGGCAATTGATTCCGCTGCTGGTGATCCTCATCGTGTTTGCCGGCGGGCTGTTTACGCGGCGGCGCAAGGCGAGCGAGTTGCTGGGCGGGGTATTGCTGTGGGTCGGCATCTTCAGCATCGCGGCGCTGAGCTATGCCTATCGCGACGAGCTGACCGGAATTGCGGCGCGGGTGGCCGGGGAATTGCGGCCCGGCATTGCGGTGGTGGATTCGGCGCAGGGGCTGGCGACGTTCCGGCGCGGACTGGGCGGGCATTTCGAGATCAATGCCACGGTGAACGGGCATACCACGCCGATGATTTTTGATACTGGCGCCAGTGCGGTGGTGCTGACCATTGCCGATGCCGAGGCGGCGGGGATCGACACCGACGGGCTGGCCTTCACCCTGCCCGTCTCGACGGCCAATGGCACCGGGCGCGCGGCGCGGGTGCGGCTGGAGCGGATTGTGGTGGGCGGCATCGTGCGCGAGGGCGTGGTGGCGTTTGTCACCGAGAGCGGCGCGCTGGACACCAGCCTGCTGGGGATGACGTTTCTGGAAACGCTGAGCCGGTATAGCGTGACGCAGAATTCGTTGGAGTTGGCGGATTGAGTTAGCCGCAATTTTACCCCACCCACCGTGTCACCCCGGCCTTGAGCCGGGGCCCATCCACCGATCGCGCGGGTGGGGACAATCTCAGGATGGGTCCCGGCTCAAGGCCGGGATGACATCGAGGTTGTGGAGGGAGTAGCGCTTAGCTGGCTTCGGCCAGGCGCGGGCGATCCAGCGCTTCCATGGCGCGGAGCATCACGGAGGAATCGGCTCCCGGCTTGCAAGCGTCGACGCTCATGATCTGGCGGAAGTGGCGGGCGCCGGGGAGGCCGTTGGCGAGGCCCAGCATGTGGCGGGCGATGGCGTTGAGGCGGGTGCCGTGTTCGGCGGCCTGGCGGTCGGCATAGGCGGCCATTTCGGTCATCACCGCTTCGAGGGTGATCGGCGCGGCGGGGGCCTCGAAGAACAGCTGGTCGACGTCGGCCAGCAGCATCGGATTGTGGTAGGCGGCGCGGCCGAGCATGACGCCATCGGTGTGGGCCAATTCGGCGACGGCGGCGTCGATGGTGTCGAGGCCGCCATTGATCAGCACCGGCAGCGGCGTCAGGCGGGCGCGCAGGCGGTGCACGCGGTCATAATCCAGCGGCGGGATGGTGCGGTTTTCCTTGGGCGACAGGCCCTTGAGCCAGGCCTTGCGGGCATGGACATAAAGCGCGTCGACCTTGGCTTCGACCATGGCGTCGGCGAAACGGTCGAGGCTTTCCTCGATGTCTTGATCATCGATACCGATGCGGCATTTGACGGTGACCGGGCGGTCGGTGGCGTCGCGCATGGCGCGGACGCAGTCGGCGACCAGCGCGGGTTCGGCCATCAGGCAGGCGCCGAAGCGGCCGGACTGCACCCGGTCGGAGGGGCAACCGACATTGAGGTTGATCTCGGCATAGCCGAACTCTTCCGCGATCCGGGTGGCCTTGGCCAGTTCAGCCGGATCGGAGCCACCCAATTGCAGGGCGACGGGGTGTTCGGCGGCTTCGAAATGCAGATGGCGATGCGCGTCGCCATGGACGATGGCGGCGCTGGTGACCATTTCGGTGAACAGCAGGGACTCGCGCGTCAGCAGGCGATGGAGCGTCCGGCAATGTCGGTCCGTCCATTCCATCATCGGGGCTACCGAAAATCTGCGCGCAGGATAAGGCAAGGCTGGTCCCATAATTCTGGCCGTCATCGCTTCATATCGCGGATGGGGGCGCAATTGGCAAGGAACAGGCGGGGGATGGCAGCTATGCCTCAGCGCTGGCGGAGCCAGCCGAGGCGGCTTTCGACGCGGTGGGCGCTGGCGCGGACCAGGGTGATCAGATCGGGGTCTTTCTGCTGCACTTTGTGCTCGGGCACCACAATGGACATGGTGGCGTGGCAGCGGCCGGCGCGGTCGAGGATCGGCGCGGCAATGCAGGCGACAGCGAAATCGGATTCGCCGGCCTGAATGGAGAGGCCCTGCGCCAGTGCTTCATGGGCGTTGTCGGCCAGCACCTGCGGATCGGTTTCGGCCTGGCCGGTGGGCGAGACGCGGGCCGAGCGGGCGAAGATGGTCAGCAGCTCGTCTTGCGGCAGATGGCCGACCAGCAAGCGGCCCGAGGCCGTCCAGTTGAGCGGGCTGCGGGTGCCGATGCGGGAGCTGACATTGAACTGGCCGCTGCCATCTTCCATCGCCAGCACCACCATCATGTCCTGATCGCGGCCACAGATCTGCACGGTCTCGCCCGACTGGCGGGCCAGTTCGTGCATTTCCTGGGTGGCGGCGCTGAGCAGATCGAGGCTGCGGGCGTAGCTCAGGCCGTAGTGATAGAGGCGCGGCCCGAGCCAGATCTGGCCATTGCTGTCGCGGTCGAGCAGGTCTTTGGCCACCAAATCGTCGATGATGGCATAGATGGTGGAGAGCGGCGCGCCGACAGCGCGGGCGATTTCATAAGCGGTGCTCGCCTGCTCGACCTGCTGCAGATAATCGAAAATCTGCAGCGCCCGGTCGATACCGCTGGTGCGGGTCCGGCGGGCCGGCTCGGTCTGGCTGTCTATCTCGGTCACCGTCACGCTCCGGCCGCTCACCTAAAGTCCGTACCCCTCTACGCTGTCAGTCGAGCCACTTCAATATCGCGGCTTCCTGGGCCAGCCAGCGTTCGGCCAGGGGCGTGTGGATCAGCTCGTTGGAACGCTGGGCGCGCTCCAGCTCCTCGATCAGGCGTTCGGCGACAATGGCTTCCTCGTTGGGGTGCAGATTGCACGGATCGAGGAAGAAATGGCCATGCTCGGCTTCGTGGTCGCGGACGATGACCGGGCGGTCGCCGCGCGCCATGGCGCTGGCGAAATCCCAGGCGGTGATGCGGGCCAGTTCCGGGTCGATGACGACCTTGAGACGATCCAGCGGATTGTCGGTGGGATCGGGCACGATGGTGGCGGTGATGCCGGGACGGCCTTCAAGGGTTTCGACCCACAGGTCGAGCGCCTGGCGTTCGCGGGCGCGGATGCCGGCGTGATCGCGGGTCTTCCAGGCTTCGAGCGCGGCAATGACGCCGACAATGCCTTCCTTGCCGATCTTCATGCCGCGACCGATGCCACGGTTCTGCAGGTAGATATTGCGGATGAATTCCTTGTCGCCGGCGCAGATGCCCGAGGTGGGGCCGCCGAGGAATTTGTGGCCGGAATAGAGCGCGACGTCAGCGCCATCAGCGAGGAATTTGTGCAGATCGTATTCGGAGGCGGCGTCGACAATGACCTTGACGCCACGGGCGTGGCAGACTTCGGCAAAAGTCTTGAGCGGGATCTGGGCGTAGTCGACCACGTGATGGGAGACGACATAGACGGCGGCCACGGTGCGCTCGGTGATGGCGCCGGCCAGCTGATAGGCATAGGCGCTGGTCGCCTGCCCCACCGGCACGACCTTGCCGCCGGCAAGGCGGATGGCCTGTTCCACCGGTGCGCCATAGCTGACCATGTGGCCGGCCTGGATCAGCACTTCATGATTCAGCGCGCCGGTGTCGGGGAGCTGCTCGATGGCCCACAGATTATCGCCGGTGATGGCGGCAGCAACAGCGAGGCTGATCGCCGCCGAGCAGGAGGCGGTGACGAAGCCGGCTTCGGCGCCGGTCAGCTCACCAATCACCGTGCTGGCGCGGCGATGTAGATCACCCATCTCGACGAACTGGTTCAGCACGCGGGTGATGGCGTCGACGGCCTGCGGCACCACGATGGAGGCGCCCAGCGAGGTCATGGTGCCGGAGACGTTGATTACCGGGCGAAGGCCCAATTCGGCGCGAATATCCTGGGTCATTGGTTCACTCTTTATGGGCGCTGCGGAGCAATATGGGGGTTAGTCGAAGGCGACGACGGCTTCAATCTCGACGGTGATCTGGTTGGGCAGCGAGCCAAAACCCACTGCCGAGCGGGCATGCACGCCGCGCTCGCCAAACACTGCATTCATCAGGTCGGAGCAGCCATTGATGACGGCGGGATGTTCGCCGAATTCGGGCGTCGCATTGACCATGCCGAGCAGCTTGACCACGCGGCGCACGCGGCCGAGATCGCCCAGCGCGGCCTGCATCACGGCGATCAGATTGATCCCGGTGAGGCGGGCATGGGCATAGGCCTGTTCCACCGACACATCGGCGCCGACCTTGCCGGTATAGAGCGTGCCGTTGGGTTCGGTGGGGCCCTGCCCCGACAGGAACAGCAGCTTGCCTTCGACCACATGGGTGACGAAATTGGCGATCGGAGACGGCGCTTCGGGCAAGACAATGCCCAGAGCCGCCAGCCGGTCATAGGGGGTCGCATCCGGGCGCTGAACCAGCTCGGAAATGCTCATAACAGACTCCAACTAACTAAAGCTCGCCCTGGCGAATGCAGGCGACATGATGATTGCCGCCGATATGCTCGACCGGCGGGATGATGTTGGCGCAGGCGTCGATGGCCACCGGGCAGCGGGTGCGGAACACGCAGCCCGAGGGTGGATTGATCGGCGAAGGAATGTCGCCCTGCAGCGGCACGTGGGTGCGCTTGCGCGTCGGGTCCGGCACCGGCGCGGTGGCCAGCAAAGCCTTGGTGTAGGGATGGCGCGGCTGGGCATAGACCTGGCGCGAGGGGCCGCGCTCCATCACTCGACCGAGATACATCACCACGACTTCGTCGCAGAGATATTCCACGACGCTGAGATCGTGGGCGATGAACAGCATGGTGAGGCCGAGATTCTGCTGCAGCTCGCCGAGCAGGTTGAGCACCTGCGCCTGCACCGAGACGTCGAGCGCGGACACCGGCTCGTCGGCGACGATGAAATCGGGCTCGACCGCCAAAGCGCGGGCAATGCCGATGCGCTGACGCTGGCCGCCGGAGAATTCATGCGGGAAGCGGCGCGAATAGTCAGGCGACAGGCCGACCAGATTCAGCAATTCGGCGACGCGGTCCTGCCGCTGCTTCCCCCGAGGATAGCCGCGCGCGTCGAGGGCTTCGCCAATGATGGCGTCAATGCGCATGCGTGGGTTGAGGCTCGAATACGGGTCTTGAAAGACGATCTGCAGGCGCTTGCGCCACTGCTTCATCTCGCGGGCTTTCAGCGCGAAAATGTCGGTACCGTCAAAGATCGCCTGCCCCGAAGTGGGCTCGACCAGACGCAGGATCGAGCGACCGGCGGTGGTCTTGCCCGAACCGGATTCGCCGACCAGGCCAACGGTGGTGCCGCGCCGAATGTCAAAACTGACATCTTCGACGGCGTGGACGATCTGGCCGTTGCGACCGGCAAAATGCTTGGTCAGCCCACGGACGCTGAGCAGCGGGGTTTCATCGCTCGGCTGGGTCATAGCTCATGGCTCCTGATGCAGCGCGAAAAGGTTTCCGGGCCAGCCGGGATCAAAGGCGGCAGCGCGGTGCGGCAAGCCGGGATGGCCATCGAGCAACGCGGCTCAAAGGCACAGCCGGGGGGCAGATTGGTGATCGGCGGCACCGAACCGGGGATGGAATAGAGCGCGCGGCGCGCCCCATCTTTGCCCAGATCGCGGGTGGCGTCGGGGGTGCAGGCCAAGAGGCCCTTGGTATAGGGGTGGGTCTGATGCGCGAACAGCGAATTGACCGGCGCCTGTTCGACCACGCGCCCGCCATACATCACCACGACATCATGGGCGACTTCGGCCACGACGCCCAGATTGTGGGTGATGAACAGGATCGACATGCCGAACTGGGCCTGCAGCCGCTGCAGCAGATCGAGGATCTGCGCCTGAATGGTGACGTCGAGCGCGGTGGTCGGCTCGTCGGCAATCAGCAAGGAGGGATTGCAGCTCAGCGCCATGGCGATCATGACGCGCTGGCGCATGCCGCCGGACATCTGGTGCGGATAATCATCGATCCGGCGCGCGGCGTCAGGAATTTCGACGTGCTTGAGCATTTCCAGCGCCTTGGCGCGGGCCTCGCTGCGGCTCACCGGGGAATGCAAAGCGATCATCTCGCCGATCTGGTCACCCACCGTGTAAAGCGGGTTGAGCGAGGTCATCGGCTCCTGAAAGATCATGGCGATTTCGTTGCCACGAATGGCGCGGAACTGCTTGGGGGCGAATTGAGCGAGGTCGTGCACCTGTTCGGCGCGGTCGCGGAACAGGATTTCGCCACTCTCGATGCGGCCCGGCTTGGCCAGCAGCCCCATGATGGAGAGGCTGGTCACCGACTTGCCGGAACCGGACTCGCCGACCACGGCCAGGGTCTTGCCGCGCTTGAGATCGAAGGTCACGCCATCAACGGCCTTGGCCGTGGAGCGCTTGCTGACGAACCAGGTCTTGAGGTCGCGGACCGACAGGATGGTGTCGGGGGCCAGAGGTTCGCTCATGCAGGGCCCCCGCAAGTCGGGCAGCTATGGCCAGTGGCCGCCGGCTGGTGGCGACTGGCGGTGACCGCCTCGGCGCCGAGGATGGCGTAACGCGGCTCGAAGGTTTCGTACAGCGTGCTCTTGGCGCCCTGGCTGTCGGTGACGGTGAGATCGCCCTTCACCAGATCGAACAGGGTGAACTCGGCCGGCTTGCCCACAGTGAGCAGATTGTCGGCGGGCTTGTTGATGGCGCGCTTGGGGGCGGTGGAGGAGGCGATGATCACATCCTCGAATTCCATGCCGACCGAGAGCAGCTTGCTCATGGTCGTTGCCATGTCCCACACCGAGGTGTCGAGCGAGCGATTGTGCAAATCGGTGGAAATGGTATTGGGCTTGAGGCCACGCGCCAGCGCTGCCTTGCCCACATCGAAGGAGAAGGACGCACCGCCATGGCCGACATCGAGGATGATGCCGCGCTTGGAGGCTTCTTCGGCGAGGTTGTAGAGATCCTCATCTTCGATGATGGAGCCGCCCTGCTTGCCGTTGAAGCAATGGGTGACGATATCGCCCTCGGTCAGCAGACCCAGCACGTCATCATAGAGCGGGGGCGGCTCGCCGACATGGACCATGACCGGCAGATCGAGCACGCGGCTGAGCTTTTTCGCCAGCTTGAGCGGCACCAAATCCCAGCCGCCGGAAATCACCGCGCTGGCGCGGACCTTCAGGCCGACGATAACGTCGCGGTTTTCCTTGATCACGGCAATGGTGCGGTCGATGTCGATCGAGCGCATGTCCTGCAATTCGGTCACCCGGTTGCAGGCGACCAGACCGATGGAGCCCAGATTGAGGAAGGCGTAGATGTTCTCGCGCGCCGGCTCGATGATGAATTCGCGCAGACCGTGGAAATTGGCTTCGCCGGCGGAGCCCGCATCAACGATGGTGGTGACGCCGCGCGCTGCGCCGCCCTGCTCGGGGCGGATGGAAATATCGGTGCCGCCATACCAGACGTGGGCGTGCAGATCGGTCCAGCCGGGCGAGATGAAGGCGCCGTTGGCTTCTACCAGTCTGGCGCTGTCGGCGGCGATATTGGCGCCGACATCAAGGATCGCGCCATCGGTAGCCACCAGCACGTCGAGGACGGGCGGCAGGCCGGGCTGGGCGAAGCCGATGGGCTTGGCGCCCTTGATCAGCAGGTTCTGGGCTTGGGGTTTGAAGCGGTTATCGAACATCAGACATCCTTGGCGAGGCGCGGATCGAGGAAATCGCGCAGACCGTCGCCGACGAGTTGCAGAGACAAAACGGTGATAATGATGGCGCCGCCGGGGAACCACATGATCCAGGGGGCCTGTTCCATATATTGGCGACCGACCGAGATCATGGTGCCCCAGGTGGGGATATCGGGCGAGATGCCGACACCGAGGAAGGAGAGACCGGCCTCGGCCAGAATGGCGTTGGCGAAGATGAAGGTGGCCTGCACCAGCAGCGGCGAGGTGAGGTTGCGCAGCACGTGGCGCACCAGGATCACCGGGGTCGGCACGCCCAGCGCACGAGCCGCTTCGACATAGGGCAGTTCGCGGATCACCAGCGTCGAGGCGCGCACGACGCGGGCCAGACGCGGGGCATAGACCACGCCCAGCGCGATCACCACGTTATTGGCCGAAGCCCCCAAAGCCGCCACCAGCGCGATGGCCAGCAGGATATCGGGGAAGGCCATCATGGCGTCGATCAGGCGCGACACCGGGGTATCGAGCTTGCGGAAAAAGCCCGACATCAGCCCGAGAAACACGCCGATGATCGAGGCGAAGATCACCACCGCGAAGCCGACCAGCAGCGAGGTGCGGCCGGAATAGAGCACGCGGGTGAGCACGTCGCGGCCCAGATCGTCGGTGCCGAACAGATGGAGCAGGCTGGGGCCCTGCATACGGTCACGCACGGCCAGCTTGGCTGGGTCATAGGGGGAAATCCACGGCGCCAGCAGGGCCAGCACCACAAAGACCACCACCACGATCAGCCCGACCATGGCGGCGGGGCGGGTTGCCAGCTTTTGCAGCAGATTGGGTTCGCGCAGGGCGGGAGCAGCAATGGTACTCATTAGTAACGCACCCGCGGGTCAACGATCAGATACAGCATGTCGATGGCGAAATTGACCAGCACATAAAGCCCGGCCACCACCAGCAGCGCGCCCTGAATCACCGGGTAATCGCGGCGCAGCACGGCGGAGACGATGAGGCTGCCGACGCCGGGCAGGCTGAACACGGTTTCGGTGACGATGGCGCCGGAAATCAGCAAAGCGGCGGTGAGGCCGATGACGGTCAGGATCGGGATCAGCGCGTTCTTGAGCGCATGCTTGACCACGACGCGCCACTCGCTCATGCCCTTGGAACGGGCGGTGCGGACGTAATCATCATTGAGCACGTCGAGCATGGAAGCGCGGGTAAAGCGGGTGATCAGCGCCGAGCTGACCAGACCCAAAGTGACCGCCGGCAGCACCAGATGGTTCATGCGGGTGCCAAAACTGGCGCCGGGACCGCCATAGCCGGAGGTATCGAACCACCCCAGCTTGACCGCAAACATTTGCATGAAAATCAGGCCAAGCCAGAAGCTGGGAATGGAGGCGGCGAACATGGCGAGCGCCGTGGCGGCCTGATCGAACACCGAACCGCGCCAATAGGCCGACAGCACGCCCACCGGCAGCGCGATCAGCGTGGCGATGGCCAGCGAGAAAATGGTGAGGAAAAATGTCGGCTCGGCGCGCTGCATCAGCGCTTCCGTCACCGGCATGTTGAGAAAGATCGACTGGCCGAAATCGCCGCGCAATATGCCGCCGACATAGCTGAGAAATTGTTCGGGGATCGAGGCGTCGAGCCCCAGGCGCTGGCGCAGGCTGGCGATATCGGCAGCGGTGGCATCGGGTCCGAGCATCACGGCGGCAGGGTCACCGGGGGTAACACGCACAATGACGAAGACGATGGTGACCACCAGCGCCATCACCACCAGCATGCCGAAGATGCGATTGAATGCGGAGCGGATCATGAGATTGGTTCGGTTCCTGCTGAAAGCGTTGCAAACCACTATGTCATCCTGAGATCGCGCCCGCTCGGGCATTTCAGGATGGGCCCCGGCTCAAGGCCGGGGTGACATCGGGGTTGTGGCACGTTCAAAAACAATCCCGCCGCGGCCAGAGCCGCGACGGGTAGGTCGGGAGGACCTATTCAGTCAGATAGGCGTTCCAGAAATACGGCCACGGCGCCGGCGTCACGCCGTCCAGAGCCGGGTTCTGTGCGGCCAGGGCGTTGAAATTGCCGACCTTGTAGCCGGGGATCTCGTCATAGATGACCTTCTGGACATCGACGAACAGCTCGACGCGCTTGGCCGGATCGCTTTCCGCGTTAAACGCCTCGACGACGGCATGCTTGGCATCGCTGACCCACCAGCCGGGGCTGGTGTCGGACATGATGCCCATCAGCGACGGCTCAGGCAGGAAAGGGCTGTGGGTGATGTAGATGTCCCACTGCGACGGATCGGCACGGTTGGTGGTCAGGGTTGCCCATTCCACCACGTCCAGCTGCACCTTGAAGCCAGCGGCTTCGAGGTATGCCTGAGCCACGAGTGCCATCTTGTAGTGGAACTCATACTGACGGCTGGTCAGGATGCGCAGCGGCTTGCTGCCATCATAACCGGCTTCGGCCAGCAGGGCCTTGGCGGCTTCGGTGTCGCCCATCGGCTTGTAAGCCTCGGTGCCGACTTCGGAGTGCCAGACATAGCCTTCCGGATACCAGGCAGCATCGATCGAGAAGAAGTCTTCCGAACCGAAAGCGGCCAGCATCATGTCTTCCGGCGCCAGCGCAGCCTGGATGGCCTTGCGGATGCGGATGTCGGAGTTGAGGCCTTCCTTGGTGTTCATCATGAACACCGGCCAGCCGAACGGAGCCAGCACCACCGGTTCGGTTGCGCCATCGCTGATCTGCTGGAAGGACTCGACCGGGAGCTGGTCGACATAGTCGTACTGGCCAGCCATGGCGGCGCCGATACGGGTGTTGGGATCGGGCACCGGAACGAAACGGATTTCGTCCAGATACTGGTTGCGGGCGCCGCCGTAACCGTCGACTTCGCCGCCGAGCGACTGGTAGCCGTCAAAACGCACGAGCTGGATATACTGATCCGGCACGCGTTCCTGCAGCTTGTAGGGGCCAGTGCCGATGAAGCTGGTCAGCGGGTCCTGCGCGGCATTGGCGGCCGGGATGATGATCGCAGCGGCGTTGTTGAACGACAGCAGCGGCAGCAGCGGCGCGTAAGGCTTGGACAGGGTGATGGTGATCGTGGCGTCATCGGTGGCGACGACCGAAGTGATGACTTCGGCGGCCTGCTTGCCGCGCGTGGCGATCTTCATCCAGCGATCGAGCGAGGCGACGACGTCGACCGAGGTCATGACGCTGTCGTCATGGAACTTGATGCCGGGGCGCAGCGGGATGGTGTAAACCGTGCCGTCTTCGGAAATCGTCGGCATGGCAGCGGCCAGCAGGGGCGTCGTGCCCCACTTGGCGTCGAATGTGTAGAGCGTCTCGAACATGTGCTGGGTGACGATGCCAACCAGGTCAGCGGTCGAGGCCATCGGATCCAGCGTCGGCGGCTCGCCGATGGTGGCGACGTCGATGATGCCACCAGCCGTCTGGGCGTAGGCCAGACCATTTGCCGAACACAATGCGACCAGGCTCGTAGCCATGGCCAATGCGAAATGCTTCATTTTTGCTCCCCTCCAGATATTCCCTAATATTGGAATATATACTGTTGTTGCGGATGATGCTCGCATCTGAGTTTTTGTCCGTCAAGGGCGTTGTCCGTGCGGTGTGGACAAACGCCGTCGCTGGAGGGGGCGGCCGGGAGCCAGCGGCGCGACCGAAATGGCCGTGTTGCGCCTTGCTCGACGGGGATCGACGGGCGCATGATTTGAATCAAGGACGGGCCGGCCGGATGGGCATAGGCTGAGGACCACAATCGAAAGGAAAGCGCCATGTACTCACGCATAGTTGTCGGCATTGATGGATCGGAACTGGCCACCAAGGCGCTGCGCCATGCGCTGGAATTGGCCAAGCAGACGGGCGGTCGGCTGTATGTGGTGATGGCGACCGAGCCGTCGATGATGGTGGTGGCGGGCGCCGAAGCCATTGGTGCCGGCACCGGCGAGATCATCGCGCAACTGGAGGAATCCAAGGCGACTTTCGCCAGCGAAACGCTGGCCGAAGCCAAGATTGTGGCCGAGGCCGATGGGCAAAGCATCGAAACCTTCCACATGCCGTCGAGCACCGCAGCCGATGCGATTCTGACGACGGCGGAACGGCACGGCGCCAGCCTGATCGTCATGGGCTCGCATGGTCGCCGGGGCCTGGGCCGGCTGCTGCTCGGCAGCCAGGCGGGCGAAGTGCTGGCGCACAGCACGATTCCGGTGCTGGTGGTCAAGTAGCACTAACATGTCAGTTCTGGCGTAAAGGGGCGATTTCCAGTATGGCGGCGGGTGAGACCATTTGAGACCGCGCCATGCCCCTGCCCCGCCTCATCGCCGTCATCGATATTGGCAAGACCAACGCCAAACTGGTGCTGATCGACGCCACGACGCGCCAGCAAGTGGCGGCGCGTAGCACGCCCAATGTGGTGCGGCGCGATGGGCTCTATCCGCATGCCGATGTCGCCATGCTGTGGGAGTTCATCATCGCCAGCCTCAAGGCGTTGCAGGACGAGCATGGGGTGGATGGGATTTCCATCACCACCCATGGCGCAACGGCGGCGCTGCTAGCGGGGGACGCGCTGGCGCTGCCGGTGCTGGATTATGAGCACAATGGGCCCGAAGTGACGGCGGCGGCCTATGCAAAGCTGCGGCCGGAATTTGCCGAATCATTGTCGCCGCGCCTGCCCAACGGGCTCAATCTGGGGGCGCAGCTGTTTTGGCAGTCGCAGGTGTATCCGGCTGATTTTGCTCGGGTAACGGCGATCCTGACCTATCCACAATATTGGGCTTGGCGGCTGACTGGCGTCTTGGCGAGCGAAGTGACCTCGCTGGGTTGCCACACCGATTTGTGGGCACCGGGGCGCGGCGAATTTTCCAGCATGACGCAGGCGCTGGGCTGGGCGGAGCGCTTTCCGCCGGTGCGACCGGCGGCGTCGGTGCTGGGCAATGTGCTGCCCGAGGTAGCGGCGCTGACCGGGCTGGCGGCTGGAACACCGGTGACCTGTGGCATTCACGATTCCAATGCATCGCTGCTGCCGCATCTGGGCGCCCATTCAGCGCCTTTCACCATTCTGTCGACCGGCACCTGGGCCATTGCCATGACGGTGGGCGGCGACACCGGCGGGCTGGACCCGGCCCGCGACAGCCTCGCCAATGTCGATGCCTTCGGGCGGCCGGTGCCGACGGCGCGCTTCATGGGCGGGCGCGAATTCGATCAATTGGTGCCGGAGATTCGTGAGCCGAGTACGGACGATATTGCGCGGGTGATTGCGCAGGATATTCGGGTGCAGCCTAGTTTTATGGCTGGTGTGGGACCCTTCCCCACGGCAGCCGGGCATTGGACGCAGGAGCCCGCGACGGCAGAGGAACGGACGGCGGCCGCGTCGCTTTATCTGGCGCTGATGACGCGCGCCTGCCTTGAGCTGTGCGGACTGGGCTGCGAAATCATCATCGAGGGGCCACTGGCGCGGAACGCGCTGTTTGCGCAGGCGCTGGCCCGTCTGACCGGCGTGACAGTAACCACATCCGGCGACGCGACCGGCACCAGCCTGGGTGCCAGCATGCTGTTTGGCGCGGGCACTGGCCATGCCGTCGCCGGCACGGCGGTGACGCCGCTGGATGCAGCCGGATTTGACGCCTATGCGCAACGCTGGCGGGAGGCGATTGGCTAGCGCTCCGGCAGTTCGTCGATTGAGGTGGCGGCTTTGTGCAGGCTGCGTTCGCGGAGCCAGATGTAGAGGCCGCTGGCAATGATGATGCTGGCGCCGAGGAAGAACCAGCTGTCGGGCGGTTCGTTGAAAATGATCCAGCTGGCCAGTGCCAGATAGAGCAGCGGCAAATAGTTGAACGGCGCCAGCGTGGCGGGCGTGGCGTAGCGATGGGCCACCGAGATCAGCATATGACCGACCATGCCCACCGTACCGGCGGCAAAAAAGGCGATCCAGGAAATCGGCAGGCTGGGCCAGACCCAATCGGTGAAGGCGACCGGGGAAATCAGCAGCAGCGCGGTGGTGCCGGCATAGAATTGCTGGGTCATGGCACTATCGACGCCGGCCAGCTTGCGGGTGAAAATCGAAAACAGCGCGCTGAAGAAGGCCGCCGCGATGCCCAACAGGGCCGCGGGGTGGAATGCCTCGGTGCCCGGCCGCACGATGATCAGGATGCCGACAAAACCGACCATGATGGCGAGCCAGCGGCGCCAGCCGACGATTTCGCCCAGCAGCGGGCCTGACAGCGCGCAGATCATCAGCGGCGCCGAGAACACCAGCGCGCCGGTGATGGTGAGCGGCAGATAGCGCATGGCGAGGAAATTGCAGCCGGTGGTGCCGAGCAGGCAGAGGCCGCGCGCCACTTCCAGCCGCCAGTTTCTGGTGACGAAGATTTCCCGGCCCCGGATCGGCAAGAGCAGCGTGACGATCAGCATCACATGCACGCCATAGCGGACGAAGACGATCTCGGTGGTGGGCATGCCGGTGAGCGACAGCCACTTCGCCGAAACGTCGAGGAACACCAGAATGGTCTGCGACAGCAGCAGGATGAGGATGACCTTGTTGGCATTTTCCTCGATGCCGGCTACCGGGCTGGCCATCAGTGTTCCTCCCCGATCAGCGGGGCCGGCTTGGACAAAGCGCGCTCACGCAGCCAGATATAAAGGCCACTGCCGATGACGACGGGCGCGCCGATATAGAGCCAGACATCGGGGGGCTGGTTGAAGATGAGCCAGCTCGCCGCCGCCATGAAGATGATCTGGAAATAGGAAAACGGCGCTAGCACCGAAGCTGGCGCAAAGGCACTGGCGACCGCGACCAGCTGGTGCCCGACAAAACCAAACACCCCGACGGCAAAGAAGGCGACCCAGACCGAGGGATCGCTGGGCCAGCTCCAGTATGGCAGGGCGAAAGGCAGCAGGATGGCCGTGGCCACCATCCCGACATAGAATTGCTGGGTTGCCGGGGAGTCGCGCCCGGCCATGCGGCGGGTCAGCAGGAAATAAAAGGCGGTGAACACCGCAGCAGCCAGACAGAGCAAGGCCGCCGGATGGAATGCCTCAGTGCCCGGATGCACGATGATCAGAACGCCAAGAAAGCCGACAAAAATGGCAGTCCAGCGGCGCCAGCCGACGGTCTCGCCCAGCAATGGCACCGACAAAGCGCACAGCAGTAGCGGCATGGTGAAGGCGATGGCCGAGGTGACAGTGAGCGGCAAATAGCGCAGGGCGATAAAATTGCAGGTGGTGGCGCCGAGCAGCATGAGGGCGCGTAGCACCTGGGTGCGCAGGCTGGCCGTGCGTAGCAGTGCCCAGCCGTTTTGCGGCACATTGATGCCGAGCACCAGAGCCAGATGCACCGCATAGCGCAGGAACACCACCTGCGCGGCCCCCATACCGCCCAGCGCCAGCCATTTGGCTGAGCTGTCGATGCCGGTGAACATGAAATAGGCCACGAGCATGAGCCCAATGGCCAGCAGGCGGCGCTCCTGGATCGGCGCGATGAAGGTCGACATGGCAAGTCCGAAGGGGCGCGCAGAACGGCGCGACATGGTTCGCTAGGGTTGGAAGATGGCGGGGGCTATGTCAATGCAGGAGCGGGATAAATCTTGTATGGAAGTAGGCAGCGCCACGGTTCGCGCCAAACCCCGGATCGTCACCCTCGGGCTTGACCCGAGGGCGTTAACGGCGTCGCAAGAGCCCTCGGGTCAAGCCCGAGGGTGACGAGTGGTGGTTGTGGGTGTCGGCGCCTCCAAAACACAGCGAGCGCGCGGGAACCACGACACCCCCACCCCGGCCCTCCCCTCAAGGGGAGGGAGCGCATCGGGGCTCGCCGGGGCCGGCAAACCTAAAACGTCTCGCTGAGGTTACGCAGTTGTAGCGAGCGGGCTAGGTCGGCGGATGTGGTGGTGGCGCCGTGGCGGGGGGTGAAGGTCAGCTGGGTGGGACGGCCGGGCAACAGGGTGAGGGCGTTGTCGGAGAAATAGCCGGGCAGATCGACACTGGCGGTGACGAAGAGGGCTGGCTTGTCGGTGGCCAGCATCAGGACCGGCTGGCCGGCGCGGTCGGACCAGGTGGCGGTGATATGGGGTCGAGCTAGCTCGTAAGCCTTGTAAGGCTTGGGGAAATAGTCGTTTTCGCCCAGTAGCTTGCCGGCGGCGTCGCGCCAGGAGAAGAACAGGAACTCGTCGGCGGCCAGATCGTCGAAGGTGACGCTGGCCAGCTCGATGGCGGCGTCCTGGCCGATGGCGGCATTGCCGGAGAAGACGACGCGATCACTGCCGCCGACTTGCACGGCGCGGACTTCCAGCGCGATGCTGACCGGGCGGGCGGTGTCGTTGATGGCTTTGAGCACGATACGGGTCGGCGGCGCGCCCTCGACCGGGGTGCCGCGCGAATTGGTGGCGATGTCGTCGTGGACCGGGACGGCGACGACATTGACCGGCAGGAAGAAGCGCCTGGCCATATATTGCAGCAGCTTCCACTGCCCGCCATAATCCAGGCTCGACCAGCTGGCGACGGGCCAAATGTCGTTAATCTGCCAGAACAAGGTGCCCATGCAGCGTGGCTTGGTCGAGCGCCAATATTCGATGGCGGTCTTGATGGCGAGGCCCTGCTGGATTTGGCTGAGGAACACCATCTGGTCGAAATCGCGCGGGAAGCGGAAATAGCGCGTCATGGTTTCGAGAATGCGGGCATTGCCGCCGGCATTGCGCTGGTGGTTTTCCATCACCGGGGAGGATGGGTTGCGGTCCTTGGGCTCGGCAAAAGTCTCGATGACATTCATCGAGGTGAAGGACTGAAAGCCGAATTCGGAGGCGAAGCGCGGATTTACGGTGCGATAGGCCTCGAAGCTTTTGGCCGAGTGCCAGACGTCCCAGTAATGGGTGTCGCCGCGTGTATCCATCTGCCAGCCATCGGAGAAATCGAGATAGCCCATCGAGGGCGACGACGGCCAGAAGCGGCGGGCCGGGTCTTCGTCCTCGACGATATTGCCGAGCATGGAATTGAGGCGATCGTAATTGGCGACATAGCGCTCGGGCGCCGCCTTGGTCTCGGGATACCAGTGCAGCGAGCCGATGACTTCATTGTCGCCGCACCACAGGGCAATGCAGGCGTGGTGGCTGAGGCGGCGCACCTGCTGGGTGATTTCGGTGCGCACATTGTCGAGGAAGGGGCGGTCGGACGGGTAGCTCATGCAGGCGAACATGAAATCGTGCCAGATCAGGATGCCCAGCTCGTCGCAGAGCTCGTAGAAATAATCCGGCTCATACTGACCACCGCCCCAGATGCGCAGCATGTTCATATTGGCGGCCTTGGCGCTGTCCAGCAGGTCGCGGATGACGGCGGGGGTGATGCGCGAGGGGATGGCGTCGGCGGGAATCCAGTTGGCGCCGAGCATGGAGATGTCGCGGCCATTGATGCGGCATTTGAAGCTGTGGTCGATCTCGTCTTTTTCGACGATCCATTCGAGCTTTCGCAGGCCGATCTGGCGGGTGGTCTTTTCGCCTTCGAGATTGGTCACCAGCTCATAGAGCGGCTGTTCGCCCTGCCCGGCTGGCCACCACAGTTTGGGATTATGGATGGTGAGGTTGTGGGTGAAGAGGTTTTCGCCCGGCTGAACGATCAGCTTGTCGGCAATCACCTGTCCGTCGATGTGGTGCTCAAGCTCCACCGAACCGTGAGCGAAGGCGAAAAGGCGAGTCTTTATCGAGAGTTCGACCGAATTGCTGCCATGGGCCTGGTCGACCTGGACGCTCTCCTGGCGGGCGAGGCGCGACTTGCGCAGGCTCATGGTGCCATAGATGCCGATGGGCATCAGGCAGATGCCCCAATCCCAGCCCGCATGGCACGCCGCCTTGCGGATGAAGTTCATGTGGATGCCCTTCAAGCCATTGGTCTGGTAGTTTTTGGTGAAGGGAATGGGGAAAGGATGCGCGTCGGCACGGGCCTTAGCGACGTCGGGGGCGATGTCGAATTCGATGCGGAGGGTGTTGTCGCCGATCCGAACCTTGCCGGTGACGTCGATGTCGTTGCGGACGAAACTGTTCTGCGTTTTGGCGATGATTTCGCCGTTGAGCAGGATGGTGGCGATGCAGTCCACTTCGGCAAGGGTCAAGGTGAGGTAGCCGTCGATATCGGCGGCGCTGGCGGTGAAATTGCGCTCGACCGTCCAGGCGGCTTCATTGACCCACAGCACCGGCTTTTCGTTCTCGCCGAAATAGGGATCGGGGATGTGGTCGGCGGCCAGCAATGCGGCGTGCACATCGCCCGGCAGGGTGATCGGCGCGGCAATATCGCGCGTCGGTGACGACAGGGCGAACGCGCCGCTCAGATCAAGGGCGGAATAGGTGGCGGGCATGGCCATGACGTCTCCTCGCGGCATTTGCAACGTTGCCGAATTGGCAGGATCGTGCAGCCGGCGGCCCGGCGCAATCGATTGCAATCGGTTCTAGCCGGTCTCACGCGGCCTTCCAATGGGGGGCGCGAGGGATATTTTTCGGGAATTTATACTGGAACCATGAATCTATGTGCAGTGAACGACAGATCCGATGCATGTCGTTTACATTTGTATTAGGGTTTGCCCGACTATGTTCAGGTCGATGAGTAAAACTGGTCGGCGATGTCGGCAGTAAAACGGTTAGTGCAGTTCTTCGCCGTTCCAGACAACCCAGCTCTGGTCCAGGCACAAGCACGCGCCTTCAGCCGCCAGGTGCCGCTCATGTATGCCATCCTGCTGCTCAACTCTGTGGTGCTGGCCGGCAACTATCCGCAGGCGCCTGATCTGCTGCGCCTCTATGTTCCCGGTTTCCTGGCGCTGCTCTGTCTGCTGCGGATTTTGCGGTGGTGGCGCATGCGGCTGCGCGACCTGTCCTATCAGGAGGCGCGGCGGCTATTGCGCAGCACGGTGGTCATGGCCGCCGTGCTCGGATTGGGCTTTTCCAGCTGGGCGCTGAGCCTTTACCCCTATGGCGATGCGTATCAGCAGTCGCATGTGGCGTTCTATATCGGCATTACCAGCATTTGCTGCGTGTTCTGCCTGATGCAGATGCGCGGTGCGGCCATCATGCTGGCGCTATGCGTGCTGATCCCGTTCAGCGCCTTCTTCCTCACCAGCGGCAATCCGGTGTTTGTCACGCTGGCGCTCAATCTGATCCTGGTCGTCGGGGCGCTGATGACCATTCTGCTCAGCAATTATCGCGACTTCGATGCGCTGGTGGCGTCACGCGCCGAAATGGAACGCAAACAACAGGAAACCCAGCGCCTGTCGGACGAAAACCAGCTTCTGGCCAATGTCGACAGCCTGACCGGACTGCCGAACCGTCGCTCGTTCGACCGGCAGCTGGAGCAGGCGCTGCACCACGCCGCGGCTGATGGCCGCCAGATTGCGGTAGCTCGGCTGGACCTCGACAGCTTCAAATCGGTCAACGACATTTTTGGCCAGATTGCCGGCGACGCGGTGCTGTCCGACGTGGCCTTGCGCATCAATGCGTTGCGCCAGCCATCGACCTTTGTCGCCCGGCTGGGCTCGGATAATTTTGCCCTGATCCTCACCGAGCCAGCCGATGCTGCGGCGCTGCAGCGTTTTGGCAAGACCCTGACGGCGGCGATGCGACCGGCGTTCGAGACGGCGCTTGGCACCATCCATCTGTCGGCAACAGCCGGCTTTGCCGCGTCCAAGCCGGGCGACACCGCCTATGCGCTGTTCGATCGCGCCGATTATGCCACCTGGCTGGCCAAGCGCGAGGCGCGCGGGCGTGCCATCGTCTTTTCCGGCAAGCACGCAAATCAGCTCAGCAAGGTGCGGCGCATGGAGCATGCTCTGCACACGGCCGACCTCGACGCGGAAATCTACATCCTGTTCCAGCCGCAATTCGACATCGTGCAGAACCGGACCACCGGCTATGAAGTGCTGGCCCGCTGGAACAGCCCGGAGCTGGGGGAAATTTCGCCCGGCGAATTCATCCCGATGGCCGAGCGGATAGGGGTGATTTCCAAGATCACCCAGACCGTGCTGCGCAAGGCGCTGCTGGTCTCGGAAAAGCTGCCCCAGCCGCTGCGCCTGTCGGTCAATCTGTCGGCCGCCGATCTGGGATCGACCACGACCATCGAAGCCATCGTGACGCAGCTTCAAAAATCCGGCACGCCCTGTCGGGTGGATTTTGAGATCACCGAAACGGCGATCATGCGGGATCTGGTGCAGGCCAATGATGGGCTGGTGGCCCTGCTGGCGCTGGGGTCGCGCATCGCGCTGGATGATTTCGGCACCGGGCATTCGAGCCTCACCCATGTGCAGAAGCTGCCGCTGGACCGCATCAAGGTCGACCGCAGTTTTGTGGCCGAGGTGACCAATGACGCGACCAGCCGGGCGATCATCAGGACCACTATCGATCTGTGCCGGAACCTGGACATTTCCTGCGTGTTCGAGGGCATCGAAACCGAGGAACAGCTCGACGCGCTGCTCGGCATGGGCGGCACCGTGATGCAGGGCTATCTGTTCGGCCGACCGATGAGCGAAGCAAAGATGTTCGAGCATGTGGATGCCGAGGCGCGCAATGGCCGCCAGTCCTATCGCCGCCGCTTGTTTGGCAATGCGAGCTAAAGGCGCCGCGAGCTAGGCCCGCGACGCCGCTTTCAAGTTATTGCGCCGCCTCGAGATCGAGGAAGCCGCCGGATTGGCGTTCCCAGAGCTGGGCGTAATGCCCCCCAGTGGCGAGGAGCTGGGCGTGAGTGCCCTCCTCGACAATCTGGCCCTGCTCCAGCACCACCAGGCGGTCCATGGCGGCAATGGTGGACAGGCGGTGGGCGATGGCGATCACCGTCTTGCCCTGCATCAGCGTGGTCAGCTGCTCCTGGATCGCCGCTTCCACTTCGGAGTCCAACGCCGAGGTAGCTTCATCGAGCACCAGAATCGGGGCGTTCTTGAGCAGCACGCGGGCGATGGCGACGCGCTGGCGCTGGCCACCCGAGAGCTTGACGCCGCGTTCGCCGACATGGGCGTCGTAGCCCGTGTTGCCCTTGGGATCGACCAGCCCCATGATGACATCATGCACCTTGGCCTGTTCGGCGGCCCGGACCATTTCCTCATCACTGGCCGATTGGCGGCCATATTTGAGGTTTTCGCGGACCGAGCGATGCAGCAGGGAGGTGTCCTGGCTGACCAGACCGATGGCCGCGCGGACGCTTTCCTGCGTGACGTTGCGGACATCCTGCCCGTCGATGCGGATGGAGCCGTCCTGCACGTCGAACATGCGCAGAGCGAGGTTCACCAGCGTCGACTTGCCCGAGCCGGAGCGGCCGACAAGGCCGATCTTTTCGCCCGGGGCAATGGTCAGGTCGAAGGCATCAATGACGCTGCCGCCCTTGCCGCGCCAATAGTTGAAGCTGACCTTGTCGTAAGTCAGCTCGCCCTTGGTCACCGCCAGCGGCTTGGCTTCCGGCACATCGAGCATGGTCAGGGGCTGGGCGATGGTATCCATCGAGTCCCTGATATTACCGATCTGGCGGAAGATGTTGGAGCCGATTTCCAGAATCCAGCCGCTCATATTCATGATCTGCAGGGCAAAGGGGATGGCGGTCGCCACGGCGGCGGCGGACAAGGTCCCTTCGTTCCAGCCTGACAGGGCCAGCCAGGTGACCGAAACCACCAGACCGGCATTCAGCATGAACAGGGTCGACCACATATAGGTGAACACCCGCATCAGCTTGCGAAAGCTGACCGCGTGGTCATTGACCGAGTCCGACACATAGCGGTCCTCATGACCGCCAGTAGAGAAGGTCTTGAGGGTCTGGATATTGGTGTAGCTGTCGACAATTCTGCCGGTCATCACCGATTTGGACTCCGAGAGTTCCTCGGAATAGCGGGCGATGAGCGGCATGGTGATGGTGAAGAGGATGGCATAAAACAGCAGCCAGACCCCGATCGGCACCAACAGTACCGGGTCGAGCTGGGCCAGCACGATGATGGCCACGATCACAAAGACCAGCGCATACCACGCCGCATCGATGGTCAGGTTTACCCCGATTTCGATGGCCTCGCCGGCCTGCATGATCTTGTTGGAGATGCGCCCGGCAAAGTCGTTCTGGAAGAAGGTCCAGCTCTGGCGGATCACATGGTAATGGCTCTGCCAGCGCACCAGATCGACCAGATTGGGCACGATGGCGTGGTTGCGGATCAGGGTATCGAGCAGGAAGGTCAGCGGCCGCACAAGCACGACGACGAAGATCATCCACAGGAAGGTTTGGCCGTGCAGGGTGAAGATGTCGCCCGGATTGGTGGTGGCCAGCATGCCGACCACAAGGCCGACAAACACCGGCATCAGCGCATCGGCGACCGAGCCGATGGACACCAGCACGATGCGGGTGATGAAGGCGGCCCGGAACTGGGCGATGAAATAGGTAACGAAAGGTCGGAGACCCATGGGCGGCTGCCGGTTTTCGGCGAGCGCGATGGGCGAGTAGCGATGGTCGAAATAGTCGATGACGCGGTTGAACATTATGAGCTCATTCTTGTGAGCCGCGCCTGACGGAGAGGTTCTTCTACTCAGGTCAGGTTCGGTAACGATCGGAGGGTTTGCAGGGACCGGCGGCACCGGGCTGGTGGTGGCCATTGGCTCGGATCGTGATGATGTCACCCATTGGGGTTCTCCTTGGTTGATCGCTGTTGCTCCCCTCCCCCTTGAGGGGAGGGGTTGGGGGTGGGGGTGTCGTGTTCCCCACCAGTTCCGTGTATTTGGAGGGCACGACACCCCCACCCTAGCCCTCCCCTCAAGGGGGAGGGAACAGATCGCGCTAGCGGCTGGCGCAGATCACTGCGCTGCCTCTTCGGGTTGGTCGGCGTCGATGAAGCCGCCGGATTGGCGGTTCCACAGGCTGGCATAGATGCCGTTGGTGTCGAGCAGCTGGGCATGGGTGCCCTGCTCGACGACGCGGCCTTTGTCGAGCACCACCAGCCGATCCATCATGGCGATGGTGGAGAGCCGGTGGGCGATGGCGATCACCGTCTTGCCGCGCATCAGCAATTGCAGCTGGCCCTGGATGGCGGCTTCGACTTCGGAGTCGAGCGCGGAAGTGGCTTCGTCCAGCACCAGGATCGGCGCGTTCTTGAGCAGCACCCGGGCGATGGCGATGCGCTGGCGCTGGCCACCGGAGAGCTTGACGCCGCGCTCGCCGACATGGGCGTCGAAGCCCACCCGACCCTGCAGGTCCGACAGTCCGCCGATAAAGGCGGTGGCCTCGGCCAGTTCGGCCGCTTCCAGCATCATCGCTTCGGTCGCGTCGGGGCGGCCATAGACGATGTTGTCGCGCACCGAGCGGTGCAGGAGCGAGGTATCCTGGGTCACCACGCCCACATTGGCGCGCAGGCTGTCCTGCGTCACCCCGGCGATATCGTGGCCGTCGATCAGGATGCGGCCATCGGCGCGGTCGTAGAAGCGCAGCAGCAGGTTGACGAGCGTGGACTTGCCGGCGCCGGAGCGCCCGACCAGCCCGATTTTCTCGCCCGGACGGATATGCAGGTCGAGATGATCGATCACGCCGGAGGTCTTGCCGTAGTGGAACGAGACATTCTCGAACTTGATGTCACCCTTGACCTCGGGCAGCGCCTTGGCGCCGGGCACGTCGGAAACGACGCGCGACACCGAGAGCGAGGAAATGCCATCGCGCACCGTGCCGATATTCTCGAACAGCGCCGACATTTCCCACATTACCCACTGGCTCATGCCCTGGAAGCGCATCACCAGACCCAGCGACACTGCCAGCGAGCCGGGCGACATCACGCCCTGGAACCAGAGCCAGATGCCGGTCGCCGCCACGGCGAACAGCAGCAGCGCGTTGGACCACAGCACCGACACATTGAGGATGGTGAACAGGCGCATCTGCCGGTAGGCGGTGTCGAGGAAAACATCCATCGACTCCTTGGCGTAGGTCTCCTCACGATTGGAATGGGAGAACAGTTTTACCGTGGCAATATTGGTGTAGCTGTCGATGATGCGGCCGGTCATCACCGAGCGGGCATCGGCCTGGGCCTCGGAAATCTTGCCGAGACGCGGGATGAAATAGACCATCATCGACACATAGGCGACGAGCCAGACCAGGAATGGAATCGCCAGCCGCCAATCGGCCGAAGCGGCCAGGAACACCGCGCCGGTGAAGTAGACGACGACATAGACCAGCATGTCGAGCAGCTTCATCACCACTTCGCGGACGGCGAGCGAGGTCTGCATCAGCTTGGCGCCGATGCGGCCGGCAAACTCGTCCTGGAAGTAGCTCATCGACTGGCGAATGAGATAGCGATGGCTCATCCAGCGGATGCGCTGGGGGAAGTTGCCGAGCAGGGTCTGATGCATGGTCAGCGTCGACAGCAGCGCAAAAGCGGGCACGACGAAGACGACCATCGCCCCCATCAGCGCCAGCTTCCAGCCGTCGGTCTGCATGAAGGTTTCCTTGTCGGCATCAGCCAACCAGTTCACCACATCGCCGATAAAGCCGAACACCACGATTTCGCCGAGCGCGACGGCCGCGGCGGCAAAGGCCATCAGGCCCAGCCACTTCTTGGCGCCGTGCGAATAATGCAGGCAAAAGGCCACCAGCCCCTTGGGCGGCTCAACCGGATCGCCGGGGGGATAGGGGTCGAGACGTCGTTCAAACCAACGCAGCATGGAAATACACCAAAAAACGGCCAGGAGCGGCTTCGCGCTTATGACATCGGGCCAGCGACAGAAGCTGGCAGCAGTGCCGTCTGATACCGATCGGGAAACTAGGATACCTGCTCGATACACCGGCAATGATGCAGAGGAGCAGTGTGCGCGCTGCAAGCCCCTCCCCAATGCCGTCCCAATTGGCGTAGAAGAGTGGACCGAAGCGGTCGCTGGCCGATCAGGATACACGAATGCGCCGAATTGACTGTTGCGGCGCTGCCACAATCGATTTCAGACCGACGATTTGACGGACCCACCATGCGCACCGAAACCGAACACACCATCTACCTCAAGGACTACGCCCCGGCCCCGTACCGGATCACGGCGATCGACCTCGATTTCAGGATTTTGGCTGAGGGCACGCGGGTGCGGGCGCTGCTGAGCGTCGAGCCCAGCCCGGGCACTGCGCCGGGCACGCCGCTGGTGCTGGATGGGGATGAGCTGACGCTGGCCTCCATCGCCATCGACGGCGCGCCGCTGGTGCTGTCGGCCTATGCGGCGGATGGCAATGGGCTGACCCTGTTCGAGCCGCCGCTGACCCGTTTCGTGCTGGAAACCGAGGTCAATCTACAGCCCGAGGGCAATACCAAGCTGATGGGGCTGTATCGCTCCAGCGGCACCTGGTGCACGCAATGCGAGCCCGAGGGGTTCCGCCGCATCACCTATTATCTCGACCGGCCGGACAATCTGGCGGTTTTCAAGGTGCGGATGACGGCGCCGCGCGATCTGGCCCCGGTGCTGCTGGCCAATGGCAATCTGCTCGAGGCGGGCGATGCGGGCGACGGGTTGCATTATGCGGTGTGGGAAGACCCCTTCCCCAAGCCGGCTTATCTCTTTGCGCTGGTGGCGGGCGATCTCGGCTCGATCTCCGACAGCTTCACCACCGGTTCGGGCCGCAAGGTGGATCTGGCGATCTATTGCACCCATGGCAAGGAAGACCAGTGCCACTGGGCCATGGATAGCCTCAAGCGCTCGATGGCGTGGGACGAACGGCGCTTCGGCCGCGAATATGACCTCGACATTTTCAACATCGTCGCCGTGTCCGATTTCAATTTCGGGGCGATGGAGAACAAGGGGCTCAACATCTTCAACGACCGGCTGGTGTTCGCCAAGCCGGACACCGCCACCGATGGCGATTATGACGGCATCGAGCGGGTCATTGCGCACGAATATTTCCACAACTGGACCGGCAACCGCATCACCTGCCGCGACTGGTTCCAGCTCTGCCTCAAGGAAGGGCTGACGGTCTATCGCGACCAGGAATTCACCAGCGACGAGCGTTCGCGGGCAGTGAAGCGCATCTCGGATGTGGTGACATTGCGCCGGGCGCAATTCCCCGAGGATGGCGGCCCGCTGGCGCATCCGCCGCGCCCGGACCAGTATCGCGAGATCAACAATTTCTACACGACGACGGTCTATGAAAAGGGCGCCGAAATCGTCCGCATGCTGGCGACGCTGCTCGGCGAAGCAGGCTTCCGCAAGGGCATGGACCTGTATTTCGAGCGGCATGATGGACAGGCGACGACCATCGAGGCGTTCCTTGCCGCCTTTGCCGACGCCAATGCGGTCAATCTCGATCAGTTCAAGACCTGGTATCTGCAAGCTGGCACGCCGAAGCTGAGCGTGGACGAGCACTACGACGCCGAAGCGCAGACCTATACGCTCAAGCTCAAGCAGGAGACGCTGCCGACGCCGGGCCAGCCCAGCAAACAGCCGCTGGTGCTGCCGATCAAGTTCGGCCTGATCGGGCCCAATGGTAGCTCGATGCAGTGGAGCGGGGTGAGTGGGGCCGAGGTGCGCGACGATCTGATCGTGTTCGATGGCGCCAGCGCCGAGGTGGTTTTCACCGGCGTGGCCAATCGGCCAGTGCCGTCGCTGCTGCGGACCTTCTCCGCGCCGGTGATCCTGGAAACCAAAGCGACGCAGGACGACCAGCTGTTCCTGGCGCGGCATGACAGCGATCCGTTCAACCGCTGGCAGGCGTTGCAGGATGTGGGCATGGCGCTGGCGGTGGATGCAGTGCGCGGCACGCTATGGAACACGGCAGCCGTGGCGGCATTGACCGAGGCCATGGCAGAGACACTGGCCAGCGACACGCTGGACGATGCCTTCAAGGCGCTGGCGCTGACGCTGCCCGATGAACAATCCATCGGCCGCGCCATCGGCCAGGATATCGACCCGACGCTGATCCATACCGTGCGCGAGGCCTTGCTGTCGGCGGTGTTCGCGCCGCTGCAGCCGCAGTTGCTGACCGCCTATAGCAGTCTAGCCAGCACCGCTCCCTATGCCCCCGACCCAACCAGCACCGGCCGCCGGGCATTGCGCAACCGCGTGCTGAACCTGCTGGTGGCCAGCGAAGCCGCCGGCGCCGACCTGCTGGCAGGCCAGCAATATGCCAACGCCAGCAATATGACCGACCGGCTCTCGGCATTGGCCACCGCCGCAGCCGCCGGAATCCCGGACGCGCCAACCATGCTGGCGGATTTCCGCACACGGTTTGGCGGTGATCCGCTGGTGCTCGACAAATGGCTGACGGTGACCGCTGCCGCGCCGCGCGATGAAGTGATCGAGGCCATGCAGGCGATCCTCGCCGATCCGTCCTTCCCCAAGACCAACCCCAACCGGCTGCGCTCGCTGGTCGGCACTTTTGCCATGAGCAACCCGACGCAGTTTGCCCGGGCCGACGGCGCAGGCTTCCGTTTCGTCGCCGATTTCGTCGCCGAGGTGGACAAGATCAATCCCCAGGTGGCGGCGCGGGTGCTGACCGGTTTCCGCATCTGGCCGATGCTGGAAAGTGGTCGCCGAGCGGCCGCCAAGGCAGCGCTGACCGCGTTGCAAACCAACGCCACGCTGAGCCGGAACACCGCCGATATCCTGACGCGCATGCTGGCCGGCTAGGCCGACCGCCATGGGGGCCGCTGCCACGCAAAGCAGCGGCCTTCTGGTTTCTAAAGCTTTCCCTAAAGTCCAGCTAAATACCCGAGGCTGTGGAAGAATTTTTCTTTCACCGCTAAGTGATTCAGACGACTCGTGATTTTGCTGATCACCCTCGTGGGGCCATGATTGGGGGTCTGGACACGCGAGTCACCCTGATTCATTGTTTGTTAAAGGGCAAATCGGGGCGAGGATAAAACCTCATATGATGGAGAATTCCATGCGGTCGGCGGAGACATCCGGCGCCAGCGTTACCGGATTCGGTACGGGCGAAGGCAAGGCGGACAATCGCCGGCACATGAGCGAGCGCCAGACGCCCGCACACCGCGTCTTCGGCTTCGCCTATTCTCCCATCACTGTCGCCGTCGCGCTGACCGCGCTGCTATCGGCCACCCTGTTCGTCATCTACGACGCGGCGCGTACTTTCGATGACGTTCGCCGCGACCTATCCAGCATCGGCGGCGCGCTGGTTTCCGAGATGGTCACACTGGAGCCGGACAGCGTCATCACCAGTTCGAGCGAGCGGTTGGCCAGCATGGCCAATCTGGTCGCCATACCGCAGCGGGCGTCAGTGGAGCTGCAGGGGATTTCGGGGCTCGAAACCGAGCAGGTCCGAGCCTGGATGAGCATTGCCCAGCGCGGCGCGGCAGCGTTCGGGCTGGCCGCCTTGTTCGCCCTGTTCACCATGCGTCGCCGCAGCGACATGCCCGACATGGTGCAGCGTCACAATTATCAGAAGCTGGCAGCAGCCATTCCAATGGGCGTGGCCTGCTGGACCCAAGCGGGCCGACTGATCGCCTGCAATGAGCAATATCGTCACCGGCTTGACCGCAGCACCAGGGCGCTGACCTATCCTGAGGCGTTGCAACGCCTGACCGCCGGCGGTTCGATCAAGCTGGTGGACGGCGTCGATGGCAGCAAGGTGCTGGAACTGCGCTGCGAAACCGGCGCCTGCCTGTTGATCGAAGAACGCCCGCTGGGCGATGGCGCCTTCATGACGCTGATCAGCGACGTGACCGAAGCCAAAAAAACCGTCACCATGCTCGACGCCATTCGCCAGGAGCAGCGACTCCTGGCGCGACGCTATCACGAAGAAAAACTCAAGGCGGAAGCCGCCAGCCGCTCCAAGACCAATTTCCTTTCCCATCTCAGCCATGACATTCGCACCCCGCTCAACCACATTATCGGCTTTGCCGAGCTGATGCGGCACCAGACCTATGGGCCGCTGGGCGATGCGCGCTATGCCGACTATGTGCAGTCGATCAAGAGCTCGGGCGAGCATTTGCTAGCCTCCTTCGCCACCATCCTCGATCTGGTCGAACTCGAAAGCGGCCAGAAGGCGCTGCGCAGCGATCCGGTCTCGGTCGATGAGCTGCTCGATAGCGTGGTTCAGCGCTTCCGTGGGCAGGCAACGCGGGCCGGTGTGGCCTTTGTGCAGGGCGCGCCGAGCGGAGCCGTGGTGCTGGGCGACCGGCTGGGGCTCAGCCGCATGGTGGCCAATATCGTCGACAACTCGCTGCGCTTTACCCCCTCGGGCGGCCGCATCACCCTGGCGTCCTTCGCCGCGCGTGATGGGGTCGTGGTGGAAGTCACCGATACCGGGCTGGGCATGAGCGAGGAGCGCCTTGCCAGCCTGTCGCAGCCTTTTGCCCTGGGCGACGCCACCTTTACCCGCGAGGGCGTGGGTCCGGGGCTGGGCATTTCCATCTCGCGCGCCATTGCCGAACTCAGCGGCGGCAATCTCGCCATCGACTCCAGTCCGGCGCTCGGCACCACGGTTGCCATCTCCCTGCCGCTGGCAGCGGCAGTGGCTACGCCTGAAATGCAGGCAGCCTGACGATGAACCGGGAATGGCACGAAGCGCATCCGATGCCGCCCAACGCCAATCTACAGCAACGCATCACCTGGCACATCGCCCACGCCGCCGCCTGCGGCTGCCGGGACATTCCCGAAAGCGTCAAGCAGGCGCTGGAAGAACGGGGCACAGGGGTGCCGCCGAAGCGGGATTAGAGTCCGCGCGCTTTTTCATACCAATGCGCCGCCGCGACGCTGACTTCGCTGCGCATCTGCGCCAGATCCAGCTCGAGCCGCCCGAAATCGGGGTAATGCGTCAGCCCGGCCAGCAGTTCCTTGAAGGCATCGGTCCAGGCTTCGTCCTTGAATGGGCTGATCAGGGCCGAACTCATCACCTGCAGCACGGTGGCATAAGTCTCGTGGATTTCTGCCAGCGTTCTGCCTTCTGGCACGAGATTAACGTCACTTAGCTTGCTCAAAACCCGGGCCGTCGGCGCTTGCGGCAGCGCGACAATGCTGCCGGCGACCAGTTGGGCTGATTGGGCGATGAATTCGAGGTCGACCAGACCGCCCTCGGCCAGTTTGAGATCAAAGGGGTGGCGCGCGGGACGCTCCTTGGCCATCAGCGCCCGCATGGACACCACGTCGTCGATGGTCTTGGCGATATCGCGCGGGCGGGACATCACGGCGGCGATGGCGGCGTCGACGTCGCTGGCCAGATTGCCATCGGCGGCGATAACGCGGGCGCGGCTCAGCGCCAGATGTTCCCAGGTCCAGGCATTGTCGCGGTGATAGGCGCTGAAGCCGGTGAGGCTGGTGGCCAGCGGGCCGGCATTGCCGGAGGGGCGCAGCCGCATATCGGCCTCGTACAGCACGCCCTCGGCGGTGGGCGAGGTGACGGCGGCGACAAGGCGCTGGGTGAGACGGGTATAATAGTGATTGGTGGTCAGCGGCTTGTCGCCGTCGGACTCGGTCTCGGGCGCATCGTAGAGCAGGATGAAATCGAGGTCGGAGGTGACGGTCATTTCGCGGCTGGCCATCTTGCCGAAGGCCAGCAGGGCGACGCGGCCACCGACCAGCTTGCCATGGCGACGCTCGAACTCGGTGCGGACGCTGCCCAGCAGGCGATTGACCAGGGTTTCGGCCAGCGCGGTGAACTGCTCCCCTGCCCCATTGGCGCCGACCGTGCCGGAGAGCAGGCCGGCGGCGATGAGGAATTTCTGCTCCTGGCCGATGATGCGGGCGCGGTCGATGATTTCCTCATAGGAGCGCGACTCGGCGAGGAAGGCGTCGACCTTGGCGATCAGCACGTCGCGATGGGTCACGTCATTGGCGAAGGCCGGATCGATCAGCCCATCCATGACATGGGCGCGATGGATCACCGCTTCGGCCATGCGCGGCGCCGAGGCCATCAGTTGCACCAGCAGAGTCAACAGATTGGCGTGGCCGCGCAGCAGCGCGAACAGCTGGATGCCGGCGGGGAGGCGCGACAGGAAATTGTCGAATTTGGCCAGCGCCTCATCGGCATTGCCAGCCCCGCCCAGTGTGGTCAGCAATGCCGGCAGCAGCTCGGTGAGGTGGGCGCGGGCGGCGGCGGCGCGGGTGGCGGGATAGCTGCCATAATGCCATTTGCGCACGGTTTCGATGGCTTTGGACGGATTGGCAAAACCCATGCCGGAGAGGGTTTCCAGCGTACCCGGATCGTCGTCATGGCCGGTGAAGACCAGATTGCCCTCGCCGCTGCCCAGGGTGGCGCCTTCGGTGAACAGCTCGGAATAATAGGTAACGACGCGTTCGAGCGCGGCGCGATACTCGGTTTCGAACTGGTGCAGGTCGGGCTCGCCCATCAGCAGCCCGATGGTGGCGACTTCCTCGGGCGTGGCGGGCATGATGTGGGTCTGCTCGTCGCGCAGCATTTGCAGCCGGTTTTCGACGGCGCGCAGATACCAATAGGTCTGGGTCAGCTCGGTGGCGGTGCGCGGCGAGATCCAGTTGGCGTCGGCCAAGGCGGCTAGCGCATGGGCAGTCGGCTTGACGCGCAGGCTCTTGTCACGGCCGCCGGCGATAAGCTGCTGGGTCTGGGTGAAGAACTCGATCTCGCGGATGCCGCCGCGGCCGAGCTTGACGTTGTGGCCTTCGACGCGGATATCGCCGACATTCTTGGTGATGTTGATCTGGCGCTTCATCGCCTGGATATCGGCGATGGTGGCGAAATCGAGATGCTTGCGCCAGACATAGGGCGCCAGTTCACGGAGGAACGCTTCGCCCACCGTGCGGTCGCCGGCACAGGCGCGGGCCTTGATCCAGGCGGCGCGCTCCCAGTTTTGACCCCGGCTTTCATAATAGGCCAGCGCAGCATCAAAAGAGATGGCGACGGGGGTCGAGCCGGGATCGGGGCGCAGGCGCAGATCGGTACGGAACACATAGCCATGCGCCTGCCGGTCTTCCATCAGCCCGACCAGCTTTTGCACGATGCGAGAGTAGATTTTGGTCGCTTCGCTGGGATCGGCCAACACGCCCTTGTCGGGATCGTAGAAGGCGACGATGTCGATATCGGAGGAGTAGTTCAGCTCCTGCCCGCCATGCTTGCCCAGCGCGAAAATGGCGAGGCCGGAATTGGCGGCGGTGGCCTGTTCGGGCGGGATGGTCAGCAGGCCCTTGTCGGCGGCGCGGCGCAGCAGCAGGTTCAGCGCGGCATCGAGCGCCGCGTCGGCGAGGTCGGACAGCGCAGCGGTGGCTTGTGCCGTGGTCCAGGCGCCGCCGGTTTCGGCAATGGCGGCCAGCAGAGCGGTGCGGCCCTTGGCGATGCGCAGCACCGGCGCGAGGGTTTCCTCGTCGGTGGCGCTGCGGCCGGTGGCTTCCACGGTGTCGATGATGTCGGTGAAAGCGCCATCGGCGCTATCGGCGAGGGTGGCCACCAGCCAGTCCGCATTGGCCTCGGCCAGCGCCAGCAGATAGGGAGCGGCTTCGAGCAGGGGACCGAGCGTCGAGGCGGTGAACACCGCCTCCTGGTCGGATGGGAGATCGGCGCACCACGCATCAAAGCGCGGCGTGGCGATGGGCGGCAGGGCGGCGAGCTTGATGACCATGGGTGAGGGATAACGTGGCGGAGGGGGATTGAGCAAGCGGGGGCTGACGCTGTTTTCCTTCTCCCCTCGTGGGAGAAGGTGCCCGCAGGGCGGATGAGGGGGCCTTACCCACGAGCATTGAAGCATGGGCGGGCGCAGAATTGCTGTCCCTCTCCCACAAGGGGCGAGGGGGATCCGGTGGGTGGGAGAGGGTTGGGGGGCGCCTAGGCGCCTGGCAGATCAATCACCGCCCGCACCCCCGGCGCGTTGTCTTCGATGCGGAAGCTGCCGCCGTGGAGGCGCGCTACGGCGTCGACCAGTGACAGGCCGAGGCCGGAGCCGGGTTCGGAGCGGCTTTTTTCGAGGCGGACGAAGCGTTCCAGCACCCGCTTGCGGTCGGGCTCGGCGATGCCGGGGCCGTTGTCGGCGACTTCGATGAGTACTCGGCCAGCGTCGCGGCGCAGGCCGATGGTGATGCGGCCCTGCCCTTCCCCATCGGGCCGGGCGTATTTGATGGCGTTTTCCAGCAGGTTCACCATGGCCTGGCCGATCAGTTCGCGATTGGCGCGCAGATGCACCGCCTCGGTGATGGCGGTTTCGATAACGATGTTCTCGTCTTCGGCCACCGGGCCATAGAGCTCGGCAACGTCGGCGACTACGGCGCTGACATCGACATCGGTCAGCGCGCCGGAGGGCGCCCCGGCCTCGGCGCGGGCGATCATCAGCAGGGCGTTGAAGGTCTGGATCAGGCGGTCGCTCTCGGCGATGGTGGTTTCCAGCGCCTGCTGGCGGGTTTCGTCGCTGGCGCCGTGGCGCAAGGCGGTTTCGGCCTGATTGCGCAGCCGGGTCAGCGGCGTCTTGAGATCATGCGCGACATTGTCGGTGACCTCCTTGAGGCCCTGCAGCAATTGCTCGATGCGGTCGAGCATGGCGTTCAGATTGGTGGCGAGGCCATCGAACTCGTCATTGCGCTTGGTGATCGGCACCCGCTCGGAGAGGTTGCCGGACATGATTTTGGTGGAGGTATCGCGGATGGTGTCGATGCGCTTGAGCACGCGGCGCGCGGTGATGCCGCCGGCGATGGAGGAAAACAGCACGATGCCGAGCACGCCGAGCAGGAAGCTCTGCACGATGATGGCGGAAAAGCCGCGCCGCTCGACCACGTCGCGGCCCACCACCAGCCGCATGCCATTGCTCAGCTCAACCGAGCGCACCACGGCAAAGCCGGTCTTGGCGCGGCGGGGGCGCGCGTCATTATCGGGCGGGTCGATGAAGGGATTGGCGCGCTCATAGTCAAAGCTGTAAATGCCCGGCTCGATCAGCACTTCAGCGGGAATGTCGGTGACATTGCCAAGCAGATAAAGCCCGCTGGCATCGCCGAGAAAATAGACGCCGGGGCCCGGAGTGCGCGACAGGCGCTCGACGGCAAAAGCCAGACCGCGAATGCCCTGCGAAGCCTCAATGCGCTGCAAGACCTGCATTTCGCTGGCGATATCATCGGCCTGCTGGCGCTGGATCGACACGCTGGACTGCCAGGTGATGAAGGCCAGCAGCAGGATGGCAAACAGCGAAAAGATCAGGATGAACGTTGCCGTCAGCCTGACCGTGGAGGTGCGCCAGAGTTGCCAGAAGCGGTTCAATTCCTACTCGCGGATCATGTAGCCGGCGCCGCGCACCGTCTGCAGCAGCGGGCTGGCATGGCCCTTGTCGATCTTGGAGCGCAGCCGCGACATGTGGACGTCAATGACGTTGGTCTGCGGATCGAAGTGATAATCCCAGACATTTTCCAGCAGCATGGTGCGGGTCACCACCTTGCCGGCATGCTTCATCAGATATTCGAGCAGGCGAAATTCGCGCGGCTGCAACAGGATGGTTTCGCCATCGCGTTCGACCTTGCGCGACAGCCGGTCGAGCGTCAGCCCGGCCACTTCATAGCTGGTGGCGGCTTCGGATGGACTGGAGCGGCGGGCCAGCACTTCGACGCGGGCCAGCAGTTCGGTAAAGGCATAGGGCTTGGTGAGATAGTCGTCGCCGCCGGCGCGCAGACCGGTCACCCGGTCATCGACCTCGCCCAGAGCGGAAAGGATCAGCACCGGAGTCTTGTCGCCTTCGGCGCGCAGGGATTCGATGATGGACAGGCCATCGCGGCGTGGCAGCATGCGGTCGACGATCAGCACATCATAATCCATGCCCGAGGCCATGGCGTAACCGGTTTCACCGTCGGCGGCGTGGTGGGCGATGTGCCCGGCCTCATCGAGCGCCTGAATGAGGTAGCTCGCGGCCTCCCGATCATCTTCGATCAGCAATATTTTCACCGCGACGCTCCCCTATAGAATCGACCCCGGGGCGAACCCCGGGGCCATATTGACTTACTCGCTCAGCGGCAGGCCGATAAAGCGATCATTGCCGTCGCGGCTGGCCTTGACCAGGGCGGTATTGCGCCCTTGGGCCTTGACCGCGTCAAGCGCTGCCTCGAATTCCTCGAGCGAACTCACCGGCGTGTTGTTGATTTCAAGAATGGCATCGCCAACGGCAAGGCCCTTCTTGGCAGCTTCCGATTCAGGATCGACATCCTGGATCAGCAGACCGCCCGAACCGTCAGCGTTCGGCACGAGGGTCAGGCCAACGCTCGATTCGGCCGGTACAGGGACTGGCGGCACGGGGGCCTGGCTCTGGTCGGCAGCGGCGGCCTGCTCCTCATTGAGCGTGCCCAGCTTGACCGAAAGCTTGGTCTCGGCGCCATCGCGCCACACGGTCAGCTCAACGGTGGAGTCGGGAGCCTTGCCGGCAATGGTGCGGCTGAGGTCGAGTGCGTCATCAATCGGATCGCCATCAACGGCGGTGACGATGTCGCCCGACTTGAGACCAGCAGGACCGGCAGGGCCGTCTTCAGCGATGTTGCTGACGATGGCGCCCTTGGCTTCGGCAAGGCCAACGCCATCGGCGATGTCGCGCGTGACGTTCTGGATGCCGACGCCGAGGTAACCTCGGGTCACGGTGCCGCTATCGATCAGCTGCGCCACGATGCCTTTGACGGTTGCCGCCGGAATGGCGAAGGCGATGCCGACATTGCCGCCATTGGGCGAATAGATGGCGGTGTTGACGCCAACCACTTCACCCTTGGTGTTGAAGGCCGGGCCACCCGAGTTGCCGGTGTTCACCGCCGCGTCGATCTGCAGGAAATCGCCATAGCTGGAGCCGCCGATATTGCGGCCCGAACCGGAGATGACGCCGACAGTCACGGTACCACCCAGGCCGAAGGGATTGCCCACGGCCACTACCCAGTCGCCGACGCGGCTGGATTCGGTCTCGAAATTGACGAAGGGCAGATCGGTGCCCTCGATCTTGAGCACGGCCAGATCGGTGCGCTCGTCGGTGCCGACGATCTCGGCAACCTGTTCGGTGCCGTCTTCGAACACCACGGTGACCTTGGTCGCGTCGGTGACGACGTGATTATTGGTGACGATATAGCCGTCAGCCGAAATCACGAAGCCGGAACCGGCTGCCATGAACTGGCGCGGTGCCGGAGCATCGCCGCCGCCGCGGCCGCCACGCTGGCCGAACTGATCGCCGAACTGGTCGAAGAAGTCCTGGAACGGATGGCCTTCAGGCAGGTCGGGGAAATTGAAATTGAATTCGCCGCCCCGACCGCCACGCTGCACTACGCGCGGGCTTTCCTGGGCTTCGACGAGGATCGAGACCACGGCGGGCTTCACCGCTTCCACCAGATCGGCAAAGCCGGCATGCGGCTGGGCGGTCGGGGGCACAACGATCTGCGCCGCGTTCTGCAATTGGGCCTGGGCATTCGCCGTCTGGCCGGTGAATACAAAGGCGGTGGATACGCCACCGATACCGACCAGCAGCGCCAGGGCAGAGGCCCCGAGCCATTTTCTGGTACGCTTCATAATGGTCGAGCTCATGTGCGTTATTCTCCTAGGGCAAGCCCTCAACGGCTTATGCCCCTAGATATGGAATACCGCGCCTTTCTGACAGGTTGCGCCAACATTAAACCTTGGCAATGTTGACGGCGGGAATGGGGCGGGGAGAAAGAGCCCGTGCGCTACTTCAGCTCGTCCAGTGCGGCCTGTTCTGCGGCGCTCAGGCCGGACTCGACCGCCCGCTTGCGGCGACCGAGCACGAACAGCGTGCCCAGTCCGCCCAGCAGCAAGACCGGCGCGGCGATCCAGAGCAGGATGGTGTGGCCGCCGAGGCGCGGATTGAGCAGGACATATTCGCCATAGCGGTCGACCAGAAATTGCCGCACCGCCTCGTCGCTATCGCCGGCCACCAGCCGCTCGCGCACCAACACGCGCAAATCCTTGGCCAGATCGGCGTCGCTGTCATCGATCGACTGATTCTGGCAGACGAGGCACCGCAGGCCGGCGGAGATATCGCGGGCGCGTTGTTCCAGCACCGGATCGGGCAAGACTTCGTCCGGGCTGAGCGCGGCGACGGGAGACGCCAGGCACAAGACAAGTAGGAAAGCGCGCAGCCAGATCATTGTGCTGGCTCCGCGACCGGTCGGGCCGCCCGGCGCGGGGCGCCGACGCGCCGCTTGCGGTCGGTCAGCGACAAGAAGCCGGCAAAGGCCATCAGCAGCGTGCCCAGCCAGATCAGGGTGATGTAGGGCTTGTGCCAGACGCGGACGACATGGGTGTCGGCCAGCGGTTCGCCGAGCTGGAGATAGAGCTGGGAGAAGCCATAGGTTTCGATGGCCGCTTCGGTGGTCGGCATGCCGCTGGCGACATAATTGCGCCGGTCGGCCACCATGGTGCGGGTCCCGCCATCTGGCGAGACGATGGTGAAGCGCCCCTCTTCAGCGACATAGTTAGGGCCAGCGACCTGCTGGAAATCATCGAAGGCGATGCTGTAGCCGGAGAGTTCGGCGATCTCGCCCGGATTGAGCGTGGTGACCAGCTCGGTTTCCCAGGCTGTGGTCGCGACGATGCCGAGAACGGTGACGCCAACGCCGAAATGGGCGATGGCGGTCGACCAGGCCGAGCGCGGCAGGCCGATCAGCCGGCGGGCGCTTTCGCTGAGCGGAATGCGCCCGATTTTACCGCGATCAATCAGTTCAGCCACGGCGCCAAACGCCACCCAGAAGCCGAGCAGCAGGCCGATCGGGGCCAGCGAGATCGACACCCCGCCCAGCGCCGAAATCAGAATGGTGGCGAACAGCGCCAGCGCCGCCGCCCCCATCAGACGCTGCGCTGCACCGACGATGTCGGCGCGCTTCCACGCCAGCAGCGGCCCAAACGGCAGCACCAGCAATAGTGGCGCCATCAGCACGCCGAAGGTGAGATCAAAGAAGGGCGCACCGACCGAAATCGTGGTGCCGGTCAGCGCATCGAGCAGCAGCGGATAGAGCGTGCCCACCAGCACCGCGCCAACGGCGGTGGCGAGGAACAGATTGTTGAGGATCAGCGCGCCTTCACGGCTGACCGGCTGGAATAGGCCGCCCTGGCGCAATGCGGCGGCGCGGAAAGCGAACAGGAAGAACGCCCCGCCGATGACCAGCGCCAACAGCGCCAGGATCACCATGCCGCGCGTCGGATCGCTGGCGAAAGTATGCACTGAGGTGAGGATGCCGGAGCGCACCAGGAAGGTGCCGAGCAACGACAGCGAGAAGGTAATGATGGACAGGAAGATCGTCCAGATCTTGAGCGCATTGCGCTTTTCCATCACCAGCGCCGAATGCAGCAGCGCCGTGCCGGCCAGCCAGGGCATGAAGCTGGCATTTTCCACCGGGTCCCAGAACCACCAGCCGCCCCAGCCGAGTTCGTAATAGGCCCAGTAGGAGCCCATGGCGATGCCCAGCGTCAGCAAGGTCCAGCTCAGCATGGTCCAGGGCCGCACCCAGCGCGCCCAGGCTTGATCGATGCGGCCCGAAATCAGCGCGGCGATGGCGAAGGAGAAGCAGATCGAGAAGCCGACATAGCCGGCGTAAAGCAGCGGCGGATGGATGGCGAGGCCGATATCCTGCAGCACCGGATTGAGGTCATTGCCCTGCATCGGCGCGGGAAACACCCGGGCAAAGGGATTGGAGGTGAACAGGGTGAAACCGGCAAACGCCGCCGTCAGCAGGCTTTGCGTGGCCAGCACCAGCGCCAGCAAATCGCTGGGCAGGCGCCGGCCGAAGGCCGCAACCATGGCGCCAAAGGCCACGAGGATGAGGATCCACAGGACCATCGAGCCCTCGTGATTGCCCCAGACCCCGGAGATCTTGAAAATCAGCGGCTTGAGCGAATGGGAATTATTCACCGCCAGCAGCAGGCTGAAATCGGAGGTGACGAAAGCCTGGATCAGCGCCGCGAAGGCCACTGCGACCAGGACAAATTGCAGGATGGCCGCCTGGCTCAGCACCAGCGCAATGCGCTGCCCCGAGCGCCAGAACGCGTAACCGCCAACCATGGAAATAGTGGCGATGGCAAAAGCAAGAATGAGGGCGAAATGGCCGAGTTCGATGCTCACTGCGCCGTCTCCGGCCGCCATTCGCCGCTGGCCTTCAATGCCTCGACGACTTCCTTGGGGACATAATTCTCGTCATGCTTGGCCAGCACATTGGTGGCGGTAAAGCTGCCGTCGGGCCCCAGGCTCCCCTCGGCGACCACGCCCTGCCCCTCGCGGAACAGATCGGGCAGAATGCCGGTGTAGCGGGCGGCCACGTCCTGCGCCCCATCGGTCACCACGAAGTGGTTGTCCTGACCTTCGCGCACCCAGCTGCCATCCTTGACCAGTCCGCCAAGGCGGATCGGCTGACCGGCTGCTACTTCACGGGCGGCGATATCGGATGGCGAATAGAAAAACACAATCTGGTCGCGCAGCGCCACCAGCACCAAGGTCGTCGCCAGCGCCAGCACCAGTGCGAGCCCGGCAATCAGCCCCAGCCGCTTCTGCTTGCGCGACCAGCCCTGCTTGCGAATAGTATTGGGCATGGTCATGGCTGCACTCCATTGAGGGTGAGGCCGGCGCCGAGCGCCAGCGCATCGATGTCGCCCCGGTCGAAGGTCTTGGGATAAGCGGCGACGGCGTCGTCATAGGCGGCCTGGGCCTGTTCCGTGTCACCCAGCACCAGATAGGCCCGCAGCAACTGCGTCCATTCTTCAATGCTGCCGCCCTGCGTGGCAAGGCGATCGGCAAGCCCGCCGACCATCTGGGTGATCATCTCGGTTTCCTGCGCATTGGCCGGGGCAACCCCGCCATTCTGCGCCACGGCCAGCCCCTGCTGCGCCGCTTGCAGCCAGGGCTCATCGCCCTTGGACAGCGCCAGCGCCGCCTGCCACGCGGTGACGGCGGCCGGGAAGTCCTCGGCGCGGGTCAGCTCAGCAGCGATATAGAGACGAGACAGCACATGGTTGGGATCGGCTGCCGCCGCCGCAAGCAGCAATTGCATGGCCTCGGGCGAACCGGCGCCATCGGCATCCAGCATCAGCGCCTCGGCGAGGCTGGTCTGCAGATCGGGGGTCGCGCCGCCCAGTTCGATCATCCGGCGATAGGCCCGCGCCGCATCGGCATAGCGGCCCATATCGAGATAGGCCGGGGCAACCACTGTCCAGCCGCGCAAATCATCCGGATTGGCGGCAAGCTCCGTCTCGATCCGGGCAATGGCCGCGTCGAGATCGAAGCTCTGCTCGACCGCTACCGCGCGACCGGCCAGCGGCTGGCTCGGCAATTGCGGGCTGCCCAGCCAGGCATAGAGGCCCAGTGCCAGCGCGGCGACGCCTACCAGCCCGACCAGCAGCGATGTCCGACCGAAATCCGGCCCGCTGCGGACGACACGCCCGGCCTCGGCTTTGAGTCGGAGGATTTCGCGGGCCAGTTCGCCCCGCGCCGCCTCGGCTTCAGCAGCGCCGAGCTTGCCCGCCGCCACATCGGCGTCGATCCCGGCCAGCACAAGGCGAAAATGACTGTTGGCATCGTCCAATTCGGGGATGCTTACGTTGACCGCACGCCAGCCCGCTGCGTAAAAAAGTGCAGCGCATGCTATGACGGTAACGGCGATGGCAATGAACCAGAAAATCATGGGCCCTGGACGCTTGACGCCGGCTCGCGGCAAGGAAGCCTCATCTATAAGCGCAACGGGGCAAAAAACCATCGAAACACGCATTTGCGAGGCGGACGCATTGCCACAGGCCACCATCGGGGCATGAGTGGGACCCACGCCGACTTTGCCATTATCGGATCGACGCCCCAGGCCCGGCTGGTCGCGGGGCTGCTGGCGTCGGTGCATGGCAAGAGCGTGGTCTTCGCCGGCGAGAGCCAATCGGCCTATCGCCTGCCGCGCGGCATCGACCTCTCGGTCGCGGCGATAACCCGGCCGGAAAGCTGGGCGCTGCTCAAGGCCAGCCTCCCCGAAAGCCTCAAGCTGCTGTCGCGCATTGGCGGGCGCCGCGCCTGGTCGCGCATCGATCCGATCCTGTTCGCCGAAGCGGCCCCCGGCAAGGAGGCGCTAGCTCACTTCCGTCACATGGCGCTCGCCTTCGGCCACGCTGCCGAACGCGTGCCGCCCAGCGCCATCGGCCCCGGCCGCCACGGTGTGCTGCTGCGCGACGCGGTGCTGCTGCATCGGCCGACGCTGGAGGCTGGGCTCGACCAATGGCTTTATCAGCACGGTGTGCGGCGCGTTGTGACGGGCGAAGCCCTGCAACTTCGGGCGGATGGCAGCGCCGCGCTGGTGGGCGGGCATGACCCCATCGAAATCACCCAGACCGTGCTGGCCGACGACCCCGCCATCATCGCCCACCTGCCCATGGCGCAATGGCCGGCATTGCTGGCACGGCAGCTGACCAGCACGATTTTCACTGAGCCCACCCGGCCGATTGCCGCGCCGGTGATGCAGCAGCTCGATACCGGCCTGCTGCTGATGCAGCAGCAGGGCAAGCACGGCATCGCCGCCCTTGGCCCCGGTGCGATCGATCCCTTTGCCACGGCGCTGGGCCTGTTGCTGGGACGCGAGCGGGATTTCCGCCAGGCCGGCCAATCGAGCTACGAAACCATCGTCACCAGTGATGCGGCACCGGCCGTCGGCCGTGTTGGCGGTAGCGGCCCGGATGTGCTGGCCGGGTTCGGCCCTAGCGGCGCGTTCCTTGCCCCGGCCATTGCCCGCTGGCTTTGCGGCACGGCCAACGCAGCGGAAAATGCCTGGCTCGGCGCCCGCCTGGTCGGCCGCGACGCCACCGCCGCAACAGTGACCGAATGCGGGGTCGGCGCATGACGGATCAGCCCCATCGGCTTGGCACCGACACCAATCATCTCCTACAGGGCAGCGCCATCGATCGCACGCAGCCGCTGCAGTTTCGCCTCAACGGGCGCAGCATTGCCGGGTTTGCCGGCGATACGGTGCTCAGCGCCCTGCTCGCCGCCGGCATCGACACGATTGGCCGCCGCGACCATGCACCGCTCGCCCTGTCAGCACGCCATGCGCCGACCATCAGTTTCGCCGCGCTGGCCGGTGATCAGCAGCGTGCCCTGCCGATGGAGCGGACCCCGGCTACCGACGGCGCCGACTATGTCACCACCGCCCGTCAACTGAGGCGCAATCCCCTCGCGCGCCTGCTGCGCCGTCGTGGGCGGACATTGGGGCTGGACCTCGATCGGCCCGATGCGCTGGCCCATCCATGGTCTGGTCAATCCGGTGAGCCCGGACCCATTGCCGATCTGGTGGTGGTTGGCGGCGGCGTTGCCGGCATGGCAACGGCGCTGGCCGCCGCCAAACGCGGCCTGCGCGTCGTGCTGGTCGAAGCCGCGCCGCAGCTCGGCGGCAAATCGCGTCTGTTCGGCACCCAGGATGGCGAAGAGACCCCGGACCAGACCATCGCCCGGCAGCGCGCTGCCATCAGCCAGACCGACGCGATCACCGCGCTGACCAGCGCCGAAGTGTTTGCCCTGCGGCCCGGCGTGGTGCGGCTGCATCAGGTGGACATGCGCGACGGCCTGCCGAGCGGCCGGGTCATCGACATCGCCGCGCCGCGCATCGTGCTGGCTACCGGGGCGCTGGAGCGCCTGCCGCTGTTTCCCGGCAATCGGCTGCCCGGTGTGGTCGGCGCATTGGAAGCGTTTGAGCTGGCACAGCTCTATGGTGTGTGGCCCGGCCGCTCGGTCCTGATTGCCACCAGCAGCAGTCCCGCCTATCGGCTGGCCATGCTGGCCACCGACGCTGGCGTCACCGTGCCGCGCATCGTCGATTCCCGCCCCCGCCCGCAATCGCGTTTCATCGAATTCGCCAAGGCCTATGGCATCACCCAGGCGGCTGGCACCATCGTGGCAACGGCCGCACCGGCCGCCAAAGGCACAGGCCTTGTCATCGCCCCGCAACTGGCACTGGACGCGTTTACCCGCACGGAGCCAGAATTGAGCGTTGACCGACTGGTGGTCTGTGGCGGTTGGCAGCCGGACCTGACGCTGTGGCACATGGCGGGCGGCGAAAGCGCCTGGGACGCTGGTCACGCCAGCCTGCAACCGCGCCAGGGCCCAGCGGGCATCGCGCTCGCCGGCAGTGCCGCCGGCTGGCTCAGCCGCCGCGCCTGCCTAGCCAGCGGCGGCGATGCGGTCGATGCCCTGCTCGAGCGCGAGCGCCTCCCGGTTGAGGATGTGCTGATCGATCCCATCTATGAAACGCCTGATGCGCCCGCTGCCATTGGCGCAGTGCCCGACGAGATGGCGCAGCCGGTTTTCCTCGATGCCGGCCGGCGCTATATCGAGCGCCCCCGCAGCATCGTCTCGCGGCGGCCCACCTGGCTCCCCTTTGCGCCGAAACCCGCCGGCTGGTCGCTGGCCGACACGCCGCAGCCGCTCGATATCGCCGATATCGCCGCTGGCGTGCAGCTCGGCGCCATTCCTGCGGCCAGCGCTGGCATCGTAGCGCAGGAGCGCGTCGCCATGGTGGTGATCACCGGCGACGACGCCGAGCCCCGATGCGGCCCGGCCATCCCCCTGCCCCTGCCGCCCAGCTTCCTCACCGGCCGCCACGCCGAGGCCCAGCTGTTTGTCATCGCTCCCGATGAGGCGCGGCTGCTCGAAGTGGGCGCACTGATCTACGCCAATGCTGACGAGACCGACCCACTCAGCGCCATCGGCGTCGTGGTCCGCATCATCGGTGACAAAACCATCGCTCTAGTGCGGGGATCGGCCGGACAACACGCCAGCCTACGTGAACCCGGCCGCGCCATCGCTATAAAGTTGATTGAGAATTTTCGTGGGTAAGATGTTGGGGGAGCGTTAACTCCGCCGCTCAGCGGCCACCCGGGCCCGGCGCAGCGTGTCGGCATATTCGGGATTGAACCGTATTTCGGCCATCTTGATGCCGGCATCGAGCCGTGCGCCGATCACCGGATCATTCGGATGCTGCCGTATCAGGTCGAGATTGCGCTGGAGGTGGACTTCCAGCGCCTGCCCGACCTGGCTCCAGGCCTGTTCAAACACGGCATTCAGCGCCAGCGAATCCCGGCATTCGCGCACCGTTGCCAGCAGATAGACGCCATTAATGGCCGCCAAAATCCGGTCATCATCGAGCCGGTCGCTGCCTTCGCGGCCCCGGCGCATGGCCTGATTGAGATCGGCGACGACATCGCGCAAACGCGGCTCGATCCGGTCGGAAACCTGCTTGGTCACCGCCGACAGCACCGTCGCCCAGCGGCTGCCGCGGGCGACTTCGATATAGCCGGTCAGCGAGCGCACCAGCCGGTGAAAGCGGTCGAGGCTGCGGCATACCAGATCAATATCGGCAAATGGCCCCATCGGCTGGAGCACATGCAACTGGTTCTGCGCCTGCGCCAGAATGGCGTCGACCACCGGGCTGAAACCCAGCCGGATCACGGCCGCTTCGGTGGCGTTGCCCGACAGCTTGATGATGGTGGTGATGAGCCGGGTGGGATTGGCGATCTGGCCGACCGCTGCGTGGAACAGCAGAGCCGCCAGCGGCGGGTCCTGCAACGGCATGGATTGCAAGGCGGTGCCCAGCGCGCCGTCCTCGGCGATAGTGTTGACGGCCTTGCCAAAGGCGCGCGCCTTGATCAGCAGAGCGCGGCTACGCAGCGCCAGGATCATGACCGGCAGGGCATCGCGGGCTTCGCTGCTGCCCAAAGTGGCGCGCAGGCGACGATCTTTTTCCGGATCGGCGGTAGCAATAGCCAGCCCGTTGCGCATCCGCGTCAGTACCTCGGGCATGACAGCCTCGAGGTCCGCTGCCGAGAAACTACCCGCGGCCACAGCCGCTTCAGGGATCAGATCGGGGCAGAGGTCGCGGGTGACCCAGGTCCAGCCCGCATCAGCATGGGAACGGGCGACCGAGCCGGCAAAAGAAAACGGCACGGGCTCCTCGACCAGCACCGGATCGATGATGCCGGCAAACGGCCGTGCCGCCGCACGGACGCCGCGGCGGGTTGCGGCGGAGGCCGTCGGTTCACTCTGATTGGCAGCTTGGGACATTAACGCAGTGGGTTTGGACAAGTCTTCGGTCCAAACCTAACCTGCGTTGGTAAACAATCCTTATCTGCAGCAACGGCTATTGCGGTCAGGCGGCGCCCTGCACCACTGCCCAATTGCCGTTCTGCTCGCGGCAGGCGGTGCCCTTTTTCACATAGTCCTGGCCGCCGGCCTTGACCGTGTGGGTAAAGTCCCGGCAATCGAGATTGTTGACGCGGACATAGGGGCCGACCGCGACAGTGCCTGTGGTGCCCTTGTCGCCGGCCCACTGGCGCGGCGCGCCGGGGCGGCCGAACTGCAGCGCATAGAACTGCGCGCTATTGGCTTCCGCCGAATCCTTGGGCGTCATCACCCGCAAGGCGGCCGCATCGACAAAGCCATTGGCCACGCTGGTGGTCAGCAGGGCCTGCTGCGTGGTCTGCGCCGGCGTCGCCACCAGCGGCTGGGTGATCACCGGAGTCGCCACCACGGGCGCCTGCGCCACCTGGGTCGGACCAGTGCTGGAACAAGCAGCCAGGGTCAGGGCAAGCAGCGGCGTAGCAAGAAGGGCGATACGGTTCATATTGTGCAATCTCGTGGTCGTTGAAAAGCTCATGTTGTCGTAATGCGGCGAAAGTGCGTCAGGTTGCATTGGGCCGCGCCAAGTTGCCGAGCCGCGCCGTGGGCAGGCGCAATTCCGCCGATAGCCCGCCCAGCGCTGAACGCTTCAAGGCCAGGCTGCCGCCATACACATCTACCAGTTCCTTGACGATATCGAGCCCCAAGCCGGTGCCGGGCGTTTTCTCGTCCAGCCTGACACCGCGGCGCAACACTTTGTCGGCGTCTTCGTCGGTCAGCCCCGGCCCGTTATCGTCGATGCGGATCAACAGCATGGTGCCGATCTCGCCCCGCTCGCTGGACAATCGCACCTCCACCTGCCCGCCGGACCATTTGCAGGCATTATCGAGCAGATTGCCCGCCATTTCCTCCAGATCCGCCTCATCGCCGCGGAACCAGGGCAAAGCGACATCGGGCTGCTGGAAGGCGACATTGACCTCGGGATGGATCTTGCCCATCACCCGCGTCAGCCGCTGCAGGATCAGGCTCGCGTCGGATTTTTTGCCCACCACCGAGGTACGGGCCGCCAGCCGCGCCCGCTCGAGATAGGTGGACACCATGGTGCTCATCTTCTCGCTCTCGGACAGCACCACGCCGGCCAGCGCGCCCTTTTTGCTCGCGGCCTCATTGCGCAGCACGGCTATGGGCGTCTTGAGCCCATGCGCCAGATTGCCGACCTGATTGCGCGCCCGCTCGATGATCTGCGCATTGGAGCGCAGCAATTCGTTGACCTCTTCGGCCAGTGGAGCAATTTCGCGGGGATAGGTGCCGGTCAAAGCGACGCTTTCGCCTTCGCGCACGCTCTCGATGGCGGCACTCAAGCGGGCGATGGGCCGCATGGCGAAACGGGCGACAATGCCGCTCATGATGGCCAGCATCACCCCCACCGCGCCCAGCACGACGAAGGCCTGGCCGCGAAACTCACCGACCTGCTCCAGAATTTCGCTGAGATTGCCGGAAACCACGATCTGGTAGGTGGTCGGTGCCAGCGTCACCGCCCGCTCCACGACGCGGAGCCTGGTGCCGAAAGCGTCGTCCATGATGCCGGTGCGGCGGCCCCGGCCATCGCCGGCACTGGTCAATGGCGGCAGATCGATGCCGACCACCGAGGTTGACAGATTATACAGCGTGCCATCGGCATCGCGGATCGCCCAATACCAGCCCGAGCGCGGACGGTCGAAGCGCGGATCGCTCAGCACGATCTCGTCGCTCAGCGGATCGCCTGTTTCCAGCAAGGCGCCGGCGAGGCTTTCGACATGGAAATCCAGCGTCTGCGCCAGCGAGTTGTCGAGCGCCCGCGAATAGAGATCGGTCAGCAGAAAGCCGGTCGCCACCAGCGCCAGCACCAGCCAGCCGGCGGAAAGCCAGAACAGCGACGCGGCGATGGAGCCCTTACGCACTCGCTGCGACCGCCCTAATCTTCCGCGATCTGATAGCCCAGCCCGCGTACGGTCTGGATACAGTCGTCCGGCAGCTTCTTACGCAGGCGGCCGACAAACACCTCGATGGTGTTGCTGTCGCGGTCGAAATCCTGATCGTAGAGATGCTCGGTCAGTTCCGTGCGCGAAATCACTTTGCCCTTGTGATGCATCAGATAGCTCAGCAGGCGCAGTTCGTGGCTGGTCAGTTTCACCGACTGGCCATCGACCGTCACCTTGCCCGAGCGCGCATCAAGCCGCACCGCCCCGGCAACAATTTCATTGGAGGCCAGCCCCGCCGCGCGCCGTACCAGAGCGCGGATACGAGCCAGCACTTCTTCCATGTGGAAGGGCTTGGCGACATAATCGTCGGCGCCGGCGTCGATGCCCTGCACCTTGTCGCTCCAGCGGTCGCGCGCCGTCAGCAGCAGCACCGGCGTGGTCTTGCCGGCGCGCCGCCACTCTTCGAGCACCGACAGCCCGTCCATTTGCGGCAAGCCGATATCGAGCACTATGGCGTCATAGGGTTCGGTATCGCCGAGAAAGTGGCCTTCCTCGCCATCGAACGCCACGTCGACCGCATAGCCGGCATCCGTCAGCGCGTCCTTGAGCTGTCGATTGAGATTGGTGTCGTCTTCGACCACGAGAATACGCATGCTGGCCCCTTGGCTGCGCTGTCGGTTACTGCGCGCTCAGAACCAGGTTCTGTGCGTCCCCATCGGGGCTCAGTACGCCAATAACATAGACGAGCCTGCCGCCTTCGTCACATACCTGAACCGAGAGGATGTCGGCATTGCCATCGACGCCGGCCGAGGCCAGCACCGCATCGAGCGACATGATCTGACCAGAGGACACCGCATCCTGAATCTCGCGCTTGTCGAGGCAGGCCTGCGCATAGGCCGATCCCGTCGCGGCCAGCCCCAAGGCCAGCGCCACGGCGATCGGGGCAAGGGATTTCATGATCAAGGTTTTCATGAGAGCAACCTAGAGCGACGTTGCTGAATGGGACATGAATGAGGCAAAGCGGTCAAAAACCCTTCGGAAGCCCGGCCTGCTTCAGCGTTTCGTTCGCCGTATGCCGCGACTTGGTGCCGGAGTCGATGGTGAAGTATCGTTTCGTCACCGGGCTATACCAGATCTCATGATCACCGCGCCCCTGCCTGACAAAATAACATCCGGCGGCGATGAGCAGGGCTTTCAACTCACGCAGAAAGCCCGCCACGGCTAGTAGGAAGGGTTGGGCAGGCGCGAAAACTGCTCAGCCAGCAGATGCACCGGGATTTCGGCCAGCTCGGAGTCGATGCCGTTGAGTTCGATCAGATCAGTGATCGCGGCAAGGACCTTGACGTTAAGTGCTTCAATCGTGTCGGCCTCAACGCTGAGACCGTCGATATCCGTGCTGGACGCGACCCACACCAGAGCCTCGCTGTCCCATTGAGCTCGAACAACAATCGACGCGTGCTTCACTTCAGCCCCTTTAAAATGGCGTACCCGCAATATCGGGTACGCGGAGCTGTGATGCAAGGCGGGTCCTCACGCCCGCCCGATATCGCCCTTCAATCCCTTGCGCAGGAACAGTACCGCCAGCGCTTCCATGATCAGATGCCCGGCCGAGGCGCCGTCGAGCGCCGGCAGGTCGATGCCCACCATCTGCGCCAACCCGGCCAGCAGCATGAATGCGGCGACGATGTAGGTCTTGTAGCCGTTGAGAAAGTCCATGATGTCACTCCAGTTGAGAGGTTTGACGGCCGGGTTTGCCGTACCAGCCATGCCCATCGCGGTCCGGCGAACCGACGCGACGCGCGCGGTCCAGCCCTTGCCGAACACGGCGAAACTCGTCAGCCGATTGAGAAAACCGAGCCGCCGGTCGCACAGCGCGCCGATCAGCACACCGACCCCCTTGCGCCTGCCATAGGCCCCAACCGCCGCCAGCGTCAGCGGCCCGATCTGACCATCGGCGACCACACCCAGCTCAGTTTGCAGCATACGGATGGCCCGATCCGGCCCGGAATTGACGGCGAAATCGAACAGCGCCAGATCAGGCCCCGGCGGCAGTTGGTCGGCCCGGCAACGATCCCAGTAACTGGCGCGATAAATCCGCGCCGCTTCAGGGCGCTGCAAATCCTTCACCGCGCTTTTGGGCAGCTCCCACCACGGCGACACCTGGCGCCAGCGCGCCAGCGTCTTGTGGGTGATGCCCAGATTGGTTGCCCCACCGGGGTCGGCAGGATGGTCGGCATAGCCGCCCTCGTGCCGCAGCACCTCGTCGAGGCAAATATCGAACCGGATTCTAGCCATGAAACTCTCCCCTTGCGACATGACCAGCGCCCAGCACCGGGCTGAGCTGGCTCACCGTGAAGGCGAACGCCGCCGGCGTCACGCCGAAATCCGTCACCTGATCGGCAGCGGTGTACACGGCCGTCGGCGCCGTCACGTCGAGCGTCCGCAGCGCCGTCGCCCCGTCAAAAATCACCATTTGACAGCGCTCGGGTACCGGCTCCATCGGGCTTTCCGCCACGCCCCAGCCGTCGCCATCGCCCCGACTGCGCCGCACCCAGTCGAGGGCAATATCGCTACCCCCATTCCGCCGCGCCCGCAGATGCACCGGCGACAGTGGCAAAGCCGGCGCCACGCCGGTTACCAGCGAAAGCGCCACACCCTCAATATCCGCTCCACCGGCATAGACGCGAAAGCCGCGCGCCTCGCCCAGCCAGCCCGGCTCCACCGGCAAGGCCAGCGTCCGCGCATCCAGCAGCATCACCCGCCGCCCCGGCGATACCATGCCGATGGCCGGTCCGGTCCCCTCCAGCCCGCGCAGTAACTGCCGCAGCCGATAGCGCCCCGCCGCCACCAGTTCGGCCTCGGCAAAGCCCAAAACCTCCCAGTCGCCCGCGTCAGTTTCCACCGCCAGCCGATTGCTGCCCGCCAGCACCGCCAACTTTTCCGCCGAAGCCAGATGGCCCGCCACCAGGCTCACCTCAAACCCGTCGCCCACGTCCCATACCGCAGCCGGACCCGGCCGCAGCGCACTCACCACGCTGCCAAGCACAGCCCGCCGCCCCAGCTCCGCCAGTGTCGCGCCAGTCACGTCATCGACCAGTTGCACGCTGCCCGGCCAGGGCTGCGCATAAGTGCCCACCACCAGCCGCGACCGGGCAAAATCGCCCGGTAGTGGCGGCAGATGCGCCAGCGTCACCACCGGCAGCGACCGCACCATCGGCCCGCCACCCGCTGCCAGCGGCCGATCAATCCCGGTCGCCACCGCATGGCCCGCCGGCAGGCTGCGCGCCGTCACCCGCCGCGCCAGCCCGTCACGAATTTCGGCAATTTCGAACGGCCCCTCCGCCTGACCCTCGATCTCCACCAGATCGCCCGGCTCCAGCTCCAACGCCGCCGGTGGCAGGCTGAAATCCAGCGTTTCGCGCCTTGCATTCCGCCCATCGAGCAGCCGTTCGGCCGCCAGCCGCGCGCCCGAGCCGTCCAGCGTCAGCGCCGTGCTCTCGCCCACCAACGGGCCATCCGCATGGCTCAGCGCCGTCACCGTGCCGGTCAGATAGTCCCGCTCACGGTCGAGATAGCTCAGCGCCAGCCGTCCCGGCGCCTCCGCCGGATCGACCCGCCGCCGTGTCAGCGTCGCCGCCTCCCCCGCCGCCAGCCCATCCGCCGCCAGCGTCACCGCCGTACCGCGCCGCGCCATACCCAGATGCAGCCCAGCCACCCGATTGCGCAGGCTCAGCCCCGTTGCCCCCAGCAGCGGTTCCAGCGCCTCCCGCGCCGTCGTCGCACTGCCCAGGACCAATCCGCTGGCGAAAGGCGCCGCCGGCTCGGCGCTCAGCGCCACGCCATGATCGGTCGCAATCGCCACCGCCAATTCGTCACTCGCCAGCCCGCCCAACCGCCCGGTCAGCCAGTGCCCATTGCGATGGTTCGGCCCATCGGCCCACACTGCCGTGAGCGCCGGAAATGCCGGATAGGGCCGCGCGTCCCAGGTCCAGTGATAGATGCGGCTCACATCCACCATGCCCGGCGGATTGTTCTGGGGATCGCGCCACCACGCCTGATGCGCCCGCAACACCTGCCGCTGGATCAGCGGGTCAGGCGTGCCGCTCGAAAAATACGGACGCCCACCTTCGGCGCTTTTGGGGTCGCCAAAAATATTGGGCTGGTTGGCCCCCTTATCGACGGCCCCGCAGCCGAGTTCGGTGAAGATGACCGGCTTGCTGCCCGGCACCCACGCCGTCGGGCTCGCCTGCCGCACCCCACCGGGCCGGTTGTGATGCGCCCGGCTCCACCAGCTGCGAATATCCTTGTAGCGCCACACCCACGGCTCGCCATAAGCGCCGTCGCTGATCGGGCTGCGCGCCTGTGCCTGCCGGTCGGCATCGCTGGCATAATACCAGTCAAACCCTTCGCCGCCCGCCACATTGCCGGCCAGATAATCAAGGTCGTAGCCGCTCGCCGACAGCCCGGCATCCGCATGGCCCTGCCCATCGCGCCAATCGGCCAGCGGCATGTAATTGTCGATCCCCACCGCATCGATATGCGGCGAGGCCCAGAGCGGATCGAGATGGAAAAACTTCTCCCCACCGCCCGGCTGATAGCCCGAATATTCGCTCCAATCGGCGGCATAGGTCAGCACCATGCCCGCCCCGACAATGGCCCGCACCTCGCCCGCCAGCCCCACCAGCGCCGTCACGAACGGAAAGCTGTTGCCCGCCCCGCGCACATTCGTCAGCCCGACCATTTCCGAGCCGATGATCAGCGTATCGACCCCACTCGCCTTGGCCACCTCGGCATAATGCAGCACCATCTGCCGATAGCCCGGCACAAAACCCGCCACCTGCGCCGCTGCTGCCGCCGTTTGATCCGGCGATCCCGCCCGCCCCGGCGCCGGATGACAGGTGATGCGCCCACGCCAGGGATAAGCCGCCTGCTCGGCCCCGCCATACGGGTCCGGCAGTCCATTGCCGCCCGGTACATCCATCATCACCAGCGGGTAGAGCGTCACCTTGAGCCCGCGCGACTTGAGATCGGCAATCGCCGCCAGCACTGACGCGTCCGATGGCGTGCCGCCATAAGCCGCCCCGCCGCCATGCTGCGACACCACCGTCACATTTCCGCGCCCCAGCCCCATCACGCTCCACGGCGCGCCCAGCACATCGCGCTCCGCCGCCTCGACACGCGGCCCGATGGCGCAGTGCCCGCAGCGCAGATCATCACCGAACCAGGCCACCACCAGCGCCACATGTTCAAGGTTCGGGCACAGCGCCACCAGCTCATCGATCGACGCAGTCCAGTCGCTCACACTCGCCGACACATGGGTATTTTCACCCACGGTCTGCCCCGGCCCCACCAGCCGCACGCGCGGACTGGGGTCATAGCCAAATTCAGTCGCCCCCGGGATCACCGTCACCGCCCGAATATTGGGCTCGAGCTCCCCCACCACCCGGCACAATTCCACCGATAGCTGCGGTATCCGGTTACCAAACCGGTTGAGGGGCAATTGCTCGACCACCAAATAACACAGCCCGCGATAGGCCGGCGCTTCGCCCTGCGTCGCCTCGATCAGCCCATCGGGCAACTGGTCCTCCGTGCCGCGATAAAACCGCAGCGTCAGTCCCTCGGTATCGAGCAACTGCCCGTCGGCCCAGATCCGCCCCAGCCGCCGCACTTCGCCCTCGCAAAATGCCACGGCAAAGCTGGCGCCGACCACATCCTCCTGTTGCTGGCCCATCCCCTTGGCCCCGGCATTGTCGCCCGCCAATAGCTCCAGCTCGTCACACCAGGCGGCGGCAAATTGCGGCCCGCGAAACCGATCCGGATCGGAGGCCGACATCAAAGTCGCCTCCACCCCATTGGGCCAGATCAACTGCTGGCCCTTCAACAAAGGCCGCTCATCCACATCGCAGACGGCAAAAATCCCGCTCTCGCCCCGCACCATGATGGCGAGCGCTTCACTCATGGTTTCGCCCACCAGCGCGATGGGCGAAATCTTCTGCGCTGCCAGCCCGCGCACCCATTCGGCGCCGGTGCGGGTCTTGCCGCAGCCCCGCCCACCGAGAAACAGCCAGGTCGTCCAGTCGCCCTCGGGCTCTTTCTGCTGCTCATAGGCCCAGCGGTTCCAGTCGTAGAACATGTCCACCACTGCTGCCTCGGACAGGGCCTCGACCTGGGTCTTCCCGTCAGCGGCGCTTATATTGATCAATGCGCTTGGCCAGCTTGTCGCGCAGATCGCGCATGTCGCGCTTCTGCGGCACCATTTCTGCCTTCACCTCATTGCCGGCCATGCTGGCCATCTTGTCGAAATTCTTGATCAGTTCCGTCAATTGCTGTGCCTCCTTGTCGCCCAATGTGTCGCCGCTGGCATTGCCCAGCTTGGTCACCTGCTTTTCCAGCACGGCGAACAGCCGCGCCATCGTCGAATCCTTCCGCTTGGCCAGGCTCGCCTGCCGCGAAATCCAACGCTCCTTGCGGCAGCGATATTCCAGCGCGCCCTTGGTGATGCCGAAGCGCAGGCAGATCTGCACCAGCGTTTCAATACTCTGCTCATAGGCACGCCGAATCTCCACCCAGTCGCGGGTGTCGGCAGATTTTAACGCTGTCATGAAAGGCCCCGGCTCGTCTGTGGGTCGGTGGCTTGCCACCACCTGACCCAATTTCCCGACCATGCCTGAACTATACCCCATCACCGTGACGCGGGGATAAGATGGATAAGTTTTTTGGTGGACGACCATAGATCGTCACCCCACCACCGCCCGTCACCCTCGGGCTTGGAAGGGATGATCCCGCAATCGTCCCCAACGCCGCCACACCCCCGATGTCATCCCGGCCTTGAGCCGGGACCCATCTTGAGATGGAGTCACCCGCGCGATCTCAGGATGGGCCCCGGCTTTCGCCGGGGTGACACCGTGTTTGGGGCGAGATTTTCCCTCACCCAAACTTCCGCTTCGCATCCAACGCCAGCCCGAGCCCCACGCTCCCCAGCACATCGGTCCGCACCAGCTCCGCCTCTGGAAACAGCGCCCGCAACCGCCCGGCAATCGCCGGCACCTGCGTCGAGCCCCCCGTCAAAATCAAACTGTCGATATCCCCCGCCGTCACCCCTGCCCGCGTCAGCGCTTCCCCAATCGTCGCCTCGATCCGCCCCACCGCCAGCCGCAGCGCCTCGGTCAAATCCGCGATGCTCATTGCCGTCTCGATCCGCCGGTCCCGCACCGGAAACACAAATTCCGTCGCATCCGCATCCGACAGCGCAATCTTGGCCGCTTCCACCGCGCCGACCAGCCGATGCCCCAGTCGATCCTCGATCAGCTCCATCATCAGCTCCACCCGCCCCGGCGCCTGCGCCTCGCGCTTGGTGCCGCGCAAATCGCGCAGGGTCTGCGCCGTATAGAGCCGGTTGATCCGGTGCCAGGTCGACAAATCATAATACGGCGCCACCGGCAGATGCCGCTTGCCGTCCAGCGTGCGCGTGCCCAGCCCCAGCTCCGGCATCACCTTGGCCATCGACAGCAGCCGGTCAAAGTCCGTCCCGCCGACATGCACACCCGCCGTCGCCAGAATATCGCCGCCGCGCTCCGCCGCACGGGCCCGCTCCGGCGACACCCGCACCACCGAAAAATCCGACGTACCACCACCCAGATCGACAATCAGCGCCAGCCTCTCGCTCGTCACCTGCCGCTCATAGTCCAGCGCGGCGGCAATCGGCTCGAACTGAAAATCGATGTGGCGAAACCCCTGCGCCCGCACCGCGCCTTCCAGCTGATCCTGCGCGGCCCGGTCCGCTACCGTATCATCATCGACAAAATGCACCGGCCGGCCGCAGACCACGCTATCCACCACGCCGCCCAATTCGGTCTCGGCCCGGCGCTTCATCTCGGCGATGAACATGCCCAAAATCTCGACAAAGCCATAGCTGCGCGCCTTGACCCGCGTGGTGTCCCCGATCAGCGCCGTGCCCAGCACGCTTTTGAGCGAGCGCATCAGCCGCCCATCGGCGCCGCTGACATATTCCGCCACCGCCTGCCGGCCGAAATGGACGGTGTCATCCTCAAAGCCGAAAAAGATCACGCTGGGCAGCGTCTGCCGGCCATCCTCCAGCGCCAGCAATTGCGGCACGCCGGCGTCATCGAGCCGGGCAAAGGTGGAATTGGACGTGCCAAAGTCGAGGCCGCAAACAAGGGTCATGGCATGCCATCCATAATGGGGACCGCGCCCAACGGCGCGCAAAGGACGGCTGTCTTAGTGGGTCAGGGGAAGACTGGCAACAGGCGGCGGCCTCCGCCGCCCCGGCCGTCTGTGTTCAGACCTCGCCCCACCCACCGGCCCTCCCCTCGCCCCTTGTGGGAGAGGGACAGGATTTCTGCGTTCAGCAGAAATCCAGGGTGAGGGGTCCTGCGCCCGCCCATGCATAGATGCTTGTGGAAACGCCCCCTCATCCGCCCCTTCGGGGCACCTTCTCCCACAAGGGGAGAAGGAAGGGGTGGGTGCCTAAGCCGCCTTGCGCCGCTTCTGCGTCGGGCGCAAATCGACGCCTTCGATCCGGCTCATGCCCTTGCGCTGCGCCTTTTTCAGCGCTTCGGCGGCGGCTTCGAAAAACTTGCGGTCGTAATGACCCTCTGGATTGATCACCGCCAGCCCCTGGCTGATGGTGACGATACCGGCATGACTTTCCTTATGCGCCAGCGACAGTGCCTTCACTGCATCGGCGATCTTGGCGGCGGTAGCCCGCGCCATCAGCACCGGCAGGTCCGGCAGCACGATGACAAAGCTGCTCCGCCCCATCCGCAAACAGGTGTCGGTCTCGCGCGGCAGCGTCGCCTTGATCGCCCCCAGCACCGAGAGCAGGCAATCATCGGTCACGGCGCGGCCATAGGCGGTAAAATAATCGGCGAAGCGATCGACCTCGATCACCAGCAGGCTCATCGAGACATTGCGACCCGCCGCCAACCGCCAGCCCAGCGCCAGTTCCTCGTCGATCCGCGCACCCAGCCGGGGCTTCATGCCGATGGAGCGGGCAATTGCCGCCTGCCCATAAGCCGGCACTCGCTCCTGTCGCACAGGACGCATCGCCCCCAGCGCCACGCGCACGCGGGCCCAGAAATGTTCACTTGAGTCTTTGGCAGTCGCGATATCGGTCATGTTGCCGCCTATCCTGGGCTCACGCACCGCCCGATCTGGCCACAACATGGTTAATGCCGTGTAAAGACCTAGAGCTGCGGCATCCCAAACAAGACCCAATGCGAAGCTCCTGAACGAGGCCATGGCCTGATGTTCAAGCTATAAAACCAGGCCATAACCTGGTAACGATAGATTAAATGACAGGTTATAACCTGGCAAGTAACGCATAAAAACCAGGTCATAGCCTGGCAAGGAGCAGAAATGGCTTGGAACCGCAGGCTTCACCGAGCCCGCCTCAGTCTGGACCAGAAACTGGCGGCATTGCAGCCCGCCACTCAGTATCAGCCCCCGCCCAAGGGCTGGATACGCGCCCTCAGAGACGCGCTGGGTCTGTCATCTGCCCAGCTCGGCGACCGACTCGGCGTACGCTCGCAGTCGCTTGATGACATGGAGAAAAGCGAGGCTGCCGGCACCATTACCCTGGCGACGCTTCGGCGCGTCGGCCAGGCCATGGATTGCACCCTGGTCTATGCGCTGGTCCCCAACACTTCCTTGGAGGCCATGGTGCAGCGGCGCGCCGAGAGCTTGGCCGCCGCCGCCATAACCGGCGTGTCGCACAGCATGGCGCTGGAAGATCAGCAGGTCGCCGCCCCGCTCCGGCAGCAGGTCGACGACTATATCGAGGACCACATCTCCGAACGCGATCTTTGGCGACAGCCGTGACCGACATTTTTGCCGGCCCCGAAGGATCGACACCCCTCGCCCCGAGGATCAAAAGGGACTGCGCCAGAGCTGGATCATCACCCGGCAAGACCTTAACGCGGCCGAGCAAGCCAATATCCTGGCCGGGCGCGCCTGGGCGCTGCGCAGCCGTATGGCCTTGACCAGCGAACCCTACCTCGCCCGCCTGCATCAGCGCATGTTCGGCGAGGTCTGGTCCTGGGCCGGAAAATGGCGGCGTGTCGAAACCAATATTGGCGCCCTGGCCCACGACATCCCGGTCCGGCTGCGGCAGTTTCTGGACGATATGGATTATTGGCTCGCCCACAACACCTATGGCCCCGATGAGCTGGCGACCCGCTTCCACCATGGCCTGGTGTCGATCCATCCATTCACCAACGGCAATGGCCGGCACACGCGCCTGGCGGCGGATTTGCTCTGCCGCCAGCTCGGCGTCGAGGCTTTCACCTGGGGTCGCCACAGCATCGACCTGCCCAGCGCTACCCGGCAGGCCTATCTGGCTGCCTTGCGCGCCGCCGACCAGCACGATTTCGCGCCGCTACTGGCCTTCGTTCGCTCCTAGAGCTTCTCGGGCGGTTCCCATTCGGGCCAGTCGACCGCGTGGTTCTCCCATTCGCCGGGCGCCACGTCCTGTTCGGCAAAGGTCCGGCCCCGGGCCGAGACGCCGACATCGATCACGGTTTGCGGATCGCCCGACACCAGCGGGTGCCACCAGGCCAGGCCCTTGCCCTCGGCGATGCGGCGATAGGCGCAGGTGGTGGGGATCCAGGGGATTTCGCGCACATTCTGCGGCGTCAGCTTGATGCAGTCGGGCACCTTGGCCTGGCGGTTGGGATAGTCGGTGCAACCGCAGGTATCGCCGTCGAGCAACTGGCAACGCACGTCCGAGGTGATCAGAATTCCGGTGTCTTCATCCTCGAGTTTGATCAGGCAGCAACGGCCGCAACCGTCGCAAAGGGATTCCCACTCCGCGGTGGTCATTTCTTCGAGGGTTTTTTCGTCCCAAAAGGCCATCTTAACTCGCTGCTGGTAAGTCTGTTGCCGGAATGCCCTTGCCGGCATCCAGGAGCAATCATATTCCAGCGATGCTGTTGCGTTGATCGCTGGCGGCGGACAACAGTCCGCCAAGGTGAGCTGAGGACGACTGGTGCAGGATCCGTTCTATACCAAAGAAAAGCGCAAGAAATCCTCCAGCATGCTGGCGGCCGACGCTTGGCTTGATTCTTCGCTCTACGAATTCTGGCAGGCGCTCGGTCGAGGCTATACCCGCTTTCAGGACTTCATGTCGATCTTTCACGTTGCCGGCATTAAACGCCTGTTCGTGGAACTGGTTAGCGACGGCTTCTCATTCTTGGCCATCGGCTGCGTGCTGATGACGGCGCTGGCCCTGCCGGCCTTTGACGCCACCGCTTCGGGCGAGTTCAACAAGGCAGAAGATTATTCAGTCGTCTTCCTTGATCGCTTCGGCACCGAGATCGGCCGGCGCGGCATTCGCTCCGACGATACCGTGGCGCTGGCCGACATGCCCGACTATCTGATCAAGGCTACCCTGGCCACCGAAGACCGGCGTTTTTATGACCATTTCGGCATTGACGTGGTCGGCACCCTGCGCGCGCTGATGAGCAATGCCGCTGGCGACAATTCCACCCAGGGCGGCTCCTCAATCACCCAGCAGCTGGCCAAGAACCTGTTCCTCTCCTCGGAAAGAACGCTGGAACGCAAGATCATCGAAGCGTTTCTCGCGGTCTGGCTGGAGTGGCACTACACCAAGGATGACATCCTCAAGCTGTATTTTGACCGCGCCTATATGGGCGGCGGCAATTTCGGCGTCGTCGCCGCCTCGGACTATTATTTCGACAAAAAGGTGCAGGACATCAACCTGGCCGAAGCCGCCATGCTGTCCGGCCTGTTCAAGGCTCCGACCCGCTACGCACCGCATGTTGACCTCGCCGCCGCGCGCGGCCGCGCCAATCTGGTGCTGTCCAACATGGTCGCGGCCGGTTTCCTCACCGAAGGTCAGGTCACCGCCGCCCGCCGCCATCCGGCGACCCCGGTCAGCCGCGCCGCCGATGCCAATTCGCCGAACTACTTTCTCGATTGGGCCTTCGAACAGTCCAAGCGCCTGATCGAAAGCCACAATCACGCGTCGAACAATTTCGTCGTCCGCACCACCATCGACACCACGCTGCAAAAATATGCCGAAGAGGCAGTGGTCTCAACCGTGCTGGAACAGGGCGAACAATATGACGTCAGCCAGGCCGCCATGGTGGTCACCGACACGGTCGGCGCCATCCGTGCCATGGTCGGCGGCACCGATTACGGCAAGAGCCAGTTCAACCGCGCCATCGTCTCCACCCGCCAGCCCGGCTCGGCCTACAAGATTTTCGTTTACTCCGAAGCCTTCGAACAGCTCGGCCTTACCCCGACTGACATGATCACCGACCGCCCGGTCTGCATCGGCGACTGGTGCCCGCAGAATTATGGCCGCAACTACAAGGGCACCGTGACCCTGGCCAGTGCCTTCGCCCAGTCGCTCAATACTGTGCCGGTAACCCTGTCGATCAAGACCGGCCGCGAGCCCATCGCCGCGCTCAGCCACCGCATGGGCCTGCAGGCCGACTATCCGGTCACCCGCTCGCTGGCTCTGGGCGTCGCCTCGGTGTCGGTGCTGGACATGACCTCGTCCTATGCCGTGCTGGCCAATCACGGCTACAAAACCCCGGCCTTCGGCATTACCCGCATGACCACGCTGGGCGGCGAGCTGGTCTATGAAGCCGATCCCGATGCGCCGCGCGAACGGGTGTTGAGCGAAACCACCGTCGCCAACATGAACTCCATGCTGCGCGGCGTGGTCACCGGCGGCACCGGCCGGCGCGGCGATGTGCCCGGCGTGCCCGTGCTTGGCAAATCGGGCACCACATCATCCTATCGCGACGCCTGGTTCTGCGGCTTTACCGGCAATTACGTCGCCGCCGTCTGGTTCGGCAATGACGATTACCACGCCACCAACAACCTCACCGGCGGCACCCTGCCGGCCATCGCCTTCCAGAAATTCATGGCCTATGCCCACACCAATATCGACATCAAGCCGGTGTTCGGCGTCGATTTCGCCATCACACCGGTGGTGGTTGCCGACACCGATCCAGCCCTCGAAGAAGACCTGGTCCAGCGCCCCCCCAGCCTGACCCAAGGCGCCGCCCGCAAACTCGTCGACCTCGCCAACCGCCTGGCCGCAACGCTACGCACCGCCACCACCCCGCCCACCGCTCAGGCGAGCATTCCCGCGCCGACGCAGGGGCTATGACCGATCTCCCCCCCTTGCTACAAGCGGGGCAGCCACTTTGCGCGCAGGTTTCGCCCATGCCGACTATTGCATCTCCGAGCCGCTGAACCGTGCGCTTCGTATTCCATCTGCTGCTGATGATCGCCGTGGCGCTGAGCGTCGGGTTCGGCCTCAGCTACTATGCGCTCACCGATGGCCGGCTGTTCGGCGTGGCGCAGGTCGGGCCGTGGGCTGCCTGGCCCGATGTCGGCGCCGCCGCGCCCAATCCCTATACGCGCGGCCATTTGGCTCGTACTGCGGCGCTCGAACTTGGCCAGGCCGAGGGCCTGCAATTTACCGCCAGCAGCGATAGCAGCGGCCAGCCACTGACGCGCGACTGCAGCTATCGCGTCGATGGCAAGACGCCGCTCGCCAATTTCTGGACGCTGGTGGCGCTGGATGAGGCGGGCGTCAATATCGCCGCGCCCGATGCCGCCCCCGCCACCCGCAGCAGCAGCATCGCCCGGGCCAATGATGGTTCCATCCTTATCAATCTCGGCACCCGCCTGCAGCCGCAGAACTGGCTGGAGCTGACCGGCGACGGCCCGTTCAAGCTGGTGCTGACCCTCTACGACACCGCCGCCTTCTCCGGCTTTTCCAGCGATGCTTCGATGCCCGTGATCATCCGGGGGGATTGCGAATGATCCGCTTGTTGATGTGGCTGCTGGGTGGCGTGGTGCTGGGTGGAATTATCCACATCGTCGTCATCCTCACGCTGCCCGCTCTGGCCGAGCAATCGGTATGGACCCGTGTGGCGGAGATCGAGGCCGATAACCGCGTGGTTATCCTGCCGCCGGTTGCGGCCGGCGACCCCAATCCGCTCGGGCTCGATCCGGCGCTGGTCTATGGCCTGTGCCGTGTCGATCTCGCCAATGGCCCGGCCTATGTCAGCGGTGTGCTACCGGACGCTTTCTGGTCGGTGGCGCTGTTCAACCAGTCCGGCATCGTCACCTATTCGACCACCAATCGCGACGGCATCGGCCAGACGCTGGAACTGGGCATTTTCAACGCCGCCCAGACCCGCCTGCTGGCCCAGCAGGAACTCGACATTGCCGAGGGCCTGCTGGTGGTTGAGGCCGCCAGCAACAAGCTGCTGATCCTGGTTCGGCTCGCCCCGCCGCACCAGGCGATGCGCCAGCGTTTCGAGCAGGAATTGGCAAAAGTGACTTGCGGTACGCGGGGCTAAGTCAGAGGCCCGCGTCGTAGGCGGCTGCGGCGGCCACCAGCGCATCCAGATCATCTGCGCTCAGCAAGGGCCGCAGCGCTTCGAACTTGGCGCGTTCCCATCGGTAGATGCCCAGCCCCAGCAGCGTCTCGACACTGGCGGCGGCGAAGCGCTGGCGCAGCGGCACGGCGGGGTTCCCGGCGACGATCATATAGGGCGCGACATCCTTGGTGACGATGGCGCCCGAGGCGATCACGGCGCCCTCGCCGATGTTGACGCCGGGCATGATCATGGCGCGCATGCCGATCCAGGCGCCGTCACCAATCACCGTATCACCCTTGCCAACATAGGATTCGACGATGGTTTCAGCGAAAGGATAGAGGCTGAACCAGTCCATGCGATGGGTATGGTTGCCCCCCATCAGGATCACCGCTTCGGCACCGATGCAGACATAGTCGCCGATATGCAGCTGGTCGATCTCCCAGCGCGGCTCCCAGCGGCCAAGGCTGAAGGCGTCGCCATAGTGATAGCGCACCACGCTGTCTTCGAACGAGCCGGTCCAGGCATTGCTGTAATAGCTGTTCTGGCCGCGTATATGAATGTTGGGATTGCGCACGGTCTCATGCAGATATTCAACAATCGACCAATGTTTGATGGGCGTATTCACGTCGTAGCCAAGTCCATTATTTGGGCAGCACGATTTCCGTGTCGCCGATTTTTTGAAAGCGCGATGGGATAACCAGACCAGTGCCGGGTCGGTTGGCGCCAGCATTGGCGCAGAAATCCCGGCTATTGGCGCGGCTGACAAAGCCCGATAGCCGCCGCAGCGCATCATCCACCGCCAGCGATTGCTCATGCGGGGTTTCGACCAGCAGGCTGTCGAGCGCGTAGTCATAGCTTTGATAGCGATAATTCAGAGCGCGCACAAACCAGGCGATGAAGGCATCATTCTCATATTTTCGTGCGGCAAGATTGTCACCGGTGGTCGGCGGCAGACCATTGCGCAACCCTTCATAGGCAATGGCGCGCTGCCGGTCGATCTCGACCACGGCGCAGATAGCGGCAAAAGTGGTCGGCAGTGTCTCGATATCGGCGCTGATATGGCGACCCACCGTCGAATAGCGCGTGCGCGACGACTGATATTCGGTGCGCTGCAGCCAGGCGTAATAGCGGTCGGCGGTAAAGGCCCCGTCCCGGGGCGGCGAAATCCGGGTGCGCTGCAGTTCAACCGCGCTGTCAAATTGCCAGTCCTTGGCATGCGCCGCGACGAGGAAGCGCCAGACGCGGTCATGCATCTCGGTTTCCTGATCGGTCTGGTTGAATTGTGACACCGGCTCCTTGCGATTGCGCGCATTGCGCTCGCCGGTCGCGGGCATCGACACGTCATGAATATAGCTGGGCGCGGCGCGGCCGAAATCGCCGACCGGTCGCGCGCTCGAGCAGGCAGCCAGCACTGTCACCAGCGCCACGACGCCAGCCCAACGAATAATCTTATCCACGCGTCTGCTTGTTCCGCGTCGAATTAAGCCGCTTGCTAGGTGGCGGCGGCGTCTGGCGCTCATAGCGCACCCCAGTAAACATCAATATCTGGGCGTCACCGGGCTGTTGCGGCCCAATTTTGGTGGCTTTCGGCCACTGATCGAATTTGACGAGCTTTCCCAAGCCAGCCTCCAATTTGCTCGCTCCCCCATTCCCATTGGAGGCCACGGTTCGTGTTTTCCATCGGCCGGTGCGACGCCCCTCGCCCTCCCGCCGATGTCCGCATTAAGAGATCGTCAAGGTTAACAGTCTGCTAACGAATTAGCGGCAAGAGTGGAAGCACATCAAATGCGATGCGATTCAGCTTAGACGGTCCCCGAGACATGCTTGGTTTTCAGCCTTACGAGACGTTTCAACTGCTTATCGAGACGGGCGGCGTCGACCGGACGAATACTCTGCTGATCGCGGCCTGCGACGCCTATGCGCGGCGCGGCAAACCGACCCCTCCCGAAATGGAACAGTTCGAAGCTCTGGCCGGCCGGCTATTCCCGATTGCCGGCGCCCAGGCTCGCGCCAAGGGCGCTGCCATTCTTGGCCGCGCCGAAATGCTGTCGGCACCGCTGGAACAGCTGGTGGTCGACAATATCGGTGAGAACCTCAACACCTTCCTGGCCGGGGCCACGGAATTGTCCGAGCCGACCATGCTCGACATCATCGCCCGCTACGATGTGCCGGCTGCAGCCACCATCGCGGCCCGCGCCGACCTCACCAATGTGGTGCTGGCCAAGCTGTTCCAGATGAATTCCCGCAAGGTTTACCGGGCCCTGGCGGCCAATACGGCCATCGTGCCACGCGGCGCTTACCTCAGCGCGCTAGCCCGTTCCGCTCAGATGGATCACATGGTCGCCGAGGCGCTGGCCCAGCGCAGCGACTTCGATACCGCCCTGCTCGCGCCGGCCTTCTTCGATCTGTCCGATGCCGACCGGGTCAAGGTCATCCAGGCTTTTGCCCATCGCGAAACCCCGGTGGCGCCGATCCGCAAGACCATCGAGCAGCTGTCGGTGGCCAATGCCGAACTGACCCAGGCGCTGATGAAGCTGTTCTCCGAGAACCGCCGCCCGGAAGTCACCCGCCTGCTGTCGCAGATTACCGGGCTAGATGAAGTCCGCTGCGGCCAGATCGCCCATGACGTTACCGGCGCTTCGCTGTTCGTCATCCTGCGCGCCTTTGGCTGCACTGCCTATGACGGGCTCAAGGTGCTGATCCACGCCACCAGCCACGACAGTGAACGCTCGCGCACGCTGGCCGATTTCGCGACGCTGTTCGGCAATGTGACGCCAGAATCAATGGCTTATCTGATGAGCGCTTGGCGCGGCGAGGTGAATTTGCTCGAGCTGAACAAGGCCGAATACAGGCCTTTCATCGACACCAGCCGCCGCACACCGGCCGCCTCGCTGGCTCCGGCGCATAATCCAATCGTCGATCAGGCCATCGAAGCCCTCGCCCGCATCGGCGCCCGCCGGGCGAGCTAGCGGCTTACGGGGAAACCACTTCGATCCCCGGATCATCGCCGCGCAGATCAAGGCTCAGCACCCACAGATCGGGGTCGAACTCGATCTCGCGGGCAATGCGGTCCCTGACGTCATGTGCCGCGGCATGGCTGAAACGGCGCTGGAACATCAGGCTGGCATCTTCTCGGCGGCTCGCCATCGGGGCCGGCATGAATAGCGAGCGCGTGCCATCGAGGTGATCGACCTCGATAAACACCTGCCCGGCGATCGGGTCGCCACGGCGCGACACCACGCACATATTGCCCAGATCATTGTGGCGCCGCACGAAGACGCCGCACCACAAATCGCTGCGGAGCGAACTCACTAGATATCCGCGCCGGCCTGCCGCAACAGACCCACCAGATCAGGCTTCACCTGTCCGGTCACCCTGTAGCTATGGAAATTCTCGAACTCGCGGATGGCCCGCGCCGTGGCGTCGCCCGGATGGCCATCGATCGAGCCGTGATAGAAGCCGAGGCTGGCCAGTCCGCTCTGGATCGAGCTGACCAGCTGCGTGTTATTGGCCGGCGCGACATTGGTCGCCGCCAGCATCTGGGCGGGCACCGCTTCGGGCTGCACCGCCGTTACCGGTCGCGGCGCACTCATCGGCTCAAGTGACGCCACCTGCACCGGAGCCGGCATGGGCTGCGGGCTGGGCGTTGCCATCAAGGGAAGCGCCGGGATCTGCTGAGCCGTGGGCGCGGTGCCTCGGCCACCATCAACGGCAGCAACGATAGAATCAATGGTCTGGGCGGCGGCATTGCCGATGGTGTCCACCGCCTGATCGACGGGCGACAAATCGGGCAGGCGCGCCACGACACGATCCGGCTGCGGCGCCGGCTGTACCACGGCGACCTGCTGCACGGGCGCTGGCGCTACCGGCGCTTGCTGGGCCACAGGCACCCGGCCCGACGCATCGGCGCGCATGATGGCGTCGATCACATCGCGGCTGAGCGCACCCGTCGGCGCCATGCCATTGCGGGTCTCGAACAGGCGAATCGCGTTGGCGGTCATCGGACCGTAAAAGCCATCGACGGTGCCGTTGAATATGCCGAGCTCGAACAGCTTCTTTTGTACCGCGAAGGCATCGGGGTTGCCGACGGGCGCATCGGGAAGTGCCCTTGGCGCAACGCTGCCGGTGGTTTCCTGAACGACCGGCGTCGCAGCCTGGCGCATCGGCGCCGGCATCGGCTCGGGCGCCAGCTGGGGCTGGATCACCGCCACCGGCACATCCATCGCCGGGGCGAAGAATGGCGAGGGGTGGCGTTCGGTCTGGAAATACAGGGCGTTGCTGGCCGCCAGCGCGGTCAGCGTGACCATGGCCAGCAGGCCCGTCGAGGCCAGTGGCGCGCGCATATACTGCGCCATGGTCCAAAGTCCTGCGCGGCCGAGCGTGGCCGCAACGGCGCTGCCCGCCGCGAGGGGCAGGCGAGAGAAGGTGGTTGCCGTCATTGCGCTTTTCTTTTTTCGTCTTGCCATGAATATGTCGGAGCGGCGGGCGGCTCTTTACGGAGTGGAGTGATGGACGCAGTCTCGCCGGTCTTTATTGCCGGACCGTTTATAGGAAGCAAAACAGTCACGGTTGTCCCCGCTCCAATTTCAGACATGGCCCGCAGCGTGCCCTGATGCAAGTCCACCAAACCCTTGACGATGGACAGACCGAGCCCGGTGCCCTCATAGCGGCGCGCCAACCCGTCCTGAGCCTGGAAGAACGGCTCGCCGATCCGGCTCAGTGATTCGGGCGCCATGCCGACGCCGTGGTCGCTGACCGACAGATTGAGGTTCTGGCCCTGCCGCTTGAGGCTCACCGTCACCCGGCCGCCCGGCTGGCTGAACTTGACGGCATTGGACAACAGGTTGAGCAAAATCTGCCGGCAGGCGCGCTCATCGGCGACCAGCATCGGCAGCTGGCTGGCGATATCGGTCACCAGCGACACCTGCTGCTTCTGCGCCATGGCCTCGACCATGCTGAAGCAGGGCTCGATCATGGTCTCGACCACGAAGGGCTCAGTCTGCAGTTCAAACTTGCCGGCTTCGATCTTGGACATATCGAGCAGCATCCGTACCACTTCGATCAAATGCTTGCCGCTCTGATGGATCAGGCCGGCATATTCCCGATGGGTCGTCGACAATTCGCCGCCGATGCCGCTGGTCATCATTTCGGAAAAGCCGACCACGGCGTTGAGCGGGGTGCGCAATTCGTGACCGATGGTGGCCAGGAAGCGCGATTTGGCATTGGAGGCCTCCTCGGCGGCGCGGCGCGCCTCGCTCATGGCGATCTCGTTATCCTTGCGACTAGTGATGTCGCGGAACAGCGCCACCACCTCATGCCGCTGTCCGGCGGTCTCCGCATCAAGCACCGGCGAAAAGCTGATTTCCACCCAGATGAAATGCGGCACAGCGGTCGCGGCGTGGGCATCGTCCTGGCGCATCCGCACCTCGATGATCCGCGACTGCCCACCCTGATTGGCATCGGCAAACGCCGTCAAATAGGCAGGGCGGTCCAGCACATGCAGGCGCTCGCCCAGCCCGCCACCCGACAATTCATAGCGACGGCAGCCGAACAGCTGCTCGGACGAGCGCGAAGCCAGCAGGATTTCTCCGTCGCTGGAAAAGCGGATAACGCCGTCTTGCACATGCTCGATCAGGTGGCGATAGGCCGTCATCTGGGCCTTGTCATAGACTTCATAGCCCGCATTGATGCGGTTGCCGCTGTGGACCACCACACCCGCGCAGCCAATAAAAGCCGCGCCGGCAGTGCCCAGCAGCACAGATGCGTCCACCGGAATGGCCGGCACGCCAAAGGCGGCGGTGATGCAGGCCAGTGCCAGCACGCCGGCAAACATAACCCAGCTCTGGCGCCGCAATTGCTGACGGCCGAGCAAGGACGCCATGATCGGCGCCAGCACGGCGATGGCCAGCCCGGCATCGCCCAGCCGGCTGTCGGCCAGCGTCAGAATGCAGCCCATGACCAGCATGGCATAGACCTGCCCGGCTGCGGCCTGCTCGAACAGCTGACGCTGATGCAGTGCCAGCGTGGTCATGCCAGCTGCCAGCCCGATTGCCGCGATGGCAAACGGCACCGGGCTACCGGTCACCAGCCAATAGACAGCAAGCGGCATGCACAGCGCGCCGAGCAGAATCAGGATGCGGGAATTATTGGCGAGCGTCTTGCGGCGCAGCATTTCCGGCCGGTGACCGCCCCCGGCAACGGCCAGGGACATCTCTTTGCTTGCGCTGAAAGAGAACAGGCTACGCATACGCATTACTCACTATCACGACGCCAGCAGTTATGGAGCCTGGTGCTCCAGAACGCCTGAATGGGTTTCAGGTCTTGTTGCCCCTACCCTGCCGTCCAAGAGTTGAAGGCGAGCTTAAATCTGCGGCTGTGGCCGGCCTGCGGCGGCTCTGTACCGGGCCTTTCACGGGTTAGAGTAAACAAGGCGTTGCCCTGCTCGCGATGGCGGTCGGTGGTATTTGTGTAAAATTTTATCGAAATGCCCCAATCCGGCTTAACGGGGGCTGCTTAATCTGGGTCATGCAGGCCGAGGCAGGTCTGCGACACAGGTTCTGGATAAAGCAATGTTCGTAGTGGTTCGCTCCGTTTTCTGGCTGACACTCGCCTATATGGTGATCAAGCCCGGCATCGACTTGCCCGACGCCAGCGCGCTGTCGGCGCAGGCGATGGAAGCCGGCAGCCGCGTCGTTGCCGAACAGATCCAGAGCATCGAATGCGACAATTTCCAGTGCGCCGGCGGCAAGGCCATTGTGGCGGCAGCACTGCAGGCCTCCCCGTCCGTCGGTCTCCCCATGCATGTGCAGCCGGCGAACAATTCGGCCCCCATTCCCCGGCCCCGGCCGGACTGGGCGGGATAACAGGAGGCTCGGCCTCCGAACGAAACCCAGCGGTCGCGTCACTTCCCCAAGCGACGCACTCCAGCGACCCTGGCCCTGCCGCAAGCACGCTGCCCCGTGCTTGCGGCTTTTTCCTTTGTGCAGGCGGCCAAAATCGCCACTGATTCGTCCTGCCTTGCTATCGCCACCAACAGCACCTATATGTCCGTCATACGTTTGAGCTACATGGCTACCTGACCCCCCGGCTTGCCGGTCTTAGATACCCCCCTGTTTTTGAGAGCGTTTATCCCTGCCCGGCATGTGTCGGGCAGCAATGATGCTTTCTGGCTATGCCAGGGCACTACCTAAGAGAGACTATCCATGATCACCGGCACCGTAAAATTCTTCAATTCCACCAAGGGCTTCGGTTTTATTTCGCCTGAAGACGGCAGCAAGGACGCTTTCGTCCATGTGTCCGCCGTCGAGCGCTCCGGCCTCAACGGGCTCTACGAAGGTGACAAGGTCACCTATGAGCTCGAGACCGGCCGTGACGGCAAGGCTTCGGCCACGAACCTGACGCTCGTTCAGTAAACGACGTGCCGGGCCCGCCATCGGCGGGCCTGGCAACCGCCTCAAGGCCAACAGGCCGAGGCGCAGATAAGGCCCCGCGCATTTGCCCGGGCCAATAGAGAAACAATGACATACCCAGACTTTCACGCTCGCGCCGAGCTTTACCTCGGCAGCGACTGGCACACTGCAGCTGCGCAGGGTGCTCGCTCTTTTGCTACTGCAGCCCAAGCTATCCGCTTTGCCCTCGAAGAAGCCGCTCCTGTGAGCCTTCGCGGCGCCAAGCTCCTGATCGGCGACGCCTCTTTTGAGCGCGACGAACTTGCGGCGCTGTATCGCAGCCCCGATTTCCCGTTGCCTCGCAAGGGCGATATCAAGCGCTCACGCGCTCGCCGCGCCCGCAATCGTCGGGCTGCCCAGACGCCGACGCGTACGCGCATCGGCCGGGCCAACCACGCGGTCATGGCCTAGGCCATAAACCACCAGAGCGGCACACGCCGCTCTGGTAAAGCCGCCCTGCTTTGACTAGATATCCGCTTATGAGCGAACCCCAAGCCTTCCAGGACATTGCCGACAATCTTTCCTTTCTTGACGATTGGGAGGACCGACTGAATTACGTCATCGAGCTTGGCCAGGCCCTTCCGCAGATGCAGGAAACCGACAAGACCGCCGACAATAAGGTCAAGGGTTGCGTGTCAAATGTCTGGCTGGTGTCCAGCGCGGACCGCTCTGACGGGGCTCCCATCATGACCTTCCGCGGTCAGTCGGATGCCATCATCACCAAGGGCCTGGTGGCGGTCCTCATCGCGCTCTATTCCGGCCGACCGGCCGCGGAGATCGCCAAAACCGATGCTGTTGCCTGGTTCAAGAATATCGGCCTGAGCGAGCATCTGGGCATGCAGCGCTCCAATGGCCTTGTCGCCATGGTCAACCGCATCAGGCGGGAAGCCGCCGAGTTGCTGTAGCCTATTCGGCCGCCTGTGCCACCGGCGCTGGACGCCGTGCGCCGAGCAAGGCGCTGAAATAGCGCAAGGCCGGCTGCTCGACGAAACGATACAGCAGCAAGCCGGCGATGGTGCCCCCGGCAATCGATACGGCGGCGACGAAATAGTCAGCCCACAGATCGGCCGGGTCCAGCAGCTTGAAGGCCAGCCCCGCCAGAATCGCCACCTCATAGATGTGGACCAGATAGATCGAATAGGACGCGTCGCCGATCCGTTCGAGAATGGCCACGCGTGGCAGCCGCGGCTCAAAGTGGATTCCCAGCAGCACCAGCGCCGAGGCGAACAGCACAAAGCCGGCAAAGGCCAGGCCGTCCTCCATCACCCCGCGATCCACGGCGAAGCCTTCGATCAGCCCGGCCAATCCCAAAATTAGCGCCGCATAGAGCGCCAAACGCGGCAGCGTGCCGATGCGGTCGCGGAGAGTCGCCAGGCCCAACCAGGCCCCGGCACAAAAAGCCAGTGGCATGAAGCTGGTGTAAAATTGGGGAATGGCCGGCTCGGGCTGCAGCAGCGCGCCCGTCACCGCCAGTGCGGTGAACGCGATCGTCAGCCACAGCACCCGCGCGCCAGCGCCAAAAAATGCCAGCAGCGCGAAACAGACATAGAAAAAGACTTCGTAGTTCAGCGTCCAACCCAGTTTGTAGAGCGGGTGGAGGCCTTCGCTCACCGGGTTGTAAAACGGGATAAACAGCAGCGACAGCAGCAGTTGGCCGGTGTCATAGACCGTGGTCTTGAACAGCTGCGGCGCCAGCAGCGCCAATGCGGCGGCGATCAGGGTGGCGCCCCAATACATCGGAACGATGCGGATGACGCGGCGACGCAGGAAATCACCCGCCGAAAAGCGCCCTTCCCCGGTCACCGCGACCATGATGAAGCCCGAAATGACGAAGAACAGGATGACGCCGAGCCATCCCAGCCGGCCATAGCCGATATGGTGTTCGACGATCGGATAGAGCAACGCATGCGACGCCAGCACGAAAATGGCCGCCAGGCCGCGCAAATACTGGATGGAGATGAACTTCTGCCGCATGGCGTTTTCTACCACGCCTGGTCACGCGCCGATTATTACGGATCATTGCATAGTTAAGGACTGTTCTCTGCGATCAGCGGCAAGCGGGCCTCAAGCCAGCCCTGCGTCGTCCCACTACCCTTGCCCCTCGCCTGTGCTGACAGACCAAATTGGGCGGCCAATTGCTCAAGCCCGATGCGCAGCACCAGCTTGGCGCTGCGTCGCGGCCAGCGCCGCTCCGTCTCGATCAGTTGCAGGCCCTTACCCAGGCCGTAAACATCGAACAGCACGCCCCAGCAATCGGCGGGCAACATGCCGGCCAGCTTGCTAAGCGCGAGCCGCGCCTGGGCAGCGCCGTCGCTGGCGCTTTCCACGCCATTCGCGCCGCCGCTACGGCCGCCAAGTCGCGTCGGATCATATGACATGGTGACACGCGGCGCGAGTTGCGCCCGCTGGATCAGCCGTTCGAGGCGCGCAGCCGCTGCCAGATGGTGCGCCGCCAGAAAGCCGGTATCGCCCTGCTCCCGCCCCGTCGCCAGCCGAGACAGCACCGCCTCGTCGTCCCTGAGCTTACGCGGCATGGCGGATCTCCTCCATGCCGGCTTCGATCTGGTGCTCGAGCCCCTCCACCTCGGCATCAAAGCGCGGATCATCGCGCATATCTTCGATCAAGGCACAGGCATATGAGACAGTTGTCCTATCCCGGCCAAAAGCCTCGCCAATCTCGGTCAGGCTGCGCCCGAGCACGACATGAGATAGATACATGGCCAACTGGCGGGCCCGCGCGGCCGGCAAGCGGCTGCGGCTTTTGTGGGTAAGCAGCCGAATAGGCACGTTTTTCTGGCGCGCTACCAGAGCGATGACATCATCGCAGGCGCGTTGCGCGCTGGGGCGCCCAGCAGCGGAGCGGCGCTTGGAGAAGCAGGTGTGGGCGTCGTGCATTGGCATGCCTCATCGCATGAAGGAATTTATTCCTACATACTGCGACAGGGAAAGCCAGACGGGGATAAGTGCGAACTACAAATTCAAACGGCCGCTCTTGGGAGCGGCCGTTTGAACCTCGTTGTCGCCGGGGTCCAGATGGACGCGACGTTTCGTCGTGTAGTGCCTGGATCAGGCAGCAGCCTTGCGGCCGAGCCCATTATCCTTGGCCAATTTGGAGCGCGTTGCCGAATAGCTGGGCGCGACCATAGGATAATCCGTGGGCAGGCCCCACTTCTCGCGGTATTCTTCCGGCGACAGATTGTAATGCGTACGCAGGTGACGCTTCAGCGACTTGAACTTCTTGCCGTCTTCGAGGCAAATGATGAAGTCGGCGGAAACAGACTTGCGGATCGGTACTGCGGGTTTCAGTTCCTCGACAGGAACGGCAACCTCGTTAGACTGCAGACCACGCAAAGCACCATGAACCTCAGCGATCAGCTTGGGCAGATCGGTAACGCTCACAGAGTTGTGGCTGACATAGGCTGAGACGATTTCGGTGCTGAGCTCGATAAGATCGTGCTCGTAACCGGTCGTCGAGCCGGCGGTGTCACTCATATTTCAACCTTTCGCATTCTTTTCGGGCCATGACGAGGGCAGTCACGACCACGATAGATTATTATGACTGTTTAGTGTCGTCCGCAACCCGACGGGCTGCAATTAACATGTTACCAATATGGCAATTCATGCGCCGAGATTTCGGCTTCTTTTAGACTTTAGTTCATCAACGACCGTATTGACGGGTAATTGATCAGTGGCGCGATAATTTGCTCTTGCCAGCAGGTGCGCCGAGACTGGCGTTGTGAGCAAAAGGAAGACGAAACCGATTATCGCCCGTAACGCTATGCCAAAGTCGAAGCACATCAGCGCCACGGCCAGCATTACCAGCCCGCCCCCGACTGCCCCGGCCTTGGAGGCGGCATGCATGCGAGTATAGAGATCGGGCAGTCGTAGTACGCCGATAGCCGCCAGCAGGCTGAAGACCGCCCCCAGCAGCAGGATCAGGCATCCGGCATAGATGGCAATATCAGCAATCATGGCGTGTCACCCGACGATGGTGTGGCGCGCGACAGGATATAGCGCGCCAGGGCGACGGTGGAGAGGAACCCCAGCAGCGCCAGCGCGATGGCAATATCGAGATAGAGATAGAGCCCGGTGCGAATGGCGATGGTGCCGACAAAGCCCATAGCCACCACCGTCAGCAGGTCCAGCGCCAGCACCCGGTCGGCCAGGGTTGGCCCGAGAATGATCCGCACCACCGAGATCAGCAACGCCAATCCCAACAACAGCAAGGCGATCAGCGTCGCCAGTGACAATGCATCTGCCGGTGTCATGCAAAGACCTCCTGCACCTTGGCTTCGAAACCACCGGCAATATCGGCGATCAGGGCCTCGCGCGTGTCGAGCGTCAGGGCGTGGACGTAGAGCACACTGCGATCCTCGCTGACATCGACGCTCAGCGTGCCGGGGGTCAGCGTAATGAGATTGGCCAGCAGGGTAATCTCGGCATCGGATTTCACGCTCAGCGGGAAGGCGATGATGGCCGGGCGCAGGGCCGCCTTGAGATTGGGGGTCAACACCACGATGGCCACGCGCACGGCGCTGATCGCCAGCTCGCGGAGAAACAGCACCGCCAGCGCAACGATGCGGCCGAGTCGCCGCAGGGTTTTCGGTGGCGCCACGATATTGCGCAGCGGAAATATTGCTACGGCGGCAATGGCAGCGCCGAGCAGCAGGTTCAACCCGCTGAAATTGCCGGTAATGCCACCCCAGGCCAGCGCCAGGACAAGAATAAGCGTGATCGGTTTCATGGCGTGCCTCCAGCCAGCCCGATAGCAGTGACGTAGCGCGCCGGATCCAGCAGGTCGGGTGCGCCGGCATTCAGCGCCTCAAACAGCCCGTTCGGCCATAGCCCGGCGGCGACGACAATGGTCACCAGCGCGCCGGTGGCGCCGAAGCGCAGCCAGGCTTCGGAGCGCAGCAGCGCCGGCGGTGCGCTTACGCCATCGGGCACAGCACGCCAGAAGATATGCGCCCAGAGCCGGGCGCCGGCGATCAGCGTCAGCACGGCATTGACCAGCAGCGCCAAGGTCATCAGCCCACCAACCCAGCCGGCCTCAGCCAAGGCCGCCTGCACCAGCAGCAGTTTGGGCCAGAAGCCGAGAAAGGGCGGTACGCCGGCCGTCGCCATCACCATGATGAAGAACAGAATGGAGAGCGGCGCGCTGGCCGCATAAATCCCGCCCATGCGCCGGGAATCAGTTTCACCGGTCAGACGTTCAACAAGGCCCGCCACCAGATAGAAGGCCGTCATCGTCAGAATGGCGTGGAACACATAGAGCCCGGCCCCGCTCACCCCGGCCAGCGAGGGAATGGCGATACCGGCCAGCACCGCGCCAACGCCGCCGATCAGCATGAAGCCGACAGCGCGCCGCAGATTGGTTTCGGCGATGGCGCCCAGCGGCGCGATCAGCAGCGTGCCGATGGCGATGGTGACCAGCACCGGCTCCAGCAGGTCCCGACTGGCCGGCAGCAGCACCACCAGCGCCCGCATCAGCGCGTAAATGCCCACCTTGGTCAGCAGGCCGGCAAACAGCGCCGAAATCACCGCTGGCGGGGTGTGATAGGCCGCCGGCAGCCAGGCATTGACCGGGAAGGCCGCCGCCTTCATGCCGAAGGCCAAGAGCAGCAGCGCCGCCACCCCGGCCATGGCGGCGGGATTGGCCGAGGGCGCCACGCGCATGATGTCGGCCATATTGAGCGTGCCGATCAGGCCATAGAGCAGGCCGAGCGCCAGCAGGAAAAAGGTGGTGGCGAGGAAATTGATGAAGCCATATTTCACCGCGCCATCGAGCTGGATCGGCTTGCCGCCCAGCACCATGAGCCCGAAGGAGGCAATCAGCATCACCTCGAACCAGACATAGAGATTGAACAGATCGCCCGTGAGGAACGAGCCGGTGACACCGGCCAGCAGCAGCAGCACCAGCGCGTGGAAGCCATCGCCACCGTCGCTCAGGCCGCGTTCGCCCTGCGCATAGACCAGCACCACCAGGGTCACCACCGATGCCGCCAGCGCGAAACCGGCGCCAAAGATATCGGCGGCAAAGCTGATGCCGAAAGGCGGCAGCCATTTTCCCATGGTCATGCTCAGCGGGCCGCTTTCGACGACGCGGACCAGCAGGTTCACTTCGCAGGCCATGACCGCGAGGACGATCAGCACCGCCAGCATGAAGGTCAGCCCGCCCGCCTTGCGCAGCATCAGCGCCATGGCGGCGCCCAGCAGCGACAGCGCCAGCGGCAGTACCACCACCCAGTCGGCGGCAGCGGTTACCGTGTCGATCATCGCCGGTGGCAGCACCAGTTCTTCCATCTCAATAACTCAGCGGCGGGTTGGGCTCGTTCACCGGCTCAGCGACGCGCATGGCGTCGGTGTTGTCGGCATCGAGGCTCTGATAGGCGCGGAAGGCCAACACCAGCAGGAAGCTGAACATGGCAAAGCCGATGACGATGGCGGTCAGGATCAGCGCCTGCGGCAGCGGATTGGCAATCGGGCCGGCCGGCTGCGCCAGCCCTGCCGGAACAATCGGCGCGGCTTCGCGCGTCAGCCGTCCGGCGGTGAAGATCAGCAGATTGACGCCGTTGCCGAAGATGGTCAGGCCGAGCAGCATGCGGATCACCGAGCGCGACAGCAGCAGGTAAATGCCCAGCGCGATGAAACAGCCCACCAGGGCCGCCAGTACATAATCCATTACTTGGCCTCCCCGCCGTCGCCTTCGAGCCCCAGCGCAATCGCCGCAATGGTGCCGAACACCACGAGATACACCCCGATATCGAACACCATCGGCGTCGACAGCGGCACGACGGCCTCGCCCAGTTCGAGATAGAGCCAGATGCTGGTCATGAAGGGCGAACCGGTGAACAGCGACAGCAGCCCCGACAGAGCCGCAATGAACACGCCGAAGCCGGCAATGGTCAGCGGATCAACCTTGAGCGCCCGCCGCGCCTCCGCAGCGCCCAGCGCCATGCCGAGGACGGCGATGGAGGACGCGGCGATCAGCCCGCCGATGAAGCCGCCGCCCGGCTCATTGTGGCCGCGCAGACAGACATAGATGGAAAACACCAGCATGATGGCGACGATCAGCGGCGCCATGGTGCGGAAGATGACGGTATTCATGGCTTCACCTTGCGCCGGCGCAACAGCGCCGTGATGGCGATGCCCGCCGCCATCACCACGGAAATCTCGCCCAGCGTATCAAAGCCGCGATAGTCCACCAGGATGACGTTGACGATATTGGAGCCGTGGGCGATGGGCACGCTGGTGGCGGCGAACAGGTCGGACAGGCGCGTATCGAGCGTGCCCGACAGTACCACCATCAGCAGCAGGCTGACGCCCGCGCCGCAGACCAGCGCCAGCGTGCCGTCGCGCGCCAGATCTTCCCACGGGCGAGGATCGCGCTCATCGAGCCGCAGCCGCGTCATCACCAGCGCCAGGATCACCACCGACAGCACTTCGACCATGAACTGGGTGAAGGCCAGATCGGGCGCGCCGAACAGCAGGAAAATCAGCGCCACCGCCGTGCCCTGAATGCCCAGCGCCATGATGGCCACCAGCCGGCTGCGCGCCATCAGCACCGCGCCCAGCCCGATCAGCGCCAGCGCGACCACGCCCCACTCGTAGAGCCGTAGCTCGGGCCAGCGTAGCTTGGCCGACCAATCGCCCAGTTCAGCGATCGGCAACAGCACGTCGTAGCCGCGGAGCAACAGCAGCGGCAGGATCAGCGCCAGCGCCAGCGCGCTGAACACCACCACGAGATAAATCTCCAGCCGCCCGTGATGCAGCATGCGCGTCACCGCACCGGAAAAGCGGATCAGCCCGAACATCAGCGCGTCGAATACCGTGTCGGCCGTCCAGCCCAGCCAAGCCTCGAAGCGCCGCAGCACGGTGCGCAACGCCGCCGCCTGCCGATAGACCAGCACACCCAGGCCCCAGGTGGCGATGGACAGCCACAGCAGCGGGCTGGTGGGGTTGATCGCCAGCGACAGATGGCTTTCCACTGCTTGTCCGGCAATCGCCGAGGCGGTAGGCGCCAGCAGGGTCTGCCCCAGCCAATCGGTCATCACCGCCGCGACAATGCCCATACCGCCGAGCAGAATCGGCCCGACCAGCATGGCGAGCGGGGCTTCATGGGCCGGCTTCGGCGTCGGCAGCACGGGGCCGAGGAAGGGTTTGACCAGGATCAACATGGCGACGCCCGCCAGCAGGCCATTGCCGGCCAGCAGCACCAGCAACACGGCCACATCCGGCCAATGCCAGCTCATGAGGCCCAGATACATTTCTTCCTTGGCGAAATAGCCCAGGGTCAACGGCAGGGCGATCATCGCCAGCGCGCCCAGCGCCGCGCCGATGAAGGTCAGCGGCATCTTGTCGGCCAGCCCGCCCAATATGGTGATGTCGCGCGTCCCGGCCTCATGGTCGACAGCGCCGACCACCATGAACAGCCCGGCCTTATACAGCGCATGCGCCACGAAATAGAGCACCACGGCGGCAATCGCGGCCGGTGTCCCTAGCCCGAGCAGCAGCACCGACAGACCCAACGACGCCACGGTGGTCTGGGCCAGCATCTGCTTGAGATCGGTCTGGCGCAGTGCACCCAGCGCGCCCCACAGCAAAGTCGCGCCGCCGAAGCACACCAGAATAGTGGTCCAGGCCGGCGTGCCGCCCAGCCATGGGGTGGTGCGTGCCAGCAGATAAACCCCGGCCTGCACCATGGTCGCCGAATGCAGGAACGCCGAAACCGGCGTCGGCGCTTCCATGGCGTTGGGTAGCCAGACATGGAATGGCAGTTGTGCCGATTTAGTGAAGGCGGCGAGCAGGAACAGGCCCAGCACCAAGCCGTAGAACCCGCCATTGCGCACGGTGTCGTCCAGCGCGCTCAGCTCCCACACGCCGGTCAGCTGATGCACCAGCACCGCGCCCGCAAGCAGGGCCATGCCGCCAATATTGGTGATCACCAGCGCCTGGATCGCCCCGCGACGCGCCGCCTGTCGGGTGTGATCAAAGCCGATCAGCAGGAAGGAAGTGACCGAGGTCAGCTCCCAAAACATGAACAACGCCAGCATGTTGTCTGACAGCACAAGGCCCAGCATCGCCCCCATAAAGGCGAGCAGGAAAGCCAGGAAGCGGCCCAACTGCGGGTGGCCTTTAAGATAGGCCCCCGAATAGAGCACGATCAGCGTGCCGATGCCGGAAATGGTCAGCGCGAAGGTGAGGCTCAGCCCGTCGACGAAGAAGGACAGGTTGAGATCATAGGCGGGCACCCAGCCAATGCGCGCGGCGACCGAGCCATTGGCCAGCACCGGATCGATCAAACTCAGCAGAAACAGAAAAATTCCGGCAGGAACCAGCGCCAGCACCCAACCGGCAAAAGGCTTGGTCAGCCGATGCACCAGCGGCGCCAGCACAGCGGCAACAAATGGCACAATCGCCACGAGCGCTATGCTTGCATCCATTCCAGGCCCCAACCGAAAATACCCCCGCCGACCGACTCTTCGGGCCCGCGTGCGGCAAGACCTTACTCATTGATCATCCTGCAACAAGTCAAAACGGCCCACAAAGTCCGAGTTGTGGGGAAAACACCTTCCCGGCGCCCAACCCTTTCTTTCATTTGCCGGCGCGCCTATGTGAATGGACCTGCCGCAGCTGGACCCGCCCCATGACCAAAGCCACCCCACCCGTCGCCGCCCGCAAGCCCCACGCCGTCACGTTCCACAATATCGCGCGTAACGACCCATATCATTGGCTGCGCGCGGATAATTGGCAGGAGGTGATGCAGAAGCCCGAAACGCTGGACGGGGAAATTCGCGCCTATCTCGACGCCGAGAACGCCTATTTCAACGCTGAATTCGGCGAACCGACCGCCGCGCTGCAGGACACCATCTACAAGGAAATTCGTGGCCGCATAAAAGAAGACGATAGCGGTATCGCCTCGCCCGATGGCCCCTTCGCCTATAATTCGCGGATGCTTGAAGGCAAGCAGTACCCGCAGATCGTCCGCACCGCGCGTGATGGTGGCCCCGAAACCGTGCTGCTGGATTGCAATATCGAGGCTGGTGACAGCTATTTCGGCTTTGCCGGCGCCGAGCATGACCGCTCGCATCGTTATCTCGCCTGGGCCGCCGACCGCGCCGGCTCGGAATATTATGACATCGTCATCCGCGATCTCGACACCGGCGAAGACAGTGCCGAAATCATCACCGAGACCGCCGGCTCCTATGTCTGGACCAATGATTCCAAGGCGATCTACTACACCGAGTATGACGACAACCACCGCCCCTACCGGGTGCGGCTGCACGTCATCGGCACCGATCAGGCCAATGACAAGATCATCTTCGAGGAAGCCGATCCCGGCTTTTTCGTCGGCGTTGGCCGCACGCTGTCGGACAAGTTCATCGTCATCGACGCGCATGATCACCAGACCTCGGAATGCTGGTTGATCGATGCCGAGCTGGGCGGCGAACCCCGTCTTGTGGCGCCGCGCCTGACCGATCGCGAATACGACATCGATGAGCGCCATGGCGTGCTCTATATCCGCACCAATGCCGATGGTGCCGAGGACTTCAAGATCGTCACCGCGCCGGTCGACAATCCGGGTGCCGCAAACTGGGTCGATCTCGTGGCCCATCAGCAAGGCGTGCTGATCCTCGATACCGTGGTGATCGAGAACCATCTGCTGCGGTTGGAGCGCTTTGAGGGTCTACCGCGCATCGTCGTGCGCGATCTGCGCAGCAATGCCGAAGAGACGGTGCGGTTTGACGAGGAAGCCTATGCGCTGGGCATGTCGGTCGGCTACGAATTCGATACCTCGGTGTTCCGGCTGACCTATTCGTCGCCCACCACCCCGTCGCGCACCTATGATGTCGACCTCAATACCGGCACGCGCAGCCTGCTCAAGGAGCAGGAAGTGCCCTCGGGCCATAACCCGGACGATTACGAGACGCGCCGGCTGTTCGCCACCGCTTCCGATGGCGAATTGGTGCCGGTCACTGTGCTGTATCGCAAGGGCACCAAGCTCGACGGCTCCGCTCCGGCGCTGCTTTACGGCTATGGCGCCTATGGCATGTCGATGCCGGCGGCCTTCTCCATCTCGGCGCTGTCGCTGGTCGATCGCGGCTTTGTCTATGCCACCGCCCATATCCGTGGTGGCATGGAAAAGGGCTATCGCTGGTATGTGCAGGGTCGCCGCGAGCACAAGTCAAACACGTTCACCGACTTCATCGCTGCCGCAGAAATGCTGATCGAACAAGGCTTTACGTCCAAGGGGCGTATCGTGGCGCAGGGCGGTTCGGCCGGCGGCATGCTGATGGGAGCCATCGCCAATCTGCGGCCGGATCTGTGGGCCGGCGTGCTGGCGCAGGTGCCGTTTGTCGACGTGCTCAACACCATGCTGGATGAAACCCTGCCGCTGACCCCGCCCGAATGGCCGGAATGGGGCAATCCGCTGGCTTCGGCCGAGGATTATGCCCGTATCGCTGCCTATGCACCTTATGAGCAGGTCGCGGCGCAGGACTATCCGCCGATTTTTGCGCTGGCCGGGCTGACCGATCCGCGCGTCACCTATTGGGAGCCGGCCAAGTGGGTTGCCAAGCTGCGCGCAACCAAGACGGGCACCGCACCATTATACCTCAAGACCAACATGGACGCCGGTCATGGCGGCGCTTCCGGGCGCTTCGATCGGCTCAAGGAAACTGCGATGTGTTACGCCTTTGCGCTCAACGCGGTCGGTTTGGAAGGATCATTCGCCTCCAAGTAATTGTTGTGTCGTCACATTCGGCCTATACCAAGGGCTGAATTTCCTCAGCGTCTAATCCCAAAACGGAGGCCATAATGTCCACCAAGTTTACTCTGCCGCCCCTGCCCTACGCCTATGATGCGCTGGGCCCCTATATGTCGGCGGAAACGCTTGAGTTCCACCACGACAAGCACCACCAGGCTTACGTCACCAATGGCGAAAAGCTGCTGGAAGGTTCGGGCCTGGAAATCCTGCCGCTCGAGGACATCGTCAAGGAGTCCTTTGGCAAGAATGCCGGGCTCTTCAACAATGCCGGCCAGCATTACAATCACGTGCATTTCTGGAACTGGATGAAGCCCAATGGCGGCGGCAACAAGCTGCCGGGCGCTCTGGCAGCCAAAATTGATGAGGATCTGGGCGGCTTTGACAAGTTCCGCGCTGATTTCATCGCTGCCGGCACCACCCAGTTCGGTTCGGGCTGGGCCTGGCTGTCGCTGAAGAACGGCAAGCTGGAAGTCACCAAGACCGCCAATGGCGAATCGCCGCTGGTCCATGGCGGCCATCCGCTGCTTGGCGTCGACGTGTGGGAGCACTCCTATTACATCGACTACCGCAATGCCCGTCCGAAGTATCTCGAAGCCTGGTTCGACAATCTGGTGAACTGGGAACATGTCGAGCTGATGTTCGACGAAGCCAAGTAGGCTTTTCTAACACTACAGACGCCCGCTAGTGCCCTGCACTGGCGGGCTTTTTTGGGTCGCAACGTTATTTCCCCCCATGAATTAGCCATTTCCGGAACCCGGCTCTTCTGCGAGTCGTTGGCCCGTGATAACGGTTCGTTTACTATTAGGGGATGCCAGTGTCCGAGCCGACCAAGGTCGTTGCCATCATTGCGGCTAATCCGGCGCTATCGTCTCTTTTGGCGATGGTGGTGGCCGGCGACTCACATCTCAAGGTGCGGCAGTTCGACAGCGATATCGACCTGATCGCCTATATGCGCCTGGCGCCGGTCGACATGCTGGTCTGCGATTTCGACCGTGAGGGTCGCCCGGCCTATGAGATGGTCGAAGGCATCCGCCTCAATAATTCCCTTATAAGTCAAGACGTTCCGGTGATTGCGCTGACCCGCACCATCACCCCGCCGATGCGCCATCAGGCGATCAGCGCCGGGATTGACGAGGTCATCATCAAGCCGATGTCGCCGCGCCATTTGCTGCAGCGCATCCAGGCGCGGCTACGCAATCGCAGCGTGGTCGGCCTGCTGGGCGGCTATCGCGGGCCGGACCGGCGCAACCGCACGCCGCTGCCGACGCCGCATCCGGTGCCGACGCGCCGCAATACCGACAACGTCGTGCCGTTGTTTCCCGACCGCCGCAAGCCGCGCCATCCGGGCCTCGAAGGCTAAGCCATGGCCAAGGACGACGGCGATAAGTATCTGATGGAAAACGGGGTTTCCCCGGACCATAAGGTGCGGGTCGATGCCGCCAAGTTCATGGCAATGAAGGAAGCAGTGCTCGCCGTGCTGCCCAGCGAAGCGCCAGGAATCACCCCGGCCGAGCTGCGTGAGCGCATCACACCGATCCTGTCGCAGACCCATTTTCCTGGCGGCGAAAAGGCCGGCTGGTGGATGAAGGGCGTGCAGCTCGACCTGGAATTCAAGGGTGTCATCGCCCGCAGCACCAAGCCCGTCAGACTCTACAAGATTTAGCCAGCAGGCTGACGGTTTGCTGCCAGCATGCTGGTGGTTTTCTTGCGGTTTTCTTGCAGATTTCTGGCTATCGCGCTTCGCTGATCAGGCGGCTGAGCCGGGCCCACAAATCTTCGATGGTATCGGCGAATTGCACGGCGCGTTCGTAGCCGCGCAGACCGGGCGACAGCACGTCGGCGGCATAGCCACGGATCACTTCATAGGCGCGATGCCGATTGAGCATGATCACCGGAATGGTGCGCCCCTGCGCCTTTGCCGAACCCCAGGCGCCGAACAAGGACGTCGCCGAAGCCAGCGAGCCGGGCAGCGCCACAAAGGCCTCGGCCAGTTCGGCGATGCGGGCCGAGCGTTCGGCACTGGTGGAGAGCACTTCCATGGTGACGCCGGCCAAAGCGGGCGGCAGCACGATGGCGCAATCGGCGATGATCTGCACATGGCCGCCGGCGGCGCGGGCAGCGGTGATCAGCGGCACCGGGATGACGTCATTTTCCGCGAGGCAGATGATGCGGGCGCCGCGCTTGGCGAAATAGGTGCCGGCCTGGCTCATGATCGAGGCGCGCTCGGGATTTCCCGGCCCCCGGTCCGAGGCAAAGACGGCGATGACGTGTCCGGTGGCGGCGCCTTCCATGCTCATCGTCCCCGCTTCAAGCCGCCGAGGATGCCGCGCACCAGCGCGCTCCCCAACTGGTTGGCGACAGTGCGGGCCAGTGAGTTCATCGCCGCCTCGGTCGGGGTCTGGCGGGTCGAGGCGCGCGGGCGCGGCGCGGGACGGTCGTCAGCATAGCTGCGCTCGCGCTTGAGGCGTTCGTCATCCTGTTGCGCGCGTTCTTCGGCCAGCTGCTTGTCCCGGGTGCGGCGGCCCAACACCTCAAAGGCGGAATCGCGGTCGATGGGATTGTCGTAGAGGCCGGCGACCGGCGAATTGGCGATGATCGATTCGCGTTCGGCCGGACTGATCGGCCCGACCTGTGCCGAGGGTGGCCGGATCAATGTGCGGCCAACCATCGAGGGAATGCCCTTGGCCTCAAGCACCGAGACCAGCGCCTCGCCAATGCCCAATTGAGTGATGACTTCGGCGGTCGAAAACGCCGGATTGGGGCGGAAGGTATCGGCGGCGACCCTGACCGCCTTCTGCTCGCGCGGGGTATAGGCGCGCAGGGCGTGCTGCACGCGATTGGACAATTGCGCCAGCACCGACTCGGGAATATCGACCGGGTTCTGGGTGACGAAATAGACGCCGACGCCCTTGGAGCGCACCAGCCTGACCACCTGCTCCACCTTGTCGATCAGCACCTTTGGCGCGTCATCGAACAGCAGATGGGCTTCGTCAAAAAAGAACACCAGCTTGGGCTTGTCGACGTCGCCGACTTCGGGGAGCTCCTCGAACAGCTCGCTCAGCATCCAGAGCAGGAAGGTGGCGTAAAGCCGGGGCGCGCGCATCAATTCGTCGGCGGCCAGAATCGAGATGAAGCCACGCCCGTCGCGATCAGTGCGCATCAGATCGGCGATTTCGAGCGCGCGTTCACCGAAGAAATTCTCCGCGCCCTGCTGTTCCAGCACCAGCAAAGCCCGCTGGATGGCGCCAATGGAGGCGGTGGTGACATTGCCGTAGCGGGTGGAGATTTCCTTGGCCCGCTCTTGCAGATTGACCAGCAGCGCCCGCAAATCCTTGAGATCGAGCAGCAGCAGACCTTCGTCGTCGGCCACCTTGAAAGCGATGTTGAGCACGCCTTCCTGAGTGTCATTCAGCTCCAGCATGCGGCTGAGCAGCAGCGCGCCCATTTCCGAAATGGTGGCGCGAATCGGATGCCCCTGCTTGCCGAACAGGTCCCAGAAAATCACCGGGAACACGTCATCCTTGAAATCGGTGAAGCCGATTTCTTCGGCCCGCTGGGTCTGCCAGCCTTGCGCCGCGCCCATCTTGCCGACGCCGCTGAGGTCGCCCTTGATGTCAGCGGCAAATACCGGCACCCCGGCGGCGGAAAATCCCTCGGCCAAAACCTGCAGCGTCACCGTCTTGCCGGTGCCGGTCGCCCCGGTCACCAGACCATGGCGATTGCCATATTTGAGCGCGAGATATTCGGGCTGCGTGCTGGTCCCGAGAAAGATCTTGTCGTCAACGAGCATCGGTGCCGCCGTTCTTTTGAGTTGCAGTCTTATAGCCGCCCGCCTCGCGCCGGGACAACTCGTAACTCTGTTTTCCATTGCTGATGGCGAGAGCGGCCTGCGAGCGGCATGATGGGCCAAAGAGGAAAGCCATGCTCGTCCATCGCCGCCGTATCCTTGCCGCACTTGCCGTTCTGGCCGCCACGCCCGTCGCCGCCCGCGCCCAAGCGGTGCTGGATGCGGCAACGCTCGGCGTGATCGGCGATAGCGGACAGAATCAGGGTGCCGCCCTGCAGGTTGCGCTCGATCAGGCCGCCGCCAGTGGCCAGGTGCTGCAATTGCCGTCCGGCAGCATCGCGGTGCGTGGCCTCGATTTCCCGGCCAATCTGGTGGTTCAGGGGGTTCCCGGGCGCACTGAGTTGACGCTGCTGCCCGATGGCAGAGGGCTAGCCGTGCAGGATCGGGCTGCGCTGGTGTTGCGCGATATCGGTTTTTCCGGCGGGCTCAGCATCAGCGCCAGTGATGACATCACGCTGGAGCGCTGCCGCTTTCGCGATGCCGCGATCGGCCTCAGTATCAGCGACGCCAGCGTCACCATTCGCGACTGCCAGTTCACCGAACTGGGCGATGCCGCTATTCACGCCATGGACAGCCGGGGGCTGGTCATCAACGGCAATCGCATCGATGGCTGCGGCAATGCCGGCATTCGCATCTGGCGCAGCGCCAACGGCGCGGACGGCTCCATCGTCACCGGCAACCGCATTGCCAAGATCGGCTGGGCTGGCGGCGGCAATGGCCAGAATGGCAATGGCATCAATATCTTCAAGGCCGACGAGGTGATCGTCGCCGACAACCACATCGCCGACTGCGCCTTCAGTGCCGTGCGGCTCAATGCCACCAACAACACTCAGGTCAGCGGCAATATTTGCCTGCGCTCGGGCGAGGTGGCGATTTTTTCCGAATTCGGCTTTTCCGGCTCGGTGATTGCCAACAACATCATCGACGGCGCCGCCACCGGCATTTCCATCACCAATCTGGATAGCGGCGGGCAGCTCGCGGTGTGTTCGGGCAATATCGTGCGCAACATCACGCCGGTTTCGGCGGTGAACCCGGACACAACGCCCATCGGCATTTTTGCCGAAGCGGAAACCGCCATCACCGGCAATGCGGTGCACAATGTGCCCGGCGTCGGCATTGCGGCCGGCTACGGGCCGTATCTGCGCAATGTGCTGATCTCGGGCAATGTGGTGGCGGAGAGCGATATCGGCATTGGGGTCAGCGTGGTGGACGGCGCCGGGGCGGTGACGCTCAGCGGCAATCATGTCGCCGCGCGGCTGCACAAGATCGTCGGGCTGGCGTGGACAGAGGTGGTGGAGCCGGATCTGCTGGGGAATGGTGAGCGGTATGGGAATGTGGTGGTGAATTAGGGGGGCGCCGTTGCTGTTCCCAATGGGCCGTCACCCTCGGGCTTGACCCGAGGGGGTTCCACTCGTTTTGCGCATGGAAGTATAGATCCCTCGGGTCGAGCCCGAGGGTGACGATCGGGGGTGGGAGGGGGAAAAAGCTAAAGCTGCGCTTGGAAAAGATGGGCAGCATCAGCAACGACGTCCTTGGGCAGCATGCGCAAGGCATCTGACTGGACCGGCAGATGCGGGAAGTGCTCAGCCACGATCGCACCAACCGCTTGCGCCTGTTCCGCATCCCGGCGTTTTTTGAGCGGGTCCCGGTCGACACGCTGGGAAATCCAGTGCTTGTGAATCGTCCATACACGCGGGTCAGTCGCAACAATCCGAAGCGGATAACCGCGTTCATCCAGCGCGACGGCCTCGAATGACGGCGCGTTCTCCAGCCAGACCAAGCCCTCAATTTCCGATGCCGTAAGGTCATCGGCCTCGCCCTGCTGGCTTTGGCTGGCGTCGGGCGCCCAAGGCGGATTGCGCATCGGCTTGATCAAATCGACCATGTAGCCTTGCGCATTTTCTGCGCGGTAGGGCTGCCGGCTTTTCTCAAAGCTCTTGTCGACATTGCGCAGCACCGCCATCAGCGATCGCTCCGACACATCGTCCGAAACGATAAAGCGAAGTCCACCCCTGCTGTCGAACAGCAGGTCGATATCGCCGGTGGTCGTCAACTCGGTATCGACCATCACACCGGCGACCGCCTCATAGGCAAACAGGGCATGCGTGCCCACAACGCGCAGCCCCGCCCCCAACGCGCCAATTCGGTCCAGAGCGCGCATAATCCTGGCACTGATCATGGGGACCCGACCCAGCCGAAGCGCCCGGTTGATGGCGGCCTGTCGATCCATCGCGGCGTCAATCGTGGCAAACCGCTGTTTAGCCTCGTCGCGGCCGCGCTCGAAATCCGCCTTGAGCGCTTCGGTCGTCTCGGATCGCACGCCCAACGACCGTTGTTTTCGGGTGCCGGCCTTCTCGTAATAGCTGCGCAACAGATATTCGACGCCGTTCACAGTGTGCCACACCATGGAGCCGCGCGACGCGTCAAGCCGCTCCCGCGCATCGCGCCACGTGGAAAAGCGTTGCTGCGTGTTGATGAGTTCGCGCCGCTGCTCGTTATCTAACTCGTTTATTTTCAATGAGTTCATCAATTTTGGCGACCTCATTCAAAATCTATTGCAACATAAATTATGCATATATCACAATAGCTTCAACACAAATAATCAAAAACCGCAAAACTGTTGCAAACATTCAGAGCGGCTACCCGACGCTGCGCAATTCGCCCACTTCGGCGCCGCGGACGCTTTTGATGGGTTGGTGGGCCAGGGTTTGTAGCAAAGCACGCTGTTCGTCGTTCGGGTCGGCCAGCTTGAGCAGCATGCCGGCCAGCATGGCTTGGGAGGCAGCGATGTTGCCGTCGTCGCATTTGAGGGCGTAGCCCCAGCCCTTGTCGCGGATGGCGCCGCATTGCACGCCTTCGGCGCCAACTTTTTGCATCAGCCGGCCCTTGAAGGCTTCCATCAGCATCGTATCGGCGTGGCCGGTGCCGGCAACCAGATGGGGATGGCTGGTGGCGGCGTCAAACAGGCGTTGGGAAGCGGTGCCTAGCTCGGGGGCAAGGCCCTGCCCTGTTGCCATGCGGGCAAAGCCAAAGGCGAAGGCGCGCAAGGGGGCGGCGAAGGTGGGGATGGAGCAGCCGTCGGTGCCGCATTTGCCTTCGGTCAATTGTTCGCCGATCACCGCTTCAACGGCGGCGCGCACCGCACGCTGCACTTCGTGCTCGCGGCTGACATAGCCGGCGGTGGGCACACCCATGGCGAGCGCGACGCTGAGCATGCCGGAATGCTTGCCCGAGCAATTATTGTGCAGCGGGCTGGGCGGATTGCCCGAGGCGCGCAGCGCTTCGCGGGCCGCGGCATTGGTGGGGACATGGGCGCCGCATTCGAGATCGGCGGCGGAGAGGCCGATGCGGGTCAGCAACCCATTGGCGGTGGCGACATGGTCGGCTTCGCCATGGTGGGAGGCGCAGGCCAGGGCCAGCTCTTCGGCGGTGTGGTGGAATTTGTCATCGGCGTGGCGGGCAAAAATCGGCAGCGCCTGCATGGATTTGATGGCCGAGCGGGGGAAGATCGGCCGCTCGATATCGCCTTGCGCGGCGATGATCGTGCCCGCCGCGTCCATCACCACATAGGCGCCACGGTGGCGGTTTTCGACCCAATTGCCGCGAATGGTTTCGGCAAGAATGGGATTGGCATCCATAGTAAAAAACTCCGGTCCAGGCTGTGTTCACGAACAGCGCAGGACCGGAAAAGTCAACAGAGCATGGGAAGTCAGGAGGCAGGCACGAAGTCGATTTTTCTCGCATCGGCGAGGGTGGCGGCCCGGTCGGGCTGCAGTTGCGATCTGCGGCGATGGTGAAACCGCAGACTGGCCGGGTCGCCGCCGTCGCCGACGGCGGGCGGGATCAGCGATCCCGATGGCGGATGGCGGTCAGAAACTTGGAATTGACCCAGCCGGTGGTGTTGCGGGCGCTGACCAGGCACCAATCGGCGCTGGCTTTGACCTCGATGCAGCGTTCGACCCAGACCTGGGCGCCGGGGCGGATGGCGCCGACCTGTTGGGAATAGGAGGCGGGCCATTTACGGACATTGAGCTGGTCCCAGCGGGCGACGCCGCTCACCTTGGCCGGCTGCTCGACGTGATAGCCGGCAGCCATGGCGGGCTGCACGGCGAAGGCGCCGGCGGCGACCATCACGAGGCCGCAGAGCGAGGCGATCAATAGTTTTTCCTGGTGCTTGTTCATTTTGCTGTCCCCTGGAGAGCGTCATCCTTGGGAACACAATGACCGGGCTGGCTTGAACCGACCGTGATAGCTGCGTTCAGAAACCGTTCATGTTGGCAGCGCCGCGGTTCGCGCTTAATCTGGCGGGCAAAAGGGAGGCCCCAATGGCCAAAATTCTGGTGACCGGCGGCAGCGGCAAGCTCGGGCGTGCGGTGCTGCGCGATCTGGTGGCGCATGGCTATGAGGTGCTCAATCTCGACCAGCAGGCGCTGAGCGAGCCGATCTGCCCCAGCGTGCGCATCGATCTGAGTAATTTCGGCGAGGTGGCGGCGGCAGTGCTGGGCGGGATCGACGAGCGCCAGGGGCCGTTCGACGCGGTGGTGCATCTGGCGGCGATTCCGGCGCCGGGATTGGCGGCCAATGCGCGGATTTTCGCCAATAATGTGCCGACGACCTATAATGTGTTCGAGGCCTGCCGGCTGGCGGGGATCAAGAATGTCGTGTTTGCCTCAAGCGAGACGGTGCTCGGGCTGCCGTTCGATACGCCGCCGCCCTATGCGCCGGTGGATGAGGAATATTATCCGCGCCCGGAAAGCGCCTATTCGCTGGGCAAGCTGCTGGATGAAACCATGGCGGCGCAGTTCTGCCGCTGGGACCCGGAATTGCGCATTGTCGGGCTGCGGTTTTCCAATGTGATGAACCCGGAGGACTATGCCGCCTTCCCCAAATTCGACGCCGATCCGATGACGCGGAAGTGGAATTTATGGGGCTATATCGATGCCCGCGACGGCGCGCAGGCGGTGCGGCGGGCGGTGCAGGCCGATTTCACCGGGTTCGAGGCGTTCATCATCGCCAATGCGGATACGGTGATGAGCCGGTCGAATATGTCACTGCTGGCGGAAGTGTTTCCCGAGGTACCGGTCAAGGGGCACCTCACCACCAATGGCACGCTGCTGAGCATCGAGAAGGCCAAGCGGATGCTGGGATATTCGCCGCAGTTTAGCTGGAAGGGGGAGGTTTGAGGGGGACTCGATCGCATATGGATCGGGGGACCGGTTCCATTAGTCCCACTGCGCGTGGGCTCCCTCGCCCCTGAGGGGAGAGGGCGGGGCGAGGGGTTCAATGCCGGTGCAGGCACTGTGTCCCAACGCGACGCTGAACCCCTCACCCGACCCTTCGGCTCGACCTCTCCCCTCAGGGGAGAGGTGACTTCGGCTCCACTCCAGAGGCTGGGGTACTCCGATCTCCCTACCCCACCGGGATGTAGCCGATGCCCTTAGCTGCGATTTCATCGAGGCTGTCCTCGTAGCCGGCGTCGGCGTAGCGCATGACGCCGAGGGCGGTGTCGTTGGTGAGGGCGTGGTCGAGGCGTTCGTCGCCTTCGGCCGTGCCATCGGCGATGATGGTGACGCCGGCGGAGGTCATGTAGCCGGCATAGCCGCCGCCGCCGGAGTGGACCACCACCAGATCGGCCATCGATGAGCACAGCAGCATGGCGTCGAGCAGGGGCCAGTCGGCGATGGCGTCGGAGCCGTCCTTCATGTTCTCGGTCATGATATTGGGGTGGGCCATGGCGCCGGCATCGAGATGGTCGCGGCTGAAGGCGACCGGACCGCTGAGGGTGCCATCGGCCACCATGGCGTTGACGGCACGGGCCAAAGCGGTGCGCTCGCCATGGCCGAGCCAGGCAATGCGGGCCGGCAGGCCCTCGAAGGGCACATGCTGGCGGGCCAGCGCGATCCAATTGGTGACGATCTTGTTGTCGGGGAACATTTCCAGCAGTCTGTCGTCGATCCTGGCGATATCGGCCGGGTCGCCGGACAGCGCCATCCAGCGGAATGGGCCGATGGCGCGGGCGAAGAGCGGGCGCAGATAGGCTTCGGTGAAGATCGGGATATCGAAGGCATTGTCGACGCCGCCGGCCTGGGCTTGGGTGCGGATCAGATTGCCATTGTCGAAGACTTCGCTGCCGGCCTGCTGGAAGGCCAGCATGGCGCGGACGTGGTCGGCGATGGAAGCGCGGCTGGCGGCCATCAGCTGGGCCGGGCCTTCGACGCGCAGGCGCTTGACCTCGGCCAGCGACATGCCCTTGGGGACGTAGCCATAGACCAAATCATGCGCCGAGGTCTGATCGGTGACGATATCGGGGACGATGCCGCGACGGGCGATTTCGGGGTAGATTTCGGCGGCATTGCCGACCAGGCCAATGGAGGTCGCGCGCTTTTCGGCCACGGCCTTGTCGATCATCGCCAGAGCGGTATCGAGGTCGGGGGCGATGGCTTCTAGATAGCCGATGTCCTGGCGCATCTTGGCGCGGTCGGCGTCGATATCGACGCAGAGGATGGCGGCACCGGCCATGCGCCCGGCCAGCGGCTGGGCCCCGCCCATGCCACCGAGTCCGGCAGTGAGAATGAAGCGCCCGGCCAGCGAACCGTTGAAACGGTTTTCGGCGATGCGCATGAAAATCTCATAGGTGCCCTGAATGACGCCCTGGCTGCCGATATATTGCCAGGCGCCGGCGGTCAGCCCGCCCCAGCAGATCAGGCCCTTCTGCTCCAGCTCGTAGAACACTTCGGCCTTGGCCCATTGGCCGATGATGTTGCAATTGGCCATGATGACCAGCGGCGCTTTGGCATGGGTCTTGAGCAGGCCGATGGGCTTGCCGGACTGGATGATCAGGGTTTGATCCTCGTCCATGCGCAGCAGGGTTTCCACGATGGCCTTGTGGCTGGCCCAATTGCGCGCGGCTTTGCCCAAGGCAGCGTAGACCACGAGGTTGTCAGGGTCTTCGCCGACGCTGAGCACGTTTTCGAGGAGGCGCAACAAGGCTTCCTGCCGCCAGCCCTTGGCGCGGAGCTCGGGGCCGCCGGGGATCGGGAAATTGGGGTGGCGCGGGTTGGGTGTGGGCATGATGCAATCTTTCCGTGAGCAGTCCAAAAACCCGGTGTCATCCCGGCCTTGAGCCGGGATGACATCGAGCGTGGCGTTAGTTTCCAGCGCCATCCAGCGCATATTTCGCCAATTCGATGCCCATGCGGGTTTCGACGAAGGGGTAGACGGTGGGATCGAGGACGCTCGAACTCAAGGGGATGATGGCTTTGGGGACGTGGAGGACGAAGATTTCGAGGCCGATGGAGAGTTCGCCCACGGAGAGGGGGTGGCCGGTGGCGTCGAGGGTGGTCAGGACGTCGGGGAAGGTGGCGAGGCGGGTGCCGCCAGCATCGTCGACGGCCATATATTCGTTCATCACGTGGAGCGTGGTGGCGCTGTCGCCGGACCCAAGAGTGATGCGGCCGATGTCGAAGGCTTCCTTGGTGTAAACCACGTCCATGGCGGTGATCTTGCCCTGGGTGAGAATGTTGCCGCCGGTGGTGGCGACGATAGCGTCGATCACCTTGCCGGGGCCTTTGGCCTCGGCGGCGATGATGGCTTCGCCGAGCTTGAGGGCTAGGGAAATGCCGCCCAGCGCCGCGTGCTTCTTCACATAACTGGCAGGTAGCGGATTGCGGCAGGAGGCGATGAAGCCGCCCGACATATCGGCGGCGGTGCGCAGGATGGGCGAGATTTTGGCCGTGGCGCCGCGCGTGACCAGCTCGATATAGCGGTTTTCATCGCGGTTGCCGCCGACAGCAGTCTGGATCATCTGTTCGGGTGAGCCGGCCATGCCGATGGAGCCCATGTCGCCAGTCGGATGGGCGCGGATATCGCCCACGGCGTCGACCACTTTGGTGCCGAGGATGGCGGAGGGGAGCCAGCCGTTGAGGGTGGAGGATTTGCCGTTCTGGCCGATCATCAAGCCGCTGAGCTTTTCACCCAGCGCGTCCTGCAGCAATTGCACGGCTTTGACATAATCGACGCCCTGCATTTCCCAGGGCGTGGTCGAGGCCGGCGCGCCGATGGCTGCGGCGGTGGCCACCCAGTCGTTCTCGTCCAGTTCCTCGATGCTGACCAGTTCGGGCTTGCCGATGCTGACGGCCGCCATGCCGAGCATGCGGCCATGATCGGCCCAGCCGCCGCCACCGGCCGCATAGACGGAGCCACCGCGCACGGCGGGTTCGACATCTTTTTCGGTCAGAATACGGCCCATCAGAATTCCCCTTGTAGCTTGGTGTCGAGCGCCCGCACGGCGCCCAGCAGGACGGCGGCGCCGAGCGCGATATCTTCATTGGTGGCGAATTCGTCGGGCGCGTGGCTGCGGCCATCGAGGCAGGGTACGAAAATCATCGCCGCCTTGGTGACGCGCGCCATCCAGGCGGTGTCATGCCCTGCCCCCGAGGCCATGCGGCGATGTTTGGCTCCGGCGCTGTTACAGGCGGCGTCGAGAATATCGAGCAGATCGGCGTCGCAGGGGGTGGGATGATTGTCGGAGACGAGGCGCGGGGTGCTGACCTTTACGCCGGTCTTTTCGGAAATCGCCGCGATGCCGTTGGTCAGTTCTTCGATGAAGCGCTCCATGTCGTCGCGCAGTTCGGCACGGGCATCGATCAGCATGCGGACGCGGGCCGGCACGACATTGGCGGCATTGGGGGTCATTTCGAATTCGCCGACGGTGGCGGCGAAATGGGCCTCGCCGCTGGCCAGCGCCTTGCCCAATTCCTCGACGCCCAGCGCAATCCAGGCGGCGGTGGTCAGTGCATCCTGACGCGCCCCCATCGGAGTGGTGCCGGCGTGATCGGAACGGCCGTCGACGATGATTTCGATGCGGGTGATGCCGGCGATGGCGGTGACCACGCCGATATCGAGCTGTTCACTCTGCAGCACCGGGCCCTGCTCGATATGCAGTTCGAGGAAGGCCTTGATGTCGTCGCGCTGGGCGAGGCGATGCGCGTCGCCGCCGACCTGGGCGATGCCCTGCTCCAGGCTCAGGCCGTCATGGCTGCGGGTGAGCCACTCGGCTGGGCGGGTGCCGCTAATGCCGCGACTGCCAATGCAGGAGACGCCGAAAATGGAGACTTCCTCAGCGAGGAAATCGACAATTTCGAGCGTATGATCGAGCACGATATTCTGGTCATGCAGGGCGCGCGCCACTTCGAGCGCGGCGATGACGCCAGCAATGCCGTCAAAGCGGCCGCCATCGGGCACCGTATCGGAATGCGAGCCGAGCATGATGGTGCCAAGCTGCGGGCGCTTGCCGGGGATGGTGCCGATCAGATTGCCGGCGGGGTCGATATGGGTCACGGCACCGGCGGCCTGCATGGCGTGGGTCAGCCAGGCACGGCCTTCGAGGAACATCGGGGTGAAGGCGCGGCGGGTATAGGGGTGGCCCGGCTCGGTGATGGCGGCGAGTGTGTCGATATCGGTGGCGATACGGTCGGCGCGGATGGGGGAATTGGGGATCATGGGCTTGGAGCAATCCAAAAACGCGGTGTCATCCCGGCCTTGAGCCGGGATCCATCCCCAGATCTCAAGATGGGCCCCGGCTCAAGGCCGGGGTGACATTGTGGTTGGGGTGTCGGCTGAGCGAAGCTAGGCTGCGGGGTTGAATTGGGCGACAGGTCCATCATGTCCGCACCTCCGGCCGCACGAAGCGCCCTGCCCCGGGTTCGGCGACAGTGGTGCCGTCGAAGACCTGCTGGCCGCGCAGATAAGTCAGCCCGACGGTCCAGGGCAATTCGATGCCGTTATAGGGCGACCAGCCGACGACATTGTGGCCGCTGGCCGCGGCGTTGTAGCGGGTCGGGCGCGGGAACAGCACGGTGATGTCGGCATCCTTGCCGGGGGTCAGCGCGCCTTTGACGTGGTCGAGGCGGAAGTGCTTGGCGGGGTTTTCGGCCATCAGCTTGGCGGCCCAGGTCAGGGGAATGTCGCGCTTGAGCGCGCCCATGACGAAGAGCGGCACCATGACCTCAAGGCCCGGCACGCCGGAGGCATTGGCCAGCATGTCGGGATTGGTCTTGCGGTTTTCCGACCAGCTGACATGGTCGGTGGAGACCAAAGTGACATTGCCGGCGCGGACGTGGTCCCACAGCGCTTCGACTTCGGCGCGGGGGCGGATCGGGGGATTGATCTTGGCCTTGCCGCCGAGGCGGGCGACGTCGTTTTCTTCGTCCAGCGTCAGATAGTGGATGCAGGCTTCGATGGTGGCGGCAAAGCCTTGGTCGCGGTAGCTGCGGGCGATCTGGTAGCCACGCGCCAGCGAGCAATGCACGACATGGGCCGGGCAGCCGGTCTGGGCGCCGGTCTCGTAGATTTGAAGGCTGGCCAGCAATTCGGTCAGTGGCGGGCGGCTGAGACCGTGGGCGCGGTAATCGGTGATGCCGGCTTGCTTGACCTTGGCCATGGCGGCGCGGACCATTTCGTCGTCTTCATTGTGCACGCCAGCGGTGAGGCCGGTTTTGGCGACGGCGGCGAAGCATTCTTCCAGCAAGGCCGGCGGAATACGCGGGAAGCGAACGGGATCGGTGCCGAAGGTGGAGAATTTGAAGGCGGCAACGCCGGCCTCGGCCTGTTCGGCGATGCGGGCGGGGCCTTCTTCGGGGTTGATGGTGCCGTAAAGGGCGAAATCGACACGGGCTTGTGGGGTGGCATGGGCCACCTTGATGCGAACGGCTTCGGCGGAGCAGACCAGATTGCCCTCGTCATAGGGCATGTCGACGATGGTGTTGACGCCGCCGGCCGCTGCTGAGCGGGTCGACCAGATGAAGTCTTCCTGGTTCTTCTGACTCAGGGAATGGACCTGGGCATCGATGGCGCCGGGCAGGATCAGGGCGTTGCCGAGGTCGTGGCGCTCATGGGCCTGCGGGGCGACGCCTTCGCCGACATGCACGACTTTGCCGGCGCGCACGGCGACATAGCCATTTTCAACAATGGTATCGGGCAGCACCACGGTGCCGGACAGGACGAGATCGAAATCGGACACGCTAGTTCTCCAAAGCCACCGCGCCTCCCCTCTCCCCTTGAGGGAGAGGGTGGATCGGCAAAGCCGAGACGGGTGAGGGGTTGATCCCGCAATCGCAAGAGCAGAAGGGACCCCTCATCCGCCCCTTCGGGGCACCTTCTCCCTCAAGGGGAGAAGGGAAGACAGAAAGAGCGCTCACGCGGTGGCCCTCCCCAATTGGCCGGTGCGGGCCATCAGCCAGCGTTCGAGGGCGGCCAGGGCGTCGTAGATCAGGACGGCGAGAACGCCGACGATCAGGCCGCCTTGCAGGACGAAGGCGGTGTTGCTCGAGAGCAGTCCGGCGATGATGACTTCGCCCAGGGTGCGGGCGGCGACGGTGGAGCCGATGGTGGCGGTGGCGAGGGAAATCACCACCGAGAGGCGGATGCCGGCGAGGATGACGGGGAGCGCCAGTGGCAGTTCGACTTTGATGAGGCGCTGCCAGCCGGTCATGCCGACACCCTTGGCGGCGTCGGTGACGGTGGGGGGCAGATTGGTCAGGCCGGTCAGGGTGTTTTCAAAGATCGGCAGCAGGCCGTAGAGGAACAACGCCACCAAGGTCGGGGCGGTGCCGAAGCCGAGGACGGGGACGGCCAGCGCGAGGACCGCGACCGGGGGGAAGGTTTGACCGATATTGGCAAGGCTGCGAGACAGCGGCAGGAATTCGGCGCCGAAGGGGCGGGTGACGATGATGGCGAGGCCGACGGCGATGATGGTGGAAGCGACGGTGGCGGCCAGCACGATGGCGAGGTGGTTGATTGTGATGTCGAGCAGGCTGCCCTGATTATAGATCGCCGGCTGGGTGGATTTGGCGAACAGGGCAAAGAAGCCGCTGAACAGCTCGGGCTTGAGCAGCAGCAGGATCAGCACCGCGAACACGAGCAGCCGGATGAGATTGCCGATCTTCATTGCGGGCGCGCCGCCAGGCGGGACAGACCGGCCAAAGTGACCTGGCCGATGATTTGCCCGTCGCGCTGCACTGGCAAGGCCGGACGGCCGGACCACAGCAGTTCGGCATAGGCGTCGCGCAGGGATTTTTCGGCGGCGATCGGTTCACCATCGACACTGCCGGGCTCGATATGGTCGGCGACACTGGATAGCGATAGCAGGCGGAATGGGCGTTCGCTGCTGCCGATCAGTTCGGCCACAAAAGGGGTGGCCGGATGGGCGATGATTTCGGCGGGGCTGGCGCATTGCAGCAGCTTGCCCTTGTCCATCACCGCGATGGTGTCGCCGAGATGGATGGCTTCTTCCATGTCGTGGGTGACCAGCACCACGGTGGTGCCGAAGCGGCGCTGGATGACCAGCAGATCCTCCTGCGCCTTGGCGCGGATCACCGGATCAAGCGCGCCATAGGGCTCATCCATCAGCAGGATTTTGGGCTCGGCCGCCAAGGCGCGAGCGACGCCGACGCGCTGTTGCTGGCCGCCGGAGAGTTCATGCGGCAGGCGATCGCGGAATTCGGCGGGGTCGAGCTGGAACAGGGTCAGCAGCTCGTCGACACGGTCGGCGATCTTGGCTTTGTCCCAGCCGAGCAGTTTGGGCACGGTGGCGACGTTCTGGCCGACGGTGCGGTGTGGGAACAGGCCATTGCCCTGAATGGCGTAGCCGATGCGGCGGCGCAGTTCATAGGCGGGAATGGAGGCGATATCCTCGCCGTCGATGCGGATGTGGCCGGACGTGGGTTCGACCAGCTTGTTGATCATCCGCATCAGCGTGGTCTTGCCGGAGCCGGAGGTGCCGACAATGGTGCAGATGCTGCGCGGCTGGATGATGAGGGACACGTGGTCCACCACCACGGTGCCGCTATAATCCTTGGTGATGTCGTCGATTTCGATCATGGACGGCGTCCCCCGCGCGAAGTCAGTTCAACCAGGGCGTCGAGCACCACGGCGGCGGCAAAGGCCAGCGCCACGGTCGGTACGGCGCCAAGCAACACCAGATCCATCGCCGTCTGGCCGATGCCCTGGAACACGAAAACCCCGAAACCGCCGCCGCCAATCAGCGCCGCGATGGTGGCGAGGCCGATATTCTGCACCAGCACGATGCGGATGCCGGTGAGGATCACCGGGAAGGCCAGTGGCAGCTCGACGCCCATGAGGCGCTGGCGGCCGGTCATGCCCATGCCCTTGGCAGCATCGACGGCAGCGGGCGAGACGCTTTGCAGGCCGACCACGGTGTTGGAAACGATGGGCAGCAGCGAATAGCCGAACAGCGCCACCATGGCCGGGGCCACGCCGATGCCCGAAATGCCGATGGCCGAGGCGCCGGGAATGTTGGCGGCGACCCAGGCCAGCGGCGCGATCAGCAGGCCGAACAGCGCGATGGAGGGGATGGTCTGGACGATGTTGAGGATGTTGAGCACCCCGGCGCGCAGGGGTTTCACCTTGTAGCAGAGGATGCCCACCGGCACGCCGACCAGCATGGCAATCGCCACCGAGCCAAAGGCCAGCGCCAGATGGGTGCGGCCCTCGGCCCAGAAGGCCGGTGCGCGGGTGGCATATTCCTTGAGGATGGAGAGGTCGTTCCAGGCGCCGCTCCAGAGCAGGCCGGCGATGGATAGGGCGACGGCGAGCAAGATGCCGATGCGCACCAGCGGGGCGAAGTGCAGTCGGGTCAACGCGTCGGTGACCAAGAGGGCAAAGGCGAAGAGCAGCAGCCAGAAGCCGGCGCCGGGTGAGACACGCGCAAAAGTGTTGTCGGGCGGCGTCAGATAGCTGGCCGACCAGCCGATGGCGAGCAGCAGCACGGCCACAACGACGAAGCCGGCGAGCAGCTTGGCCAGGACCGGTAGGCGCAAGAGGGCGACGAGGAATCCGGCGAGCAGGATGGCGAGCAGGAAGCCGGAGGGAAGGCTGGGGAGCGCGTCGAGTAGCGAACGGGGTTCGCCGAGCACGATGCGGTTGGCGCGGAACAGGGCGAAGGGCAGCGCGGCGCCGGCGGCGGCGATCAGCGCGATCAGCACGCCCAGCTTATCGAGCGCCAGCCAGGCGGGTCGGCTCGCGATGGGGGTGGTTTCGGCGATGCTCATGCGGACTCCGCAATGTGACCGGTGGCTGGGGGACGAAAGCCCCTCACCCTAGCCCTCTCCCCGGCGGGGAGAGGGGATCGTTCGGTTCGTGAGGCAACATGGTGCCACAAGCTGGATGGGCCCCCTCGCCCCTTCGGGGAGAGGGTTGGGGTGAGGGGGCGATGTCCTCGACAAATGCCGAAACTCTGAACCCCTCACCCGACCCTTCGGGTCGACCTCTCCCCTCAGGGGCGAGGTGAGCAGGCGGCTACTTCAGGAAACCGCCCTGGGTGAGGTAGTCGGTGGCGACGGCGGCAGCGGCTTCGCCGCCGACCTGGACGCGGCCGTTGAGTTCCTGCAGGACCTCGAGCGACAGGCCTTCAAAGACGGGCTTCAGCAGCTCTTCGATCTGCGGGTATTCGGTCAGCACGGCTTCGCGGATGATCGGCGCGGGCTGGTACACCGGCTGCACGCCCTTGTCGTCTTCGAGCACCTTGAGGCCCGAGGGGGCGATGCCACCATCGGTGCCGTAGACCATGGCGGCGTTGACGCCGTTGGTCTGCTGGGCGGCGGCGGCAATGGTGGCGGCGGTGTCACCACCCGACAGGGTGATCAACTGGTCGGGCTTGAGCGCGAAGCCATAGACTTCCTGGAACTTGGGCAGGGCCGCCGGCGAGTTGACGAACTCGGCCGAGGCCGCGAGCTTGACTTCGCCACCACCGGCAACCCAGGCGCCGAACTCGCTGAAGGTGTTGAGGCTGTTGGCCTCGGCCACATCGTTGCGGATGGCGACAGCCCAGGTGTTGTTGGCGGGCGACGGGGTCAGCCAGACGATCTTGTTGGCGTCGTAATCGAGCTTCTTGGCTTCGTCATAGGCCGAGGCGGCGTTGTTCCACAGCGGGTCATCGGCCTTGTCGAAGAAGAAGGCGGCGTTGCCGGTATATTCCGGGTAAATGTCGATTTCGCCAGCGGTAATGGCTTCGCGCACGATGGGCGTGCCGCCGAGCTGGATGCGATCGGTGACCGCAATGTCGTTGGCTTCCAGAACCTGCTTGATGATGTTGCCCAGAACGCCACCTTCGGTATCGATCTTGGACGACACGACGACCTGCGCGTTGGCAGCGGTCATCGAAATGGCGAGCGCGGCGACGGCGCTGAGAAGTGTGGATTTAAGGCGCATTGGTTTCTCCTTTTATATCCGGGGTTAGTCCACTCGCGTGGTCCCGGCTTGTCCCTAACCTAGCCTGTTGTCAAAATTGGGCGAGGGTGCTGGTGCTACTGCACCGGGCCCAGCGCGAAAAACTCGTCCAATTCCATGATCGTTGAGTGGGATATTAATTCGTCCATCAGCGCATCGGACCGAAGCGCTGCTTCCACCGCTTCGACTTCCGTCGAGAGCGCGCGGTCGGAAACGTAGTAGGCGGCGTGACGGCGTACCAGGCTATAGATGATGCCCGGTACATTCCCCGGGCGATCCCCGGAAATATCCATGGCCTGCGCGGCCAGCATGGCTTCGAGTGCGGCGAGCCGGTTGAGCGCCAGCACCTGCCGCTCCAGCCGTTCGACCACCAGCGGCAAAAACGCCGCTTCGTCTTCAATGCCGCCGGCCACCACCATGGACATCGGCGAAATCGGGTTGGTCATGCTCAGCACCCGGGCGAACAGCTCACCGGCCAGCTTGATGATCGGCCCAAAGCCGGTGGCGATGGCGCCCGGCGCCACCAGATTGACCGGCAGATCGCGGCGCCCGCCATTGCCCAGCAGCACGCAGCGATTGAAGGAATTGCGCGCGACATGGGCCAGCCCGAGCTGGGCGGTCTGCAGGAACACGGTGACATCGAGCGGCAGCGAACCGCCGGAGGTCAGCACATTGCCGCCCGCGACCACCGGATTGTCGTCGGTGCGGCCGGTCGCGGCCAACAGGGTCTTGCCGGCCACCACCAGCGTATCGAAGCCGGTGGCAAACACCTGGCTCATCATGCGCAGCGAGAGCGGGTCCTGAATATGGGTGGCGTTGGGCCAGTCCCAGCCCTTGGCATTGAAATAGAGCCAGGCGCCCATCCCGGCTTCGCGCTCGGTGCCGACATGGGCCACGGCCTTCCACGGATCGCGCGAGGCGCCCAGCGCCCCGGCCGTGGTCAGCCCGGTGGCCAGCATGACGCGCATGAGCCCTGCCGCATCGCGGATGGCGGCGGCAGCAGCGGCATAGCCGACGGCATTGGTGGAAATCGAGGCGAGGCTATCGCGCGGCTTCAGGCGGAAGGCTTTCAGCCCGGCCGCTGCCAGGGCCTCGGCGGCGGGCTGGCGCTTGCCGTCAAAGGTGGCCTCGCCGGCGCCGGTGAGCACTGCGCCGATCTGACCCATCAGCCCGATATCAGCACAGCCGATGGAGCCGGTGCGGCGCACCAGAGGCACGACATCGGCCGAGAGCAGATCCAGAAAGGCGTCGACCAGCTCGGGGGTGCAGCCGACCCGGCCGGTCAGCGCCATATTGACGCGAATGGCCATGGCAGTGCGCACGATCTCGCTGGAAAAGGCGTCGCCGGTGCCGAAATGATGCGCCCGCACCAGGCCCATATTGAATTCGTCCCACTGCTCGGGCGTCCACTCGACGTCCTTCATGGCGCCGACGCCGGTGGTCGAGCCATAAACCGGCTGGCCCTTGGCGATGGTGGCCTCGACCACGGCCCGCGCTTCGGCGACGCGCTGCATGGCTGCCGGATCGGCCGTCAGCTCGGCGCGCCGCGCGCCGATCCGTGCCAGATCGGAGAAGCTCAACGGCTTGCCGCTGAGGCTGATGGGAGCGGCTCGCAGTGTTATCGCCAGATCGTTCATGGAGGTCACGCTATTGGATAGTTTCGAACTATGGGATATCCCAAATATTGAACAGGCTATGCGCTTTTTCTGTGCATCGACCAAGCCTGCTTGAATGGTGAGCAATGGACACGGCAAGCTTGATCGCGATGGACCGGGTGCTGCAGCTGCGCAGCGTGCGGGCCGCGGCGCGCTCGCTGGGCCGACCGGCATCCACCATCGCTGCATCCATAGCGCGGTTTGAGGCCGAAATCTCGGTCGGCATGGTGGAGCGCGCCGGCTCGGCTATCGTCGCCAGCCTCGAAGCGGTGCGGCTCGAACCTGAAATCGCCGCCATGGCCGAGCTGGCGCGCAGCATCTCGCCCAGCCACGCCATCAAGCTCGAAGCGCTGGACCGGTTTGCCCAGATCGCCAATCTGGGCAGCATCCGCCGGGCGGCACGCTCGATGAATCTGGGCCAGCCGCAGCTGTCACGCCAACTGGCCCTGCTCGAAACCCGCCTCGGCGTGCCCCTGTTGCAGCGCGGCAGCGGCGGCTCGACGCTCACCGCGGACGGCATGCGCATTGCGGCGACGACCGGGCAATTGCTGGCCGGCTGGCACCGCCTGTCGCGCGCCGCCGAGGAGCGTTTCCGCAAAAGTGCCGCCACCGCCCGGCTCGGTTCGGTCATTCCGCTCGGCTATGAAAGCGAGATTGCCCGGATGCTGGCCAATCTGGCGGCGCGCTGGCTGGCCGAGCGACCGCGTGCGCCGCTGTTTGTCAGTTCCACCACCGCCGACGATTTGCTGGCCGGGCTCAAATCGGGGCTGTTCGATGTGGCGTTTCTCGATACCGAGCAATTGCCGGCCGATCTTGACGGCAAAATCGTCGGGCATACGCCGCTGGCCATTGTCGGGGTGCCGGAGGGGCAGTCCAGCATTGCAGAGGCGCTGTTGTCGGCACCGCTCGCCGTTCCCAGCCCGCGCAGTGGGCTGCGCCAACGCATCAACCGCATTCTCGACGATCATCTCAGCGACACCGAGCGCGGCGCGCTGAGCATGATCGAGATTGATTCCATCCCGGTCATTCTCAATCTGGTGCTGCATCACGGCTTTGTCTCGGTGCTGCCGCGCGCCTCGGTGAGCCGCATTCGCAGCGATCTGCGTCAGCTGCCGCTGGCGGCGGAATACGACATGAATTTCTGGTTGTGCTGGCCGCGCGGCAGCGACACCATCGCCCAGGCCATCCTGGCCAGTATCGACCAAAGTTCTGCGCCGTAACGCCTCATTGCCAAATCCGGCTTGGCGGCGCCACATCGTCGGACCACCCTGCCGGGCGGAATCGGAGCACGCCATGGCCGCAGCCCTTCTCGCCGACCACCCCTATCGCGCCGCGATCATGGCCGAAGTCCATGCAAGGCCGGTCGAAATCATCGACGATTATTGCCGATTGCGTCGGCTGGTCGTGGTGATGCCGGCCAAGGCCGGGGCGATGATGGGGATCTTTGCCCAGTTCACCGCATTCTGCGCCAGCCACGGTTTCGACGTGCCGGATACGAGCAGCCGGCAGCATAGTTTCAACACGCCGACCGCCCATGTCACCTGGGAATTCCACACCGAATTCGTCACCGTCACCTGGCGCTCGGCGCTGGATGATGCGGAAAACTGGCCGAGTGATATCGGGCTGGAAACGCTGGGCGATGGCCAGTTGATCGGGGCGATGCGGCTTGACGTGATCGCCGACCAGACCATTCCCGACCGCATGGTGCCGGGCTTCAATCTGGCCAGCCTGTGCCTGGCCGATGTGGAAAACGGCAAGGCCCAGCTCGCCACCGACTTCGTGCCCGATGCGGATCGCTACACCCGCTTCGAGCTGGCGGCCGGTGGGCTGTCGATCTTGCGCCGGTCGATCATCGTCCGCCGGATTCTCGAAATCGAGACCTATCGCACCATGGCGCTGCTCGGCCTGCCGCTGGCCCGCGCCTCCAATCAGGAATTGCGCACCGTCGAGATCGATCTGACCGAGCTTATGGAAGGGCTGTCGGAGGCCACCACTGCCGAAACCGTGCAGGCGGCGCTGGGGCGGCTGCATGCGCTGTCGGTGCGTTCGGGGCAGCTGTCGGAGCGGCTAGGCTATCGTTTCGCGGCGGGGCACGCCTATGGCGATGTGCTGCGCATGCGGCTGGCCGGCATCCGCGAAAACTCCACCACGCGCGGCTCCACCCTCACCCATTATATCGGCAACCGGGTCGATCCCGGGCTGGCGACCTGTGCGGCGATGGAAAAGCGACTAGCCGTGCTGTCGGACAAGATCGAGCGCGCCATCGGCATGCTGAATGTGCGGATCGGCGTCGACATGCAGGTGCAGAACGCCGCCGTGCTCGACAGCATTGCCCGCACTGGCCGCAGCCAGTTCCTGCTACAGCGCACGGTGGAGGGCCTGTCGACCATCGCCATCAGCTATTATCTGCTGGGCATTGTCGGCTATGCGCTGGCCGGACCGCTGGAGATGCTGCATGCCGACAAGACCATGTCGCTGTCGATCGCCGCGCCGTTTGTGCTGCTGTTCGTCTGGCTGATGGTGCGGTCGATCCGGAAATCGCACGCGCCCAAGGCGTAGGGCTCACTTCATCCAGAACATTGGCGTGAGGTCGGTCGAGAGCGGCTCGTTCTGGTCGTTGGTGGCCATGACGTCGGCCATATGGGCCCACCAGCGCTGCATGATGGCGGTGGCGGGGAGCTCGGCCATGCTGTGGTCGCGGCGGCGCCAGAGGACGCCGAAGAGGATGTTGGTCTCGGGGTCGAGGTGGATGGAATAGTCCTTCACCCCGGCGTCGTGCAGCAGCGTCACCAGCTCGGGGAAGATCGCGTCGTGGCGCTTTTTGTATTCGGCCGCCATGCCGGGATTGAGCTGCATCTTGAAGGCGTGCTTTTCGTAGTCGCCATCGGTGATCATGCGCGCTGCCTCCACATGCGGAACAGGATTGGCAGCGCGATCACCACGATCAGCAGCGAGCCGGTGAAGATGGTCATGACGATGCCGGGCACGTTGAGCAGGCCGAGCCCGAAGGTGACGAGGCCGACGATCAGCGCCGCCAGCACCACGCCGAGGATCGAGCCGGCGCCACCCAGAATGGAGACGCCGCCCAGCACCACCATGGTGATGGCTTCCAGTTCGAAGCCTTCGGCAATGGAGGGGCGGGTCGAGCCCAGTCGGGCCGTCAGCAAGACGGCGGCAAGGCCGCTCATCAGGCCTGTGAGGCAGAACAGGATGAACTTGACCCGCTCGACGCGCACGCCCGAGAAGCGCGCCGCGACGTCATTATTGCCGATGGCGAAGATGCGGCGGCCGAAATTGGTGCGGTGCAGCAGCACGTAATAGATCACCGCGCAAACCAGAAACAGCACCAGCTCGAAGGGGATCACCCACCAGACATAGCCCTGTCCCAGCCAGGAAAAGCTCATGGGATAGCCTTTGAAGCTCTGGTCGCCGAGCACGATGAAGGCGATGCCGCGAAACAGGCTCATGGTGCCGATGGTGACGACGATGGAGGGGAGTTTCAGCCCGGTGACCAGAAAGCCGTTGAACGCCCCGCACAGAATGCCGACGCCGACACCCACCGCGATCAGCACCGGAGTATCGGCGCCAAACTGGAGCGCCAGCCCCATCATGGTCGAGGCCAGCGCGATGATGGCGGCCACCGACAGATCGATTTCGCCGGAGATGATCAGCAGCGCCATGGCCAGCGCAATCAGCGCCTTTTCGGTGAAATTGAAGGTGAGATCGGAGAGCGAATAGGCGTTGAGGAAATAGGGCGAGGCGAAGGAATTCAGGATGAAAATCGCCACGGCCACCAGCACGAGCAGGCTTTCCCAGCTCATCACGGCGGATTTGAGCGGATTGTCGAGGCGGTCGGGGAGGCTGCGATGGGTGATGTCGGTCATGGCAAAATGTCTTCCGATCCACCGGCCAGACTTCCCTCCCCCTTGTGGGGAGGGAGTGAGGGTGGGGGTGGGCTAAGCGCGGAGAGAATGATCGTCGTCACACCGTCGATGTTGTGCATGACGTCACTATTGGCGACGCGGAGGACGCGATAGCCTTCGGCGGCGATGAAAGCATCGCGACGGGCATCGTAGTGCAACGCCGCATCTACTCCATGCGTGTCGCCATCGACCTCGATGACCAGTCGGCGCGCATGGCAGACGAAATCGGCATAATATGGCCCGAGCGGGACTTGCCGGCGGAAGTGGAAGCCGAGCGGGCGGAGGTCGCGGAGCGCGTTCCAGAGCTTGGCTTCCGGCGCTGGCATGCGCTTGCGGAGTTCCCTGGCGCGCTCAATGCCCAAACCGACCCCCACCCTTGATCCCTCCCCACAAGGGGGAGGGAGACGCTGGCTTCGCCTTCCGTGTCTAATCACAGCATGGATTTCGCGCGAAACAAAGTGAGGCGCAGCTTTCATCATGCCCCTGCCCGCTTCAGGATCACGCGCCCCTTGCGGCGTTCGCCGCGGGCGTTGAGGACGACGGCGAGCAGGATGGCGGTGCCGGAGATGGCCATTTGCCAGAAGGGGGAGATGTTGATCACCGGCAGGGCGTTGTTGATGACGCCGAGGAACAGCGCGCCCAGAAGCACGCCGGTGACGGTGCCGATGCCGCCGGCAATGGAGACACCGCCGATGACGCAGGCGGCGATGATGGTCAGCTCATAGCCGCCGGCCACTTCGACCGAGGCGATGACGTAACGCGAAATCCAGAGATAGCCGCAGAGGCCCGAGACGGCGCCGGCGATGGTGAAGGCGTAGAATTTGGTGCGGCCGACATTGATGCCGGTATAGACCGAGGCGGTGGGATTGACGCCGATGGCGTAGAGCGAGCGGCCCAGCGGGGTGCGGGTCATCACCAGCCAGAACAGCAGCGCCACAACGATGGCGAACCAGCTCAGCAGTGGCAGGCCGAGGAAGGAACCGCGCTGCAACTGGATGAAATCGGGGCTCATCTGCGCCGCGTTGACCCAGGCGCCGCCGGAAATCACGAAGACCAGGCCCCGGAAAATGGTCAGGGTGCCCAAGGTGACGACGATGGGTGGGATGTTGAGTTTCCACACCAGAATGCCGTTGAACGCGCCGAGCATCCCGCCGGTGACGACGCAGCCGGCGATCAGCAGCGGGATCGGGATGCCAGGGAAAGCCGCGTTGGTCATGGCGACGATCATTCCGGTCAGAGCGAGATTGGAGGCCATGGACAGGTCGATGGAGCGGGTCAGGATGACCGCCATCTGGCCCAGCGCCAGCATCATCAATATGGAGCTGTCGTTGAAAATGGTCAGCAGATTGCCGGGCTGGGCGAAGCGCGGAAAGCGGGCGGTGACCAGCACCAGCACCAGCAGGATCGCCAGACCCAGCCAGATTTCGCGGTGTTTGCTGAGGGTCTTCATGCGGTGTGCTCCCCGCTGATGCCGGCGGCGAGGCGCACCAGCGTTTCGGGCTTGAGATTGCTGTTCTCGATTGTGTCGATCACCCTGCCCTCGCGCATCACCACGATGCGGTCGCTCATGCCGATGATTTCGGGCAGCTCGGACGAGACCATGATGACGCTGAGCCCCTGCGCCACCAGTTCGCCCATGAACTCATGCACGGCGGCCTTGGAGCCAATATCGATGCCCTTGGTCGGCTCATCGAGAATGATGACTTTGGGGAGGGTGGCCAGCCATTTGGCGATCACCACTTTTTGCTGATTGCCGCCCGACAGCGTCGACACATCCTGGCTGAGCGAGGAGGCGCGCAGGTCGAGGCGTTCGGTATAGGTCCGGGCCAAGGCGAATTCCTCGGCCATGCGCAAGAAACCGGATTTGCTGGTCTTGGTCAGCGAGGGCAGCGAGACGTTCTTGAAAATCGGTTCGCCGGTGATGACGCCCTGTTTGCCGCGTTCCTCAGGCACATAGACGATACCGGCCTCGACCGCGTCGGCGGGGGATTTGGGGGCGATGGGCTGGCCATTGAGGATCAGCGTGCCGCTGGAGGGTTTGGTCATGCCGAAGACGGCCTGCATCACCTCGGAGCGGCCGGCGCCGACCAGGCCGTAAAAGCCCAGAATTTCGCCTTTGCGCACGGCGAAGTTGATGTCGTCGAATTCGGTTGGGTGGCTCAGCCCCTTGGCTTCGAGCACCACCGCGCCGATGCTGGCATTGCGCGGCGGGAAAATGTCGTTGACGGCGCGGCCAACCATCAGTTGGACGATTTCGCTCTGGCTAGTGTCCTTGATGAAACCCTTGCCGACCTGCTCGCCATCGCGGAACACGGTGTAGCGGTCGGCGATGCGGTAGATTTCGTCGAATTTGTGGGAGATGAACAGGATCGCCTTGCCGTCCTGCTTGAGCAGGTCGATGAGCACATAGAGCTCCTCGATTTCCTTCTGGCTCAGCGCGGCGGTCGGCTCGTCCATGATGACGACGCGCGCCTCGATGGAGAGCGCCCGGGCTACGGCCACCAGATGCTTTTTGGCGATGCCCAGCTCCTTGAGCTTGATGCCGGCATCGACGCCAGCGGCCATGGCATCGAGGGTTTCCTGCGCCTCGGCGCGCATCTTGCGCCAGTCGATCAGGCCAAGCCGGTTGGTCGGGGCGTGACCGAGATAGATGTTTTCGGCCACCGTCAGCTCGTCGAACAGCACGGTTTCCTGATGGATGGCGGTAATGCCGACAGCGGAGGCGGAATGGGCGGTGGGCAGGCTAACCAATTGCCCGGCCATGCGGATTTCGCCGGAATCGGGCTGGTAGATGCCAGTCATGGTCTTGACCAGGGTGGACTTGCCGGCGCCGTTTTCGCCGATCAGCGCGGTGACCTGGCCGGGATAGAGTTCCAGCGCCACATCATGCAGGGCCCGCACGCCGGGGAAGCTCTTGGAGATGGCTGTGAGGGTGAGGATGGGCTCGGTCATGGGGGATGCGGTCTCTGGAAGAGGGGACGGGAGCGCGATCTGTCCCCTCTCCCCTCAGGGGAGAGGGTTAGGGTGAGGGGTGAATGCCCTTCGGCTCGAGCCGCAGCGCTTCACCCCTCACCCGACGCTTCGCGTCGACCTCTCCCCTGAGGGGCGAGGTGACATAGAGATCAATAGATCTTGGAGAATTCTTCGATGTTGGTCTTGTCGAAGGTGAAGGGTGCGGCCATGGCGCCGGAGTTGGTGTCGTCGAGGGTCAGATCGCCCATGCGGCCCATCGAAAGGGTGGCGCCGGGAGCAGCTTCGCCGCCCTTGACCAGGTCATTGGCCAGCATCACGGCCGAGTAGCCCAGGTCGATCGGGTTCCACAGGGCCACGGCCTGCGAAGCACCATTGTCGATGAACTGCTTGAACTCGGAGGGCAGCGCCAGGCCCGTGACGTTGATCTTGCCGATCAGGTTCTGGTCGGTGACCACCTGGGCCGCCGCCACGACGCCGACGGTGGTCGGGGCAATGATGGCCTTGAGGTCGGGATAGGAGGCGATCAGGCCCTTGGCTTCGTCGGTCGACTTCACCGAGTCATCGTCGCCATAGACCACGGCCACCAGATTGATGTTGGAGAACTTGGCCGGGATGGCGGCCTTGGCGGCTTCGATCCAGGCATTCTGGTTGGTCGCGGTGGAAGCAGCCGACAGGATGGCGACGTCGCCACCCTCGGGCAGATAATCGGCGGCCAGCTTGATGATGGTTTCGCCGATAAGGTCGATATCGGACGGGTTGAGGTGGAGCTGGCGGCCTTCAGGCGCAACGCCCGAGTCCCAGCTGATCACCTTGATGCCACGTTCCATGGCCTTCTGCAGGGCCGGCACCAATGCGTCGGGGTCGTTGGCGGAGATGGCGATGGCATCGACCTGCTGGGCGATCAGCGCATTGATCACTTCGATCTGGGCTTCGGCAGTGGCGGCGGTGGGGCCGGTATAGATGACTTCGACGTCACCCAGTTCAGCGGCAGCTTCCTGGGCGCCCTTGTTGGCGGCGTCGAAGAAGCCGTTGCCGAGCGACTTCACCACCAGCGCGATGCGCGTCTGGGCATAGGCCGGAGCGGCGAGCAGCACGGCAACGGCCGTGGTGGTGGCCAAAAGCTTCAAGAGTTTCATGCGTTGATCCCTCCCTGGGATGGTCTGGTCTTGGTTTTCCTCAAGCCACCGTTGCCTGCCGGTCGCCTAGTGTTTCCGCCACAATGAGCCGCACGCCTGCCGTTTCCAGCATTTGGCGGTCTTCGTCGCGGATGCCGCTATCGGTGATGACAGCGGTTATGCGGTCGAGCCCACACAGGATCAGGCTCGAACGTCCCGAAAACTTGGAAGAATCGGCCAAGACGATCAGCTCGTCGGCCTGGTCGATCAGGCACAGCTCGGATTGCACGACCATTGGGTCGGCCTCCATCAAGCCGTGTGCGCCGATGCCTTGGCAGCCGATAAACATGCGCTTGGCATAGAAATGCGAGGCCACCACGCCGCCAAAGGGCGACAGGATGACATTCTGCTCGCGGTAGATCGTGCCGCCGGGAATGACGACGGAATTGCGCGAATTGTGAATGAGGAATTCGGCGATGCCGAAGCTGTTGGTGAACACCGACAGCCGGCGATGGGTGAGATGATGCACCATCTGATAGGTGGTGGAGCCGCCATTTATGATGATCGGTTCGCCATCATTGCACAGCTCGGCGGCGGCGCGGGCGATGGCACGTTTCTGCGCGATGTTGAGGGTTTCATTGACCGAGAAGGGGCGGCCCATCAGCGACGCCTGTTCCGGCGGGTTGACCGCCTCGGCGCCACCGCGCACCCGGCGCACTTCGCCGCGCACATGCAGCGCGGCAATATCGCGGCGAATGGTGGCTTCGGACGATCCGGTGACCTCGCACAGCTCGGCAACCGTCACCACGGGCCGGGTCTGCACGGCGGCGATGATCACTCTCTGGCGTTCAGTTTCGTGCAAGGCAGCTATCTCCCTGACGCAGGTCTCACACCAATTCCAATCACTGTCAATCATCACACCGTCAAATTTGCGACAAGCAAGCGCGTTATGCTTGATCATGATCGTTTGTGATTGACAGTGATGATTGGCCGTGGCCATCTCCGGTCCATCTATCTGGCCACCACTACCCTCTGGGAGGAGTCTCATGTCCACCACCGCGCCCAAGCGCCTCGCGAACCTCTGGGACGACGCCAAAGCCGCCGCGATGAGCGAGCCGGAACGCCTCGTTTATCGGTCCAACCTGCTCGGCAGCGACAAGCGGGTCACCAATTTCGGTGGCGGCAACACCTCCTCCAAGATCATGCAGAAAGACCCGCTGACCGGCGAAACGGTGGAAGTGTTGTGGGTCAAGGGCTCGGGCGGCGACAATGCGTCCATCAAGCTCGATGGGTTTTCGACGCTGTATATGGAGAAGCTCCGGGGCCTGAAGGGCCTCTATCGCGGCGTGGAATTCGAGGACGAGATGGTGGGCTATCTGCCCCACGCCACGTTCAACCTCAATCCGCGCGCTGCATCCATCGATACGCCGCTGCATGCCTATGTGAACCGGCCGTTTGTCGACCACATGCACCCGGACGCCATCATCGCCATTGCGGCGTCGAGCAATTCCAAAGAACTGACCCAGCAGATTTTTGGCGACTCCATTGGCTGGCTGCCATGGAAGAAGCCGGGCTTTGAGCTGGGGCTGTGGCTGGGCAAGTTCTGCGAGGAAAACCCCAAGGCCAAGGGGCTGATCCTCGAGTCGCATGGGCTGTTCACCTGGGGCGACACGCCCAAGGAATGCTACGAAACCACCATTGCGGTGATCAATCAGGCCATCGAGTGGTTTGAGCAGCAGACGGCGGGCAAGGTGATTTTCGGTGGAGAAGCGGTGCAGGCTCTGCCGGCCGAGCAGCGCCGGGCCATTGCCGCCAAGCTGATGCCGAAGATTCGTGGGCTGATTTCGGAAGACAGCCATAAGCTGGGGCATTTCGATGACAGCCCGGCTGTGCTGGAATTCGTCAATTCGAAAAACCTCCGCCCGCTGGCGGCGCTGGGCACCTCCTGCCCCGACCATTTTTTGCGCACCAAAATCCGGCCGCTGGTGATCGAGTTCGATCCGGCCAAGCCCGATGTGGATGCGGTGGTTGCCAAGATTCCCGAGGACATCGCCGCCTATCGCGTCGACTACCAGGCCTATTACGATCGCTGCAAGCACGACAATTCCCCTGCCGTGCGCGACCCCAATGCGGTGGTGTATCTGATGCCGGGCGTCGGCATGTTCACCTTCGCCAAGGACAAGGCGACGGCGCGGATTTCGGGCGAGTTCTATGTCAACGCCATCAATGTGATGCGCGGCGCGTCGACGGTGTCCACCTATGTCGGCCTGCCCGAGCAGGAAGCCTTCGATATCGAATATTGGCTGCTTGAAGAGGCCAAGCTGGCGCGGATGCCCAAGCCGAAAGCGCTGGCCGGGCAGATTGCGCTGGTCACCGGCGGCGCTGGCGGCATCGGCAAGGCGACTGCGGTGCGGCTGCTGCGCGAAGGCGCCTGCGTGGTGCTGGCCGATATCGACGAGAGGGCGCTGGCCGCGGCCAATGAGGAATTGGGCAAAGTGTTCGGGGCGGACTTCGTGCGCCCGGCTATCATCAATGTGACCAAGGAAGACGCGGTGATCGGCGGGTTTGCCGATGCGGTGGTGGAGTTTGGCGGGCTGGATATTCTGGTGTCCAATGCCGGGCTGGCCTCGTCGGCGCCGATCGAGGAGACGACGCTGGAGCTGTGGAACAAGAACATGGACATTCTGTCCACCGGCTATTTCCTGGTCAGCCGCGAAGCCTTCCGGCTGTTCCGGGCGCAGAAGATCGGCGGCAATGTGGTGTTCGTGGCGTCCAAGAATGGGCTGGCCGCGTCACCCAATGCGGCGGCCTATTGCACGGCCAAGGCGGCGGAAATTCATCTGGCGCGGTGCCTGGCGCTTGAGGGTGCGGGCGAGCAGATCCGCGTCAATGTGGTCAATCCCGACGCGGTGCTGCGCGGCAGCAAAATCTGGGCCGGCGAATGGCTCGAGCAGCGCGCATCGACCTACAAGACCGACAAGGATGGTCTGGAAGAAATGTATCGCGAGCGCTCGCTGCTGAAGCGCAGCGTGTTTCCCGAGGATATTGCGGAGGCGATCTACTTTTTCGCCTCGGACGCCTCGGCGAAGTCGACGGGCAATATCATCAATGTCGACGCGGGCAACGCCCAGTCGTTTACGCGGTAAAGAGGGGCACGGGTCAACCACACCACGATGTCACCCCGGCCTTGAGCCGGGGCCCATCCTGAGATCTCAAGATGGATCCCGGCTCAAGGCCGGGATGACACCGAGTTGGGTGCGGCCGTGGAGGAAAAAATGACTGAACACATCATCAATCCAGACATCATCGCCGCCGACAATGCCAAGCGGGAGGCGGATCTTCGGGCTGATTATGACAGTCTGGGCGAGCGGCTGGATCGGCGCGGGATCTCCATTGCGGCGATCAAGGCGAAGATTGCCGAGTTTTCCATTGCCGTGCCCTCCTGGGGCGTTGGCACCGGGGGCACTCGCTTTGCTCGGTTTCCGGGGCCGGGCGAGCCGCGCGATATCTTTGACAAGATCGAAGACTGCGCCGTCATCTCGCAGCTGACGCAGGCGACCAATACGATTTCGCTGCATATTCCCTGGGACAAGGCCGATCCCAATCGGCTGAAGCAGGCGGCGAGCCGGTTCAATCTCGGCTATGACGCGATGAACTCCAATACCTTCTCGGATGCCAAGGGGCAGTTGCAGAGCTATAAATTCGGTTCGCTCTCGGCAGCCGATGCGGCGACGCGGCAGCAGGCGATCGAGCATAACCTCGAATGCATCGAGATCGGCAAGACCATCGGCTCCAAGGCGTTGACGGTGTGGGTCGGCGACGGCTCAAACTTCCCCGGCCAGGTCAATTTCACCCGGCAGTTCGAGCATTATCTGGAGTCGATGAAGGCGGTTTATGCCGCCCTGCCCGATGACTGGCGCATCTATACCGAACACAAGATGTATGAGCCGGCCTTCTATTCGACGGTGGTGCAGGATTGGGGCACCAATTATTTGATCGCCAAGGAACTGGGCGACAAGGCGTTTTGCCTGGTCGATCTTGGGCACCATGCGCCCAACGTCAATATCGAGATGATCGTCGCCCGCCTGGCCCAGTTCGGCAAGCTCGGCGGCTTCCATTTCAACGACAGCAAATATGGCGACGACGATCTGGATGCCGGTTCGATTGATCCGTACCGGCTGTTCCTTGTGTTCAACGAGCTGGTGGATATCGAGCGCAATGACGCTGATTTCCGGCCGGCGCATATGCTGGACCAGAACCACAATGTCACCGATCCGATTGAATCGCTGATGCTGTCGGCGTCGGATGTGCAGCGGGCTTATGCGCAGGCGTTGCTGGTGGATCGGGTGGGGCTCACCGAGGCGCAGAATAACAATGATGCGCTGGCTGGGACGCAGGCGCTGCGCGTGGCCTATCGCACCGATGTCGAGCCGATCCTGGCGATGGCGCGGCTGGAAAAGGGCGGCGCGATTGATTTGCTGGGGGCCTATCGCGCTTCGGGCTATCGCCAGCAGGTGGCGGCAATCCGCCCGGCTGTCGAAGGCGGCACCGGCGGCATTATCTGAGTTTCACGCCCCTCCCCGCGTGGAAAAAGGCAAAGGCCCGTGGAGTGATCCACGGGCCTTTGTCGTCTCAGTCGTGTGTGGAGAAGGCCCCCTCACCCGGCGCTGCGCGCCGACCTCTCCCCCAGAGGGAGAGGTGAAAAGGGGGGCGAAGCCCCTTACTTCATGGTGGGGAACTGGAATTCGGCGCCGTCCTTGATGCCGGAGGGCCAGCGGGTGGTGACGGTCTTGACCTTGGTCCAGAATTGCATCGAATCCGTGCCGTACTGATTGAGGTCGCCGAAGGCGCTGGCCTTCCAGCCGCCGAAGCTGTGATAGGCGACTGGCACCGGCACCGGTACGTTAACGCCGACCATGCCGACATTGACCCGAGCCGCGAAATCGCGCGCCGCATCGCCGTCGCGGGTGAAGATCGCCACGCCATTGCCGTAGGGATTGTTGGAGGGCAGCGCGAGGGCTTCCTCGTAGTTCTTGGCGCGGACCACCGAGAGCACCGGGCCGAAGATTTCTTCGGTGTAGATGTCCATGTCGGTGGTGACGTTGTCGAACAGGCATGGACCGACGAAATAGCCGCCTTCATAGCCCTGCAGCGAGAAGTCGCGGCCATCGACCACCAGCGTGGCACCCTGCTCGACGCCCTTGTCGACCAGGCCGAGCACGCGCTGCTTGGCGGCGGCGGTGATCAGCGGGCCCATTTCGGAGGCGCGGTCGGTGGCGGGGCCAACCTTGAGCGCTTCGATGCGCGGACGCAGGGCGGCGATGATCTTGTCGGCGGTATCGTCGCCCACCGGCACGGCGACCGAAACGGCCATGCAGCGTTCGCCGGCGGCGCCATAGCCCGAGCCCATCAGGGCGTCGGCGGCCTTTTCCATGTCCGCGTCGGGCATGATGATCATGTGGTTCTTGGCGCCGCCAAAGGCCTGCACGCGCTTACCGTGAGCGGCAGCGGTGGCATAGACATAGCGGGCAATCGGGGTGGAGCCGACAAAGGACACGGCCGAGATGGCTTCGTGTTCGAGAATGCCGTCGACGGTGGCCTTGCCGCCATGCACCACGTTGAGAATGCCCTTGGGCAGGCCGGCTTCGATGGCCAGTTCGGCCAACCGCACCGGCACGGAGGGATCGCGCTCGGAGGGCTTGAGGATGAAGGCATTGCCCGCCGCGATGGCCGGCGACAGCATCCACAGCGGGATCATCGCCGGGAAATTAAACGGGGTGATGCCGGCGCCGATGCCGATCGGCTGGCGCATGGAATACATATCGATGCCCGGGCCAGCGCCTTCGGTGAAGGCACCCTTGAGCAGGTGCGGCGCACCGGCGACGAATTCGCTGACTTCGAGTCCGCGCATCACATCGCCCTTGGCATCTTCAAAGGTCTTGCCGTGCTCGAGGCTGAGCAGTTCGGCCAGCTCGTCCATATGCTGGTTGAGCAGCGCGACATAATTGAAGAACACCCGGGCGCGGCGCTGCGGATTGGTCGTGGCCCAGCCCGGCTGCGCGGCAGCGGCCGAAGCCACCGCAGCTTCCAGATCGGCCTGGGTGGCCAGCGCCACGCGAGCCTGCACTTCACCGGTCGCCGGATTGAAGACATCCTGGAATTCGGCGCTGTTGCCGGTGGTCTGCTTGCCGTCGATGAAATGGCCAATGGTGCGCATGGCGGTCTCCCTTGTTTGCTGCTCCTTCTTCGCGCTATATTTTACGCATCGCAACGCGATAGATTTGGTATCCGTTGTGCGGAAATTATAGCCCGATGAATTGGGATGACGTTCGCATCTTTCTCGCCGTGGCCCGGAGCGGGCAGATTTTGGGCGCGGCGAAGTCGCTGGGGCTCAATCACGCGACGGTGGCAAGACGGCTGACGGCGCTGGAACAGGCGCTGGGCAGCAAGCTGTTCACCCGGCGCACCAATGGCTCGGAACTGTCGGGCGAAGGCGAGCGCTTTCTCATGCATGCCGAGCGGATGGAAAGCGCCATGCTGGCCGCCCATGAATCGGTCGGGGGCGACAGCCTGATCGACGGCACGGTGCGGGTCGGGGCGCCGGATGGATTTGGCGTGGCGTTTCTGGCGCCCCGGCTCGGCGAACTCACCGAGCGGCATCGGGGGCTGCGGGTGGAACTGGTGCCGGTGCCGCGGGCCTTCTCGCTATCGCGCCGCGAGGCCGATATCGCGGTGACGCTGGAGCGGCCGCGCGAGGGCCGGCTGGTGGCGCGCAAGCTCACCGATTATCGGCTCGGGCTTTATGCGGCGCCGGACTATCTGGCGAAACATGGCACGCCGGTGACGAGCGACGACCTCGCGGGGCATCGCCTCGTCGGCTACGTGGAAGACCTGCTTTATACCGCCTCGCTCGACTATACCGGCGAGTTCCTCAAGAGCTGGCGCTCAAGCCTCGCCGTCTCCTCTGCGATGGGCCAGACCGAGGCGGTGCGGGCTGGGGCGGGGATCGGGATTTTGCACAGCTTCATGGCCATCGGCGATCCCGACCTGGTGCCGGTGCTGCCCGAGCAGAGGCTGACCCGCAGCTATTGGACGGTGATGCATGAGGATTTGCGCGCGGTGCGGCGCGTGGCGCTGGTGGCGGAGTTTTTGAGCGAGGTGGTGATGCGGGATCGGGCGATGTTTGGGTAGGTCGCTTGTCCCTTGAGACGCACTCCAATCTCGGTGTCATCCCGGCCTTGAGCCGGGATCCTTCTTGAGATCTATGGCCTTGGCAGGATCTCAGGATGGGCCCCGGCTCAAGGCCGGGGTGACATCGGGGTTGGGGTGAGGCTGGTGCGCCCGGGAAGCCGGGCGAAGCCCCCTTGCCTCTTGTGTTTGCTGCGCTAGAAATAGCGCATGTCCAAGACCACTCCCGCCACGCTGGCGTTGACCAAAGCTGGTGTGCCGTTTGCCACCGCGACCTATGAATATGATCCCGCTGCCGACCGGGTCGGCTTGCAGGCGGCGGAGGCGATGGGGGTGTTGCCGTCCATCGTGCTCAAGACGCTGATGGCCGAGGTCGATGGCAAGCCGGTTTGCGTCGTTGTGCCGTCGGACGAAGAAGTGAACATGAAAAAGCTGGCGGCGGCGTTTGGCGGCAAGTCGGCGCAGATGATGAAGCCGGCCGATGCCGAGCGCCTGACCGGCTACAAGGTCGGCGGCATCAGCCCTTTCGGCCAGAAGAAACTGGTGCTGACGGCAATCGAGGAACTGGCGACGCTGGAGGACGAGATATTTCTCAATGGCGGCCAGCGTGGGCTGCAGATCCGGATGAAGCCCGATGATCTGGTGACGGCGCTTGGCGGCAAGGCGGCAGACCTGATCCGCTAGGCCCCAGACAGACAAAAGGCGCCCGAGTGGACGCCTTCATCTAAGTCAGCAGTATTCGGTCGCTATTAGCGGACCAGAGCGCCGCGAGCGATGTTCTTGATGTCGCCCTTGGTGATGCCGAGGTCGTTCAGCTGACGGGCGTCGAGAGCGTTGAGCTCGCGCATCGTGCGCTGATACTGAGCAAACTGTGCGATTTTCTGGCGGATGTTCATTTTCGGTTCCCCTTCGTTTTGATGACCTATATCTAGAGCCATCCAGTCGTGATTAGAAGATAGGCTTTGTGCACATCCGTTATGCACTGGGCGCAAGCGGTCGCCACAAATTGCCCGAAATCACCACCATACCGAAGATTGATGCAGCGCAGTAACCGCGCACTACTACCCCATCAACTACTTGAAATATAATGAAAAAAAGGACACCGCTAGCGCGGCGTCCGTCTTAATCAATTTTTGACCATCTGGTCAGCAGCTATGCGCCTCACGCTGGTTCAGTTTTGTGCATTCTCGCCAGCTTCATGACGATCCTGCCGCATTTCGAACCACATGGCGTTGAGAATGGCGAAGCTGCAGGCCAAGCCGAGGCCCAAAATCCACGAGAAATACCACATGTCAGCCTCCTAATAGGCGTTGGGGTTCTTTTCGAGCGACTGCGTGCTGACCGTCCCGCGCATCACCCGGAACACCCAGGCGGTGTAGAGGATGATGATGGGCAGGAAGAAGGCGGTCACCAGCAGCATGATGAACAGGGTCAGGTGGCTGGAGCTGGCGTCCCACAGCGTCAGCCCGGAATTGGGCACGGTGGAGGATGGCAGCAGGAAGGGGAACAGCGACAGCCCCGCCGTGGCGACGATGCCGAAGATGGCGACGCTGGAGGCCAGCAGCGTTGGAAGCCGCAGGCGCGCCTGCAAACCGACCACCGCCCCGAGCAACCCGGCAAAGCCCAGCACCGGCGCGGCCACCATCCAGGGATAGAGCCCGTAATTGGTCAGCCAGCCACCACGCGTCAGTTCCACCGTCTTGGCCAGCGGATTGATGGCGGCCTGGCCGTCCACCAGGCTGGTGATGGCATAGCCGTCGATGCCGAAGGCAATCCAGACGCCGCCCAGCGCGAACAGCACCAGGGTCAGCAGCCCGGCGATAATGCCATAGCTGCGGGCTCGCTCGGCCAGTGGGCCGGTGGTGCGACCGGCGATCACTGCCGCGCCCTGGGTGACGATCATGCCGAGGCTGACCAGCCCGCAGAGCAAGGCAAAGGGGGTGAGCAGCTGGAAGAAATTGCCGGTGTAGAAGGCGCGCATCGTATTATCGAGGTGGAAGGGGGCGCCGAGCAGCACATTGCCCACCGCCACGCCGAAAATCAGCGAGGGCACCGCGCCACCCACGAATAGCGCCCAATCCCAGGTGGCGCGCCAGCGCTTGTCCTTGATCTTGCTGCGGAACTTGAAGCCGACCGGGCGCAGGATCAGCGCCAGGAGGATGACGATCATCGCCAGGTAGAAGCCGGAAAAGCTCACCGCATAGAGCGGCGGGAAGGCGGCGAAGATGGCCCCGCCCCCCAGCACCAGCCACACCTGATTGCCCTCCCAGGTGGGACCGACCAGATTGAGCAGCACCCGCCGCTCGGCATCAGTCTTGGCGGCGAAGGGCAGCAGGGCCCCGACGCCGAGGTCACGTCCACCCATGATGGCAAAGCCCATCAGCAGCACGCCGAGCAGGGCCCACCAGATCAGCCGCAGGGTTTCATAGTCGAGTGGAATGGTGCTCACGATCCAAGCTCCTTATTGGCGGGCGTCGCTGGCAGCGCGTCGATGACAAAATCCTCGTCGTCGCCCTCATCAGTGGCGGCAAACAGTTGGTCCTGCGGCCCGGCCTTGATGATCTTGACCATCAGCATGATCATGATGACGAAAAGGATCGAATAGAGCGTGACAAAGAAGCTCAGCGAGATGACCAGGTCCCAGAAGTGCAGGCCCGAGGCGGCATAGAAGGTGGGTAAGACGCCTTCCACCACCCAGGGCTGTCGGCCATATTCGGCGATGAACCAGCCGGCCTCGATGGCCAGCCAGGGCAGCGGCAAGGTGCAAAGTCCGATCCACAGCATCGGCCTATTGGTATCGAGCCAGCCGCGCGAGGCGCGATAGAACCACACCGAAAAGAAGGCGATGAAGAAGAAGCCGATGCCCACCATCAGGCGGAAGCTCCAGAACAGCGGCCAGACATCGGGCACTGTATCGAGCGCCGCCTGAGCGATTTCCTCGCCGGTGGCATTGCCGACATCCTCGCGATATTTCTTCAGCAACAGGCCATAACCCAGATCGGCCCAGTGCTCGTCGAACGTGGCGCGGGCGGCGGTGTTGCCGGCATCGGCGCGGACTTCCTGCAGTGCGTCATAGGCCACCATGCCCGACTGGATGCGCACCGCGGCGTGCTCGACCAGCTCGGTAATGCCGGGCAGCTCCATATCCAGCGAGCGGGTGGTGATCAGGCCAAGCAGCCAGGGCAATTGCACCTGGAAGGCCGGCTCGCCCGGCACATTGCTGGGAATGGCGAACAGGGTCAGCGCCGCCGGGGCCGGCTCGGTGTGATACATCGCCTCCATGGCGGCGATCTTCATCTTCTGATGTTCGGTCGCCACATAGCCGCTCTCGTCGCCGAGCACGACCACCGACAAAGCCGAGGCCAGACCGAAGCTGGCGGCGACGACCATCGAGCGCTTGGCCAGTTCAACATGCTTGCCCTGCAGCAGGAACAGGCAGGAAATGGCGAAGATGAACACCGCGCCGCAGACATAGCCGGCGCTGACGGTATGAACGAATTTGGCTTGTGCCACCGGATTGAAGATCACCGCGATGAAGTCGGTGATTTCCATGCGCATGGTGTCGGGATTGAATTTGGCGCCGACCGGATTTTGCATCCAGCCATTGGCGATCAAAATCCACAGCGCCGAGAAATTGGCCCCCAGCGCCATCAGCCAGGTGACCGCCAGATGGCCCACCTTGCTCAGCCGGTCCCAGCCGAAGAAGAACAGCCCGATAAAGGTGGCTTCGAGGAAGAAGGCCATCAGCCCTTCAATGGCCAGCGGCGCGCCGAACACGTCGCCCACATAATGGCTGTAATAGCTCCAGTTCATGCCGAACTGGAATTCCATGACGATGCCGGTAGCGACGCCCATGGCGAAATTGACGCCGAATAGCGTGCCCCAGAACAGGGTCGCCTTGCGCCAGATATCGCGCCCGGTCATCACGTAAACGCTTTCCATGATGGCCATCATCACGGACAGGCCAATGGTAAGCGGCACGAAAATGAAGTGATACATGGCGGTGGCGGCGAATTGCCACCGCGAGAGTTCGACAACGGTCATGTCGATCATGAGCTACTGCCCTTCTGTCTGGCAGCGCCCGAGTCGGCGCCGTCACTGCGCACTCTATGCGCTCCGAGTCTCCCCATGCCTTGATTCAGATCAAGGGCTCGGTCTCAACTCACTCTATGCTGCAATTCATGACCTTGTCCGATATCGACCGCCGCAACGGCAAAACCCTCTCCGCCCTGCGCCGGCATAGCGGCATCTGGCTCAGTCTGGCCATTGCCGCGCCACTGCTCGGCGGGGCCCTGCTGGTCTGGCAGGCGTGGACGCTGGCGAGCGTGCTGGGCGGGGCCATCGAAAGCGGTGCGCCGATCGAGACGCTGGTTCCGGGCATCGTGCTTATCCTCTGCTTGTTGCTGACCCGCGCCGCCCTCGCCGCCATTGGCGAGCGGGCCGGCACGGCCGGGTCCGAGGCGATCAAGTCCGCCGTTCGCGCCACGCTTTATTCGCATCTGCTGGCGCGGTCGCCGCGCGCGGCGGAACAACCGCAATCAGGGGCGGCGGCATCGGCCATCATCGATCAGGTGGAGGCGTTTGACGGCTTCTTTGCGCAGTATCTGCCGGCGATGATCCAGGCGAGCCTGCTGCCGATCGCCTTTGGCGCCATCATCCTGCCACTGGATTGGCTGGCGGGGCTGCTGTTCCTCATTTCGGCGCCGCTGATTCCGGTATTCATGGCGCTGGCCGGCTGGGGCGCGCAAATTGCCACCAACAAGCAAGCGCGCGCTTTGTCGCTGCTCACCGGACGGTTTGCCGACCGGCTGCGCGGACTGCTGACGCTGAAACTGTTCGGCCGCGCTGAAGCGGAAACGGCGGGTATTGTCGCCGCCAGCGACGAATTACGCCGCCGGACGCTGCGGGTGCTGCGCATCGCGTTTCTGTCGTCGGCGGTGCTGGAGTTTTTCGCGGCGCTGGGCGTGGCCGGCGTGGCGCTGTATGTCGGGCTGACCTTCATTGACTATCTCAAGCTGCGGTCATCGCCGCTCACCCTGCAACTGGGGCTGTTCCTGCTGCTGATGGCGCCGGAGGTGTACAATCCGCTGCGCCTGCTCGCCGCGCACTATCATGACCGCGCCGCTGCCAAGGCGGCTATTGGGGAAATTGAGGCCCAGCTCGGAGCGCTGCCCCCTGCCCCGGTGCCGCTTGTCGATGCACCGCGTTCAGCGACCAGTGGCGCGCTGGGACTGAGGCTCAGCAACCTCACTTTGCGGACGCCCGACGAGGCCCGCGTCACCCTGGCCGATACTGACCTCACCATCGCCCCAGGCGAACACATCGCCATTCTTGGCCCCAGCGGCATTGGCAAATCGACGCTGTTGGAGGCGATTGCCGGGCTGCGGAAATATGAGGGCGGCATTGTGCTCGACCAGCGCCCACTCGCTGATTGGGCCGAGGCAGAATTGCGCGGGCGAATGACCATGCTGGGGCAGAAGCCGCGCATTTTTGCCGGCAGCATTGCCGACAATATCGCCCTTGCCCGGCCAGATGCCTCACCCAGCGAAATCCAGCGCGCCGCCGAGCGGGCGCTCGTCACCCCGTTTGCCGATGTGTTGCCCGAGGGGCTGGCCACCCGGATTGGCGAGGGTGGGCTGGGACTCTCCGGTGGGCAGGCGCAGCGGATCGCCTTGGCGCGGATTTATCTGCGGGATGCTGGGCTGATCCTGCTGGATGAACCCACCGCCCATCTCGACGCAGCGCTCAAACAGGAGGTGCTGGACGCGCTCAAGCTTTATGCGCGGGGTCGGACGCTGATCATCGCCACCCACTCGCTGGCGGTCGCCGCGCGGATGGACAAGGCGTGGCGCATTGCCGGCGAGAGCCTGCTGCCGATGCCCCTGCCCGCTCATAAGGGGAAGACTGTCGCATGAAATCGCTCCTCGCCTTTCGCAGACTGTTCCTCACCCAGGCCAAGGGGTTTTCGCTGGCGCTGCTGCTGTCGCTCATAGCGCTGGCAGCGGGCGTGGCCCTGCTCGGCACCTCGGGCTGGTTCATCACCGCCGCCGCGCTGACCACGGCGGGGCTGGCGTTCAATCTGTTCGTGCCCTCGGCACTGGTGCGCGGCTTCTCATTCATCCGCATTCTGGCCCGCTATGGGGAGCGACTGGCCGGCCATGACGCCACGCTGCGGCTATTGGCCGATTTGCGCGGCTGGCTGTTTGGCCGGCTGTTTCCGCGTCTGCCGCTGGCCGACCGCAGCCTGCGCCATGGCGATCTGGTCAGCCGGCTCACCGCCGATGTCGACGCGCTCGACACCGCGTTTCTGGTCGCCATCGGGCCGATTGCCGCCGCACTGGTGATTGGCGGGGCGCTGACCGGCTTGCTGGCCTGGCTGCTGCCCAGCGCCGCGCTGGTTTATGGGCTGTGTTTCGGGCTGGCGGGGCTGGCGGTGCCCTCGGGTCTGGTGCTGATCAGCCGTGGGGCTGGGCGCGAGCTGGTCAGCCGCGCCGCCGATGCCCGGGCCAGCGTGCTCGATGGCATTGAGGGCCATGCCGATTTGACGCTGTTCGGCGTGCTCGGCACGGCGCAGGTCGGGTTTACCGACGCGGCGCAGCGTCTCTCCGCTGCCAAGGGGCGGCTGTCCACCCTGACCGTGCTCGCCGGCTTTGCCGTGCAGGCGCTGGCGGCGCTGGCGCTGGTCGGCGCGCTATGGTTTGGGATGCAGAGTTTTACTGCTGGGACGGTCGAAGGCCCGGTGCTTGCCGGTCTGCTATTGGCCATCGCCGGGAGTTTCGAGGCGACCAGCCTCATCGTGCGCAGTGTCGGCAAGCTGACCACCGCCATGGCCGCCGCCGAGCGGCTCACCGCCATCGCCGACAGTCCGCTGCCAATCGCCGATCCGGTCAGTCCGGTGGCGCTGCCCGCTGACACCACGCTCAGCCTGCGTGACGTCACCTTCAGCTATGGTGGCCCGCCGGTGTTGAACGATCTGGACCTTACGGTGGTACCGGGCGAACACATCGCCATCATTGGCCCCAGCGGTATCGGCAAATCCAGCCTGCTCACCCTGATGCTGCGCCTCGCCGAGCCGCAATTGGGCAGCATCAGCCTCGGCGGCGTCGCGCTGCCGGCGCTGCGTCAGGCCGATATCCATGCCAGCATGGCGCTGCTCAGCCAGGACAGCCCGCTGTTCAATGACAGTATCCGCGCCAATCTGCTGATCGGCAGCCCGGAGGCGGACGATGCAAAGCTGTGGTCGGCGCTGGCTGACGCCGGCATTGAGGCTTTCGTCCGTGGCCTGCCAAATGGGCTGGGTAGTCTCATCGGGGAAGGCGGGCGCAGTGTTTCGGTGGGACAGGCGCGGCGGCTGTGTCTGGCGCGGGTGCTACTGTCGCCGGCGCGAATTCTGCTGCTGGATGAACCCACCACCGGACTCGACCGGGCGGCGGAAGTGGCGTTCTTCGAGACGCTGCATAGCGCAGCGCAGGGGCGCAGTGTGATCGTGGTCACTCATGCAGCGATCCCGGAAGGCAGTGTGGATCGGGTGCTGACGCTGCGGAATGGGATGCTGGAATAATGCCGCTACCCGCAGCGCACCCTTAGCCGGGCCATATCTGGCACAGAGACGTGGCGGTAGTTCTCGACCTCGATGACGCCATCGGCCTTGAGCTTGCTCATCTGGCGGCTCACGGTTTCGATGGTCAGGCCTAGGAAATCGCCGATGTCGGCGCGGCTCAGTGGCAGGTCGAAGGTCATCACCGTCGCCGCAGCCGGCTCGGTGTGGCTGGCGATCAGATAGAGAAAGCTGGCCACCTTCTCGGCGGCGCTCTTGCGGCCCAGCGTCACCATCCAGTCGCGCGCCTCATCGAGTTCGCGCAATGTCTGCAGCATCAGCCGGTGTTTCAGCGCCGGATTGTCGCGCACCAGCGCTTCCATGGCCGATTTCGGCACGAGGCAGAGATCGACATCGGACGCCGCCTCCGCCGTCACCCGACTTTCGCGGGCAAATAGCCGCCCCAGCAGATCGGGCGCAAATTGCAGCCCCACCACCTGCTGGCGGCCATCCTCCAGCACCTTGGAGAGCTTCACCACGCCGCGCAGCACAATACCGTAGCTGGAGATCGGCTCGGCATCGGCCAGCAGCAGTTCCCCCGGCGCGCGTTGCACGCGGCGCGAGTGACGCACCAGGGCGGCGCGCTGGACGGGAGTCAGGGCGCCGCAAATGCCCTGATGACGGGATTCGCAGCTCTGACAGAGCAGAGCAAGATCGGGTTTGGGGATGTCGATGTGGACGGGCTGCATGGCATAACGTCTCCTGACACCGCCAACATAGGCCCGCGCTATCAAGGCTTTAAGCCGCGCAACTGTCGCAGTGCCAACCTGCCGCATGTGCGGGACACAATCGCACATGAGCCCCTTGACCTTACCATAATGGGAAGCTTTATATACTGCAGGACGAGGTGAAAACATGACTGAACACGTCCATAGCAAACCGCTTTCCATCGATATCGCCGGCATGACCTGTGCCTCCTGCGTGGCACGCGTGGAAAAGGCCCTGCTCAAGGTGCCGAGCGTCACCGCTGCATCGGTTAATCTCGCCACCGAGCGCGCCACGGTGCAGCTTGGCGATGCCGAGCAGCTCGATGCCGTACTCAAGGCCATCGAAAAGGCCGGCTATCAGGGCAGCCAGACGCCCGAGATGCATCACCACGACCATGGCGGGCACCAGCATCACGACGAGGACGCGGCCGTGCTGCGTCGCGACGTGCTGATTGCGGGCCTCTTCACCTTGCCCATCTTCATCATCGAAATGGGCGGCCATCTCTACATGCCGTTCCATATGTGGGTGATGTCGCTGGTGTCGACGCAGACGCTCAATGTCGCGTTCTTCATCGCCACCACCATTGTGCTGTTCGGGCCCGGCTGGCGCTTCTTCAAGATCGGCATTCCGGCGCTGCTGCGCGGTGCGCCCGAGATGAACTCGCTGGTGGCGCTTGGCGCCGGCGCGGCTTGGCTGTTCTCAACGGTGGTGACCTTTGCGCCGGACCTGGTGCCGAGCGAAACGCGCTTCGTCTATTTCGAGGCGGCGGCGGTCATCGTCACGCTGATCCTGGTGGGCCGCTGGCTGGAAGCTCTGGCCAAGGGGCGTACGGGCGAAGCCATTCAGCGGCTGGTGCGTGAACAGGCCAAGACCGCCCGGGTGCAGCGTGATGGCGCCATCGTCGAACTGCCGATCGAACAGGTGGTGGCCGGCGATATCATCGTCGTCCGTCCCGGCGAGAAGATCGCCGTCGATGGCGAAATCGTCGACGGCAGTAGCCATATCGATGAATCGATGATTTCCGGCGAGCCCCTGCCCGTCTCCAAGACCGTGGGCGCGACCGTTATTGGCGGCACGCTCAACACGTCGGGCAGTTTCAGCTTCCGCGCCACCAAGGTGGGCGGCGACACCATGCTGGCGCAGATCATCCGCATGGTCGAAGAGGCCCAGGGCGGCAAGCTGCCGATCCAGGCCGTGGTCGACCGGATCACGCTGTGGTTCGTGCCCGCCGTCATTGCTCTGGCCATCGCCACCTTTGCCGTCTGGGCGATCTGGGGGCCGGACCCGGCCACCACATTCGGTCTGGTCAATGCGGTCGCCGTGCTGATCATCGCCTGCCCCTGTGCCATGGGCCTCGCCACGCCAACTTCGATTATGGTGGGCACTGGCCGCGCTGCCGAGATGGGTGTGCTGTTCCGCCAGAGTCAGGCGCTGCAGCAGCTGCGGGACGCCAAGGTCGTCGCCTTCGACAAGACCGGCACGCTGACGTCGGGCAAACCGACGCTGACCGATCTGATCCTCGCCAAGGGCTTTGAGCATGGTGACGTGCTGGCCGCCGTGGCGGCTGTGGAAGCCAAGTCCGAGCATCCTACGGGCGCTGCCATTGTGGCCGCTGCCGAGCAGCAGGGCCTGTCCCTGCCAGTGGTGGCGGACTTCCAGTCCTCGGCCGGCAATGGCGTCAGCGGCACGGTCAATGGCCGCGCGGTGCTGATCGGTTCGGCCCGCTATCTGGAAGGGATCGACCTCTCCGGCTTTGACGCCGATGCCGAGCGGCTGGCCAATGAGGGCAAGTCTCCAGTGTTTGTCGCCATCGATGGCAAGGCCGCCGCCACCATCGTGGTTGCCGACAGCATCAAGCCGACCAGCAAGGCCGTCATCGACGCATTGCACGCCATGGGTCTGAAGACGGCGATGATCTCGGGCGACAATCGGCGCACGGCCGAGGCGATTGCCCGCCAGCTCGGCATTGATGAGGTCCGCGCTGAGGTGTTGCCCGCCGACAAGGTGGCGACCATCAAGGGCCTGCGCCAGTTTGGTCCCGTCGCCTTTATCGGCGATGGCATCAATGACGCGCCGGCGCTGGCCGAAGCCGATATCGGCATCGCCGTCGGCACCGGCACCGATGCCGCCATCGAAAGCGCCGACGTGGTGCTGCTCGGCGGCGACCTCAAGGGCGTGCTCAACGCTCTCATCATCAGCCGGGCGACCCTCAAGAATATCTGGGAAAACCTGTTCTGGGCCTTTGGCTACAATACGCTGCTGATCCCGGTGGCGGCTGGCGTGCTGTACCCAAGCTTCGGCATCCTGCTCAGTCCGATGATCGGCGCCGGCGCCATGGCGCTCAGCTCGGTCTTCGTGGTGGGCAATGCGCAGCGCCTGCGCGGCGTGAAGGGAGTGAAATTGTGAATATCGGCGAAGCCTCCAGCGCCTCGGGCGTGTCGGCCAAGATGATCCGCTATTACGAATCCATCGGCCTGATCCGGCCGCCGCATCGCACCGACAGCAATTATCGCGTCTATGGCGAGGACGAAGTCCACGTGCTGCGCTTCGTCAAACGCGCCCGCACGCTGGGCTTCTCGGTGGAGGAAACCTCCACCCTGCTCGGGCTATGGCAGGACAAATCGCGCGCCAGTGGCGAGGTCAAGGAGATCGCGACCAGCCATATCACGGCGCTGCAAACCAAGATCGCCGAGTTGCAGGGGATGGTCAAAACCCTCAGCCATTTGGCCCATTGCTGCGGCGGCGACAACCGCCCTGACTGCCCCATCCTCGACGACCTCGCCGGCGAGCATCCCATTTCGAAAGGACACTAAGATGAGCGACAAGAACACTTTCACCGTCAACGACATGACCTGCGGGCATTGTGTGGGCACCGTGCGCAAGGCGCTGGAAACCGCGCTGCCGGGGGCCGATATCTCGGTCGATCTGGCGAGCCACAAGGTGGCATTCACCGGCGACAAGGCGGTCGGCGAAGCGGCAATCCGGGAGGCTGGGTATACGCCTGAGGCGGTGTGAGGCCCTCATCCGTCCTTCTTACCTTCTCCCTCAAGGGGAAAGGGAAGAAGAATCACAAAGGGCGCCCCGAGGGGCGCCCTTCGCATGTCCGCTCTGAGGAGGAATCAGAACGGGCTGTCGGGGAAGTAGTACATCGCAGCGTTGTCCTTGGTGATCAGTGGCGAACCCAGGATGTAGGTGCCGCCGACCGGGCCGTTGGAGGTGAAGTGGCTGACGGTAACGTCCATGGCCGTCGCGATCTGCGCCGGCGGATACAGCACGTCGACCGGCACCAGCTCGTTGCCGTCCATCACGCCCTTGACGATTTCCTTCATGCCGGCGCCGCCGACGATGAACATTTCCTTGTCGCGGCCTGCAGCCTTGACGGCTTCAACCACGCCCAGGGTGATGTCGTCGTCCTGTGCCCACACGCCCTTGATGTCGGGGAAGCGGCTCAGGAAGTCCTGCATCACTTCAAAACCGTCATCGCGGTTCCAGTTGGCGAACTTGTTGTCGAGCACGTTGATGCCCGAGCCTTCGATTTCGGCCATGAAGGCGTCGAAGCGTTCGGTGTCCAGCACGGTCGGAATGCCGCGCAGGATGACGATGTTGTCGCCTTCACCCAGACGGGTCTTCATATACTGCGCCGAAACCTGGCCCATTTCGGTGTTGTTGCCCGAAACATAAACGTCCTGGATCGACGGATCGGTCAGGCCACGGTCAACGACGGTGATGAAGGCACCGGTGTCGGCAACGGCGCGGACCGGCTCGGTCAGCGGCTCGGATTCGAACGGCAGCACCACGAGCGCCTGGATCTGGTGGACCGAAACCAGGTCTTCCAGATCGCTGGCCTGATCGGCCGGGCCGTCAGCGGTCACGATGATGATGTCGATATTCGGATTGGCGGCTTCGAGGCGCTTTTCAGCTTCCGCAGCGTGCCAGTTCAGGCCGCCCATGAAACCATGCGTCGCGGCCGGAATGGACACGCCGATCTTGATCTTTTCCTGCGCCACGGCCGTACCGACCAGTGCGCTGGTGGCCAACAGGCCAAGTGCGATTGCCTTCAAAGACATGATAGTCCTCCCTGCATGTGTGGCGCGTTTGACGCTGCGCCGGTGATCCCGCCTTTACGGCGTGGAATGACTGAAATTATTCGGCCGGCTTGCGGCGACCGCGCAGCGAACCGCGCTGCAGATAAACCGCGGCGATGATGATCACGCCCTGCACTGCCCCATTGAGGTAGTTGGAGATGATCTCGGTGAGATTGAGGATGTTGCCGATCGAGGTGAGGATCAGTGCGCCGATCACGGTGCCGCCGATGCGGCCAAAGCCGCCCTTGAGCATGGTGCCGCCGATGATCACCGCCGCAATGGCTTCCAATTCCCACAGCACGCCGGTGGCCGACGAGGCCGAGCCGAGGCGCGGCACATAGATGATGGTGGCCAGCGACACGCACATGCCCTGCAGGATGTAGGTCGCGGTCTTGACCCGGTCGACCTTGATCGCCGAATAGCGCGCCACATGCTCATTGCTGCCGATGGCCATGCAATAGCGGCCGAAGGCGGTGCGGTTCATCAGCACCCAGCCGAGAATGGCCACGGCGATGAATACCCACACCGGATAGGGAATGCGCAGGAAGCTCTCATAATAGACCGGGCGATAGATTTCGCGGGCGCCATTATTGAGCGACAGCGTGCCGCCATCGGCGAAATAGGTCACCAGCGAGCGATAAATGCCCATGGTGCCCAGCGTCACGATAAAGGCTTCGATCTTGCCCTTGGTGGTCAGGAACCCGTTGATGAAGCCGGCCCCGATGCCCAGGATCAGCGAACAGCCGATACCCAGCAGCACGGTCCAGATCGACGCGCCCATGGCCTCCACGGCGCTGTTCATGATGATGATCATGACGCCGGCGATGAAAGCCGCCATCGAGCCCACCGACAGGTCGATGCCGCCGGCGGTGATGACGAAAGTCGCCCCCACCGCGATGATGCCGATAAAGGCCGAGCGGGTGAGAATATTGGTGATATTGCCTTCGTTAAGGAAGGCCGGATTGAGCGAATAGCCCAGGATCACCAGCAGGATCAGCGCCAGCAGCGGTCCCGCGGTCTTGAGGTCGAGCCGGAAGCCTTTCCCCGGCTTGGCTGCCTCATGCGCTGATACGCTCATCGTCCCCATCCTGTTTGATGCCTGCGGCGTACCGCATGATTTCTGCTTCCACGATCTCGGCGCCTTCGAGCTTGCCGGCCAGCCGGCCATTGCGCATCACCAGCACGCGGTGACTGAGCCCGATGACCTCCTGCATCTCCGAAGAGATCAGGATGATCGACTTTCCCTCGGCGGCGAGCGCCGCGATGATGTGATAAATCTGCTGCTTGGTGCCGACATCGATGCCGCGCGTCGGCTCATCCATGATGATGATGTCCGGATCGGCTTCCATGGTCTTGCCCAACATCAGCTTCTGCTGATTGCCGCCCGAGAGCTGGCCCACCCGCACCGAGGCGTCGCGCGCCCGAATATCGAAGCGGCGCGTGGCGCGCTCCAGGGCCCGCTGTTCGCTCTTGCCGTCGAGAAAGCCATGTTTGAGGTGCTTTTTCAGCGTCAGCAGCGTCAAATTCGGCTGCAGGCCGACATTGAGCAGCAGGCCCCGGCCCTTGCGGTCCTTGGTCATATAGGCCAGCCCGGCATCGACCGATTTGGCGACATCGGTGAAATCGACCGGCAGGCCGTCGACTTCCACCGCGCCGGCGGTCTTGGCCGTCAGCCCGACAATCGCCTCGGCCACGGCCGTACGGCCCGAGCCGATCAAGCCGGCAAAGCCAAGGATTTCGCCCTTGCGCAAGTCGAACGACATCTCCTTGACGCCCGGCGCCTGCAACCCGCGCACCGACAGCACCACGGGCGCATCGACATCGGGCTCATGCTTGGGCGGATAGAGATTGGACAGCTCGCGCCCGACCATCATCTGGGCGATGGAATCCGGCGTCAGCGCCTCGGTGCCGATCGTGGCGATCAACTGGCCATCGCGCAGCACGGTGACGCGCTGGGCGAGGTCCATGATTTCGTCGAGCTTGTGCGAAATGAAGATCACCGCGACGCCGCGCGCCGTCAGCCGGCGGATCTGCTCGAACAGGGTTTCGGTTTCGCCCACCGACAGCACCGCCGTCGGTTCGTCCATGATCAGCACGCGCGCATCGCGGCTGATCGCCTTGGCGATTTCCACCATCTGCTTGTCGGCCACCGACAGCGTATTGATCCGCGCGTCGGGATCAACCCGCACATGCAGCGTTTCCATGACGTCCACGGCGCGCCGGCGCATTTCCCTGAGGTCGAGGAAACCGTATTTCTTGAGTTCGCGACCGAGGAAGATCGAGTCCGCCACGGTCAGATGTTCGGCCAGGTTCAGTTCCTGATGGATCAGCACGATGCCCATGGCCTCGGCTTCGCCATTGGGCGGCAGCACGGCGGCCTGGCCATCATAAGTGATCGAGCCGGAGGTCGGCTGCTCGATACCCGAGAGAATTTTGATGAGGGTGGATTTGCCCGCGCCATTCTCGCCGATAATGGCGTGAACCTCGCCCGGCTTGATGTCGAAATCGACACTGAAAAGCACCGGGATTTCGCCAAACGACTTGGAAATCCTGTTGGCTGACAGGATGGCCGGCGTCGACGTGCCTTCGGCACTGCTCATGTCTGAAACCCCTCCCCGGCGCATGACAGGTTGGCCCTGTTCAGCGTCCACTACTCAGCGATGTAAAGGTTTTCATAAATGATGTAAAGGTTTACATAGACGGAAAATGGGCTAAGCCTAATGAGAAGTCTGGCGCAGGTCGCGCCATCTGCTAAGGCAGCAGGCGCAGACGCCGCAGGGTGGTCGGGGCGAAGAGTGAAGCACCAGAAACTGGCGACAATTGAGGACGTTGCGGCGATCGCCGGCGTATCCATCGCCACGGTCAGCCGCGCTATCAACGAGCCGACCAAGGTCGCCGACGCCACCCGCCGCCGCGTCACCGAGGCCGTTGCCCGCACCGGCTACACCACCAATGCCATGGCCCGTTCGCTGCGCATGCGCCGCAGCAACATGATTCTGATTCTGGCGCCCGATGTGGGCGACCCGAATTTCTCCAATATCCTGGTCGGCCTTGAAACCGAGGCCAGCAAGCGCGGCTATGGCGTGCTGATCGGCAATACCCAGAACGATGCCACGCGCGAGACCGACTATCTGCGCTTCATCAGCTCCAACCAGGCCGATGGCTTGATCCTGTTCACCGGCCACCTGCCCTATGGTTTCGGCAGTGAGGGTGGCGAGTCCCGCCTGCCGCCGATGGTCGCGGTCAACGAACCGGTCAGCAATAATGACGTGCCGTTTGTCGGCGTCGACAATTTCGAGGGCGCCCGCGTCGCTACCGAGCATCTGATTTCCCAGGGCCATCGCCGCATCGCCTTTATCGGCCATTCGACCAGCAAAGCCGTGAACCAGCTCCGCGAGCGCGGCTATCTTGCGGCGCTGCAGGGCCATGGCATCAGCATCGACCCGCTGCTCATTCTGGATGGCGACGGCACCACCGAATCGGGCCGGCAGGCCGCCGAGCACATGTTTGTCCGCGACGTGCTGCCGACCGCGTTTTTCTGCGTCAACGACGCCACGGCACTCGGCGTCATCATCGCGCTGAATGCCCGCCGCTACGACCTACCGCGCGAATTCTCGGTGATGGGCTTTGACGACATTTCCTTCGCCAGCTTTGTTAGCCCGTCGCTGACCACGATGAAGCAACCCCGCCTCAAGATCGGCGAGGAAGCCATGGACCTGCTGCTGGCCCTGCTGGCCGGCGAAACGCCGCGGCAAAGCGAAGTGCTACTGCGCGCCGAGCTGATCGTGCGCAACTCGGTCAGTCGCATCGGGCGGGACTGACGCTACAGCCTCTTCTGGGCCAGCCATGCCTGCATCCAGGCAATCTCTTCCTCCTGCGTCGCAATCACCGCTTCGGCCAGCGCCCGCACTTCGGGGTCGGTGCCGTGTTCGAGCACGATCCGAGCCATATCCACAGCGCCTTGATGATGCGGAATCATGCCGCGCAGGAAATCGGCATCGGCGTCACCGGTGAACTCCATTTCCATGGCAGCGTGCATGCTGGCATTGGCCTGCTTATAAGCCGTGGTCGCCGCGCTATCGGTGGCCATGGCGCCGTGGCCGGCATGGTCCTGCGCCAGCGTCGGCAAGGCAAAAGCGGCCAGCAGGGCGGTAGCAATGATCAGCGTCTTCATCGGAAACTCCTCTCGGTTGATCCCGCTGCTGTGCGGGATTCCCCAATGGGAAGGTCAAGTGCTAGACGGCGTGCGCCGCAAATTGTGACTACTGGTCTTGACACAGGTCGCCCGAGCCAGTGCTTGTCAACGCGCCAGCGCTCGGGCAAGGAAACCCCATGCAGACAATCCTCATCGTGGGCATCGGCACCGGCAATCCCGAGCATCTGACCGTGCAGGCCATCAATGCGCTCAACCGCGCCGATGTGCTGTTCATTCCCGACAAGGGCGCGGCCAAGGCCGATCTGGCCGAGCTGCGCCGCGACATCATCGCCCGCTACGTCACCAATCCAGCCAGCCGCGTGGTCGAATACGCTGTGCCCCGCCGCGACGCCGCCAATCCGGACTACACGGCTGGCGTCGATGAGTGGCACGCAGCGCTGGCTTTGCGCTTCGCCAGCCTGTTGCGCGATGTGCCGGCCGATGGCGCGGCGGCATTCCTGGTCTGGGGTGATCCCGGGCTTTATGATTCTACCATCCGCATTATCGATCGGTTGCGCCCGGATTTTGCCGTCGAAATCATTCCCGGCATCACTTCCATTCAGGCGCTCACCGCCGCCCATGGCATTGCCCTTAACCGCATTGGTGAGCCGGTCCACATCACCACCGGCCGCCGGCTCGGCGATGTCGCCGACGACACCATCGTCATGCTCGACGGCCAGACCGCTTTCACCGAAGCCGATCCCGAGCTCGACATCTTCTGGGGCGCCTATCTCGGGACGGCGGACGAGATCACCATCTCCGGCCGGCTGGACGACGTGCGCGAGCAGATCGTGGCCACAAGGCAGGCAGCGCGGGAGCAGCACGGCTGGATCATGGACATCTATTTGCTGCGCAAGCGGGGGTAGCGGCCCCTCCCCCCGCTTGCGCGACAAGCCGCCCATTCCCCCCGCCGCGCCAATCCGCTAAACCCTACTCATGTCCATCGCCTTGCCCCTTACCCATGTGCGCCGCGGCGCCTGTCCGTCGCTTGATGCTCCGATGCAGACCGGTGACGGCTTGCTGGCGCGCCTGCGCGTGGCCGGCGGCCGGATGACGCCCGCTGCGCTGGAAAAGCTCTCCAATATCGCTGGCGATTTCGGCAATGGCGCCATCGAGGTCACGGCGCGCGGCAATCTGCAGGTCCGCGGGCTGACCGCCGCCGGATCGCGGCCTTTCGCCCGGGCCATCGAAGCGTCAGTGAGCATCGAGCGCGGCCTCGTCGTTGAAACCCCGCCTTTGGCTGGCGACGACCCGCAGGAGCTTGCCGACCCGCGCCCGCTGGCCGCCACCATTCGCAGCGACTCGGCCGCTTTGACCGCGCGCTTGGGCCCGAAAGTCACCGTCATTGTCGATGGCAATGGCCAGCTCAATCTGGCCGGGCTCAAGGCCGATATCAGGCTGGTCGCCACCGCCACGGACAGTTGGGCCATTAGCGCCGGCAATTTCTGCTTCGGCACCACCAGCCAGCCGGCGCAGGCCGCCCATGTGGTGCTGGCGCTGCTGGCCGAACGCGGGCCCGAGGCGCGTGTCGCCGATTTGCCGCATATCCAGCTGCTCGCCGTGCTTGGGCATTTGTGCACAGACGCGCCGGCGCTGCCGCAACCGACCACGACACCCATTGGCCGGTTCAATCTTGCCAATACTGGCGCCATCGGGTTGGGCCTGCCGTTTGGCGCCGTGCCGTGGGATGCGCTCAGCGCGCTGGCGGCGATTGCGCCGCATCATGGTGTCAGCGAATTCCGCCTCGCACCGCACCACGCGCTGCTGGCCATCGGCGCGCGAGCGTCGCTGCTTGACGCGCTGGATGAGGATTTCATCATCCACCTGCAGGACCCGCGCCGTCGCATCAGTGCCTGTATCGGCAGCCTTGGCTGCGCTTCGGGCCATATTGCCGCTCGCAGCATTGCCGAGCGGCTGGCGCCGCTGCTTGACGATCACACCGACCTGCATGTCTCGGGCTGCGCCAAGGGTTGCGCCCATCCGCGCCGCGCCGCTTTGACGCTGGTCGGCCGCCCCGACGGTTACGGCCTTGTCATTGATGGGACGGCAGGCGATACGCCGATCACGCTGCTGCGCGCGGACCAGCTTGAGTCCGCCATCGGCCCCGCCGCGCAAGGATGACGATGACCGCATATGACTACATCAAGGATGGTGACGCGATTTATCGCCAGTCCTTCGCCATCATCCGCGCCGAGGCCGACCTCAGCGCCTTTTCGCCCGACGAGGCCGAGCTGGCGATCCGTATGATCCACGCCGCTGGCGCGGTCGAAGCGGCACAGCATTTCGAATTTGGCCCCGGCTTTGTGACGGCCGCCCGCAATGCGCTGGCGAAAGGCGCGCCGATTTTCTGCGATGCGGAAATGGTTGCCCGTGGTGTCACCGCGGCCCGCCTGCCGGCGCAGAATGAAGTGATCTGCACCCTGCGCGATCCAACCACGCCAACCCTTGCCGCCGAGCTGGGCAATACCCGCTCCGCCGCTGCGCTGAAACTGTGGCTGCCGCGCCTGGCCGGGTCGGTGGTCGCCATTGGCAATGCGCCGACGGCGCTGTTTTTCCTGCTCGAATTGCTGCGCGACGGCGCGCCAAAACCCGCCGCCATCATCGGCATGCCGGTGGGCTTTGTCGGTGCGGCCGAATCCAAGGCGGCGCTGGCGGAGCATTCCTATGGCGTGCCCTATGCCATCGTGCGCGGTCGCCTCGGCGGCTCAGCAATGACCGCCGCTGCGCTCAATGCATTGGCGAGGCCGGGCATATGAGCGGCACTCTGATTGGCGTCGGCACCGGCCCGGGTGACCCGGAACTGCTCACGCTCAAAGCGGTGCGCGCGATCGAAAGCGCCGACGTGGTCGCCTATTTTGCCAAGCAGGGCAATGCGAGCAATGCCCGCCGCATCGTGGCGGATTATCTCACCGGCCAGTTGGAAGAACCGCTGCTCTATCCGGTGACCACCGAGATCGACCGCAACCACGCTGACTACAAAGCCGCCACCAGCGCTTTCTACGCCGAAGCCGCCGCGCGCCTTGCCGTCCACCTCGATGCCGGACGCAAGGTCGCCGTGCTGAGCGAGGGCGATCCGCTGTTTTATGGCAGCTACATGCATCTGCATGTCCGCCTCTCCACGCGCTACACCACCGAGGTCATTCCCGGCATCACTGCCATGTCCGGCTGCTGGTCGGCCGCCGGCCTGCCACTAGTGCAGGGCGACGACATTTTATCGGTCTTGCCCGGCACGCTGGATGAAGCCGCATTGGCAGCCCGCCTCGACAGCCCCGATGGCGCGGTGATCATGAAGGTGGGCCGCAATCTACCAAAAATCCGCCGAGCCATTGCTGCCGCCGGTCGGCTCGACAGCGCCGTCTATGTCGAACGCGGCACCATGGAAAACGCCATGTCGATCCGCCTCGCCGACAAGCCCGACGATGTCGCGCCGTATTTTGCGCTGGTGCTGGTGCCCGGCTGGAGCACGCGGCCATGAGCGGGCGGCTCGTCGTCGTCGGCACCGGCCCCGGCAATCCGGATCAAACCACGCCCGAAGCGCTGGCCGCCATTGCATCCAGCCATGTGTTCTTCGGCTATGGGCCCTATCTCGACCGCCTCGAATTGCGCGACGACCAGCGCCGCGTCGCCTCGGATAACCGCGAGGAGCTGGCCCGCGCCAAGGATGCGCTACACACCGCCGCCTCGGGCGAAAAAGTCTGCGTCGTCTCCGGCGGCGATCCGGGGGTCTTTGCCATGGCCGCCGCGGTGCTCGAAGCCATCGAAGCCGGCCCCCCAGCCTGGCGCGCGGTTGATCTCGATATCGTCCCCGGCGTCACCGCCATGCTGGCCGTCGCCGCCCGCGCTGGTGCGCCGCTGGGGCATGATTTTTGTGCGATTTCACTGTCGGATAATCTGAAGCCCTGGACCGTGATTGAGCAGCGCCTGCGCGCCGTGGCCGGTGCCGGGCTGGTCATCGCGCTGTATAATCCGATTTCAAAAGCCCGCCCCTGGCAGTTGGGCACCGCCTTCGCCATTTTACGCGAAGTGCTGCCGTGGTCGACGCCGGTGATTTTTGGCCGCGCCGCCGGCCGTCCCGACGAAGCCATCACCATCATGAAGTTGGCGGACGCCGATCCCTCCCGCGCCGACATGGCCACCTGCGTCATCATCGGCTCGCCCGAAACCCGCATCATCGAGCGCCCCAACCTGCCGCCGCTGGTCTATTCGCCGCGCTCGCTAGGAAGCCAGCCGTGAGCTGGCTGTCGATTGTCGGTCTCGGCGAAGATGGCCTGCCCGGCCTGAGCGCCGCCGCACAAGCCGCCATCACCGAAGCCGAGTTCATCTTTGGGGGCGCACGCCATCTCAATCTGACCGCCGCCGCGATCACTGGTGAAGCACGCGTATGGCTCTCGCCGTTTTCGGACTCGGTGGATGCCATCGTCGCGCTGAAGGGGCAAAAAGTCTGCGTGTTGGCCTCGGGCGATCCGTTCCACTACGGCGTTGGCGCCACGCTCAGCCGCCATATTGACGCCAGCCAGATGCAGGTGTTTCCGCATCCCTCCGCCTTCAGCCTCGCCGCCGCTCGCCTGGGCTGGCCGTTGCAGGAGGTGGACACGCTGTCGTTGCATGGGCGGTCGCTGGATCTGATCCGCCCGCATCTGCACCCCGGCGCGCGCATTCTGGCGCTGACCTCGGACGAGAATGGGCCCGCCGCGCTGGCACAGCTGCTCACCGATTCCGGTTTCGGCATTTCCATTGTCACCGTGCTCGAAGCGCTGGGCGGCCCCAATGAGACGGTGCGCAGCCACGTCGCCATGAGCTTTGGCCTCCGTGATATCGACCCGCTCAATATCTGCGCCATCAGCGTTGTCGCCCTGCCCGCCGCGCGCATTCTGCCGCTAACTCCGGGACGCGCGGACGCGCTGTTCGAGCATGACGGCCAGATCACCAAGCACGATATTCGTGCGCTGACCCTTTCCGCCCTCGCCCCACGGCGCGGCGAAACGCTGTGGGATATCGGCGCTGGCTCGGGCTCCATCGCCATTGAATGGCTGCTGGCCGATCCCAGCCTGTCGGCGATCGCCATCGAGGCCAATCCCGATCGCGCCGACCGCATCATCCGCAATGCTGCCGCTTGCGGCGTGCCCAATCTCAAGCTGGTCATCGGCACTGCCCCCGAAGCGCTCACTGGCCTCGACGCCCCGCACGCCATTTTCATCGGCGGCGGCGGCTCGGATCCCGGCGTACTCGACGCAGCGATAGACGCGTTGCGCCCTGGCGGGCGGCTGGTCGCCAATGCCGTCACTATCGAGCTAGAAGCCCTATTGCTGGCCCAACACGCCACGCGCGGCGGCAGCCTTACCCGCATCGCCATCGCCCGCGCCGACGCGCTTGGCAGCATGACCGGCTGGCGCCCCGCCATGCCGATCACGCAATGGGTTTGGAGCAAGCCATGACCGTCCATTTCATCGGCGCCGGCCCCGGCGCGGCTGATCTCATTACCGTGCGCGGCAAAAACCTGCTCGCCGCCTGCCCGGTCTGTCTCTATGCCGGCTCCATCGTGCCGCCCGAAATGCTGGCGTGGTGCGGGCCGGACGCACGCCTCGTCGACACCGCACCAATGTCGCTCGATGAAATCGAGGCCGAATATGTGAAGGCCTGTGAAGCGGGTGAGGATGTGGCCCGTCTCCATTCCGGCGACCTTTCCGTGTGGAGCGCGGTGGCCGAGCAGATGCGCCGGCTGGACCGGCTCGGCATCCCCTATACGCTGACCCCCGGCGTGCCGGCCTTCGCGGCCGCCGCTGCTACGCTGGGCCGTGAGCTGACCATTCCCGCCGAAGCGCAAAGCCTGGTGCTGACCCGGATTTCCGGTCGTGCCTCGCCGATGCCCGAGCGCGAAACTCTCGCCGCTTTCGGCGCCACCGGGGCGACCTTGGCGATCCACCTTGCCATCCATGCGCTGAATCGCGTGGTGGCCGAACTGACACCACTTTACGGCGCTGATTGCCCCGTCGCCATCGTGTTTCACGCCTCCTGGCCCGATGAAAAAATCATCCGGGGCACGCTGGCGGATATCGAGGCCCGCTTTGCTGCGGACCCGGTGGAGCGCACCGCGATCATTTTTGTCGGCCGGGGCCTGGGGGCCGCAGATTTCCGCGAAAGCTCGCTCTACGACCCCGATTATCAGCGGCGGTTCCGCGACCGGACCTAATGCGCCGCCGGGCCGATCAGGCGTGAGCGGATGGCGTTCGACACATTGTCGAACAGGAACACCACGCCCAGGATCAGCAGCACCATATAGGCGACCTTGTCCCAGTCCGAGTTGGTGCCCATGGCTTCGAGCAGTTTGAGTCCGATGCCGCCGGCGCCGACAGCGCCGATGATGGTGGCCGAGCGGGTGTTGCTCTCCCAGAAATACAGCGACTGGGAAATGAACACCGGCAACACCTGCGGCACCACGCCGAAGCGATTGACCGAGCCCGCACTGGCCCCGACCGACTTGACGCCCTCGCGCTGCTTGTCGTCGACATTTTCCAGCGCCTCGGCATAGACCTTGCCCAGTGCGCCGGTGTCGGTGAACAGGATCGCCGCGATGCCGGGGATCGGGCCTGGGCCAAAACCCCGAGTGAAGAACAGCGCCCAGATCAGCATGTCGATGGAGCGCAGGAAGTCGAAACTGCGCTTCATCAGCCAATTGGCGGGGCGGCTGGCGGTGATGTTGCGGGCGGCGATGAAAGCCAGCGGAAAGGCGATCAGCGTGGCAAACAGCGTGCCGACAAAGGCCATCACCAGTGTCTGCATCAGCTTCGTGAGAATATCGCCATGCTGCCAGGTGCGGTTGCCGAGCCATTCGCTCAACACCAATGATCCCTGGCCTTGGAACACGAGGCCAATGGTCGACACCAGATCATTGCCCCAGAGCGGCGAGCGCGGATCGTAGAGGAAATTGGCCCAGCCGAGGAAACGGCGCTGCACCGCCACCTGATTGCTGCGAATTTCCGCCTGCCCGGCAAAGCCGTAATTAACCAGCACCTTGCTGCCGTCCTGCTCGATGGCCGATGGTGCATTGTCCGGCGCAAAGGCCCCGGCCTCGGTGATCATCACCGGCCAGACCGCACCATCGAGATGTACGTCCACCTGCGTGGTGGCGATTTCCAGCCGGTCATCCGCGCTGCCGAAACTGGCCGTCATGCCGCCATCGCTGCGCGGCGTCAGCCAGTCGATCTCGGCGCCCTCGGCATATTGCCCCCGGCTCGACCATTGCGGCGTCACCACGCCATCGGCAAAGCGCAGGCGTGGCTGGGCCCGCCAAGAGTACCAGTCTTGAATATAGATCGACGCGCGATCCCATTTGCCATTTTGCAGCGCCGGCCCGACGCTGAAGAAAAACCAGCAGAACACCAGATAGGCCAGCGTTGCCGTGATGCCGACCGGCAGGCCCCAGCGCTGGAAAAAACTCTGCTGAAACACGGCCGGATACTTGGTGGCAAGACGGTGGCGCTCCGCCAGGCTGATCGTGGTCATCAGGCTTTCTCCCGGCCCAGTTGGAAGGATTGGTCGCCCACCAGCCGGCGGCGCAGAAAGCCGGAGAACTGGTCGATGGCGATGACCGTCACCAACAGCAGGATGACGATGGCATAGGTTTTTGCGGCATGGTCGCGACCGATCGACAGGCGGAACGCCTCGCCGATGCCGCCGCCGCCGACTGCGCCGATAATGGTGGAGGCGCGGACGTTGATTTCGGTTCGCAGCAGCGTGTAGCTGACGAAATTGGGCAGCACTTGCGGCACAATGGCGTAGCGCACTCGCTCCAGCCAGGAGGCGCCGACCGAGCGCAGCCCTTCCTCGGGCTTCATGTCGGCATTTTCGACCACTTCGAAGAACAGTTTGCCCAACGCGCCGATGGTGTGCAGCGACACCGCAGCGATGGCGGCAATCGGGCCGATGGACAGCACCGCCGTCAGCAGCCCGGCAATGACGATCTCGGGAAAGGCCCGCAGCACTTCCATGATGCGCCGCACCACCCAGCGCACCGCGCCTGCGCCAACCAGATTGGTGGCGGCGAAAAAGCACAGCACGAAGGCCAGTGAGCCGCCGATAATGGTCGAGACGATGGCGATATTGACCGTGATGATCAGCTGATAAATGAAGTTCGGAATATAGAAGCTGTCGGTCAGATACAGGCGATCCGCCGTGTAATTATATTTGAGCGAGCCGTCGTAATAGGGCGACTCGATATCGAACATGGCGCGCACGATCTCGAACGGATCGTTGGGCACGAAGTTCTTCAGGAAATCGAACAGGTAGGGCAGGCGCTCGAAGAATTTTCCCGAGTTCGCCGCATTGGCGTAATTCATCGCCGCACCCAGCGCCACCAGCACCAGCGCCACGCCGATGAGCGAATAGACCCGCCGGGTGAGTACCTGGCTGCGATAGTGGCGCAGCAGGGTTTGGCTAGCGGGGGAGAGGCCCGGTGGGGCGTGGGCGGTGTCCGTCATGGCGTGCGGTGTCTCCACATTCACGATGTCATCCCGGACTTGATCCGGGATCCATCCCGAGATCTCAGGATGGGCCCCGGCTTTCGCCGGGGTGACACCGCGTTTGCTGGTCGTTGGGAAAGCAAAAATGGCGACGCCGGAGCGTCGCCATCACAGGATAAATCAGCCGCCGATGACCGACTTACGGGCGTCGATGATGGTCTGGTAGAATGCCTGATTGGCCGGAGCGAAATCGACATAGCCACCGCTGGTGAAGCTGTCGAAGCACTCGAAATCGGCCGCCGGCAGGCCGGTGAAGAAGGCGGTGACCTTGGCCTTCATCTCGTCGGACAGCTTGTTGGAGACCATCAGCGGGCCGTTGGGGATGATCGGCGACTGCCAGACTTCCACCAGATCGTCCATGTCGAGCAGGCCCTTGTCGACCATGATGCGCAGGTTGCCCGAGGTGTAGCCCTCGGAGAATTCGCCCTGGCCCGAACCGAAGGTGGTGCCGACATCCCAGGTGCCGTCAAGCACGCCGAGCACGAGGTTTTCATGGCCGCCGCCGAAGCCGGTCGAGCCGTAGAAATCGGCAATCGGGCCCCCGAGATCGACCGGCAGCGCGACGTTGGGAACCAGGAAGCCCGAGGTGGAGTCGGGATCGGCAAAGCCGAGCTTTTTGCCCTTGGTCGAGGCCAAGTCGGTGATGCCGGAGTCAGCGCGGGCGACCATGATGGTGTGGTAGCCGGTGGAACCGTCGTCCTGCTTGGTGGTCAGCACCGGATCAACGGCGTTGGGGTCCTGCAGGTAGATGGCGGCATAGGACGAGGCGCCCATGATGGCGATGTCGATGGTGCCACCGAGCAGTCCCTGGATGACGCCATTGTAGTCGGGCGACGGGAAGAACTGCACTTCGGAGACGCCGGTCGCGGCCTTCAGCGGCTCGGCGACGCATTCGGAGCGGCGGATCTGGTCGCTCTCATTCTCGCCGCCATCAAGGCCAATGCGCAGGACGGAAACGTCCTGGGCGAAAGCGGCAGTGGACATGGAGAGGGCCACGGAGGCCAGCAGGAGGGTGCGGATCGCGGTCATGGATGATTTCCTTTGGGGACGCGGGTTGATCGGCAGGCCCGCTGAGCGGGCTGCGGAACTCGGTTAGTGCGCGGCAGGCGCGCTGGTCTTGAGGGTGATGGGGGCGATGGCGGTGGACGTCATCGCCTCGGAGAAGGCTTCCTTGAGCCCGTCGGCGCCATAGATCGTGCGGGCCACATCGGTGGTCAGCTCGTTCGGCGTGCCGTCGAACACCACCTTGCCGGCGCTCATGCCGATGATGCGTTCGCAATAGGCCCGCGCCGTATCGAGCGTGTGCAGATTGGTGATGACGGTGATGCCTTCGGCATTGATGTCGCGCAGGCTGTCCATGACGATCTGGGCATTGCGCGGGTCGAGGCTGGCGATCGGCTCATCGGCCAGGATCATCTTCGGCCCCTGCATCAGCGCCCGGGCAATCGCCACGCGCTGCTGCTGGCCACCCGACAGGGTCTGCGCCCATTGCAGCGCCGTCTGGGCAATATCAAGCCGCTCCAGCGCCTTCAGCGCTGCCAGCTGCTCATCGGGCGAGAACATTTGCAGCAGATTGAGCACCGGATTGCGACCATTGAGCCGCCCCAGCATCACATTGGTGATGACATCGAGCCGGGGCACCAGATTGAACTGCTGGAAGATCATGGCGCAATCGCGCTGCCAATTGCGCAGGGCCTGCCCGCGTAAATCCGAGACGCGCAGCCCGTCATAATCGATGTAGCCGGAGGACACGTCATTGAGCCGGTTGATCATGCGCAGCAGCGTCGACTTGCCGGCGCCCGAGCGGCCAATCACCCCGACCATCTGGCCCTGGGGGATTTCGAGGTTCACGCCATCGACGGCCAGCTTGTCGCCGAAGCGCCGCGAAACATTGGAAATCTTGAGCATCTGGCGCCCTCGCCGTTACGTTGGCGCAGACCTAGGGGGGCGACGTGAAGCTGGGATAACGGTTGGATGACGGTTGTGTGACCGTGCACAGGGGCAGTTTGGTAGATTGGGGGGCACCGGTGTTGCCCACCCACAATGTCCCCCCGGCCTTGAGCCGGGGCCCATCCTGAGATGGCCATTCTACGCAAAATGGCCGCAGGGCCAGTATTGGCACCTTGCGGCCGTGGTAACATCTCGAGATGGGTCCCGGCTCAGGGCCGGGATGACACCGCGTTTGTGGGGCGCCCAGAGCTACCCGCCATATTTCTCCAGAAACGCTTCGATCCCCAGCTTGCGGAAATCCGGCAGCGCGGTATGCAGCGTCTCGTGATCCCAATCCCACCAGGCCAAGGCATCCAGCCGCCCCGCCACATCGTCGCTGAAGCGTTGCTTGATGGTCCGCGCCGGCACGCCCACGGCGATGGCGAAATCGGCCACGTCCTTGGTCACCACCGCATTGGAACCGATGATGGCGCCATTGCCAACCGTCACGCCCGGCATGATCACCGCGCCATGGCCGATCCAGGTATCGTGGCCGATGGTGATCCCCTGCCCGGCCCGCCAGTCGAAGAATTCCTGATCGTCCGCTTCGCCCTCGAAATACCAGGCCGAGCGATAGGTGAAGTGATGCAGCGAGGCGCGCTCCATTGGGTGCATCGAAGCATAAATGCGGACATGGCTGGCGATGTTGGCGAATTTGCCAATCTGCGCATAGGCGATCTGGGTGTTCTCGACGCAGTAGGAATAATCCCCCAGCGTCGAGCGCGACACGCTGCTGCCCGCGCCCACCTCGGTGTAGCGCCCCAGCGTCGAGCCGACGACATTGGCGGTCGGATGGACGGAGGGTTTCTCGCTCAACCGGGTCATGCCGCGATCCTTGGGGCAAACGCCATCACGTCGACAATCCGGTCGGCCACCTGCTCGCGCACCTCTTCATCATGGAAAATCCCCAGCAGGGCCACGCCCGCCGCCTTTTTCTTGGCGATCATTGCCACCACCACGCCGCGATTGGTGGCGTCGAGCGAGGCGGTCGGCTCATCGAGCAGCAGCACCTTGTGGTCGGTAATGAAGCCGCGCGCGATATTGACGCGCTGCTGCTCGCCGCCCGAGAAGGTTGCCGGCGGCAGGCTCCATAGCCGCTCGGGCAGATTGAGCCGCGCCAGCAACTCCCTTGCCCGGCCTTGTGCCTCAGCCTTGTCGGTGCCGCGCACCACCAGTGGCTCGGCCACCACATCGAGCGCCGACACCCGCGGCACGGTGCGCAAAAACTGGCTGACATAGCCGATGGAGTCGCGGCGCAAAGTCAGCACCAGGCGCGGCTCGGCCGTCGCCAGATCGATGATTTCGCCATGGTGCTGCAGCAGAATGGCCCCTTCATCGACGCCATAATTGCCATAGACCATTTTGAGGATCGAGCTTTTGCCGGCCCCCGATGGCCCGCCCAGCACGACGCATTCGCCGGCTGCGACTTCAAAGCTGACATTCTCCACCACCGGCAGGATCACCCCATCACGCAGATGCATGGTGAAGGTTTTGGCGAGATTTTGGACGGATAGAGCGGTCATGGTCACACCTGCAAAATCGAAGAGACGAGAAGCTGCGTATAGGGCTCGCGCGGATCGTCCAGCACGCGGTCGGTGAGGCCAGCCTCGATGACGTGGCCGTCTTTCATCACCATCATGCGGTGGCTGAGCAGCCGGGCCACGGCCAGATCATGGGTCACCACAATCGCCGCCAGCCCCAACTCGCCCACCAATTGGCGCAGCAGATCGAGCAGCCGCGCCTGCACCGAGACGTCAAGCCCGCCGGTCGGCTCGTCCATAAACACCAGCCGCGGCCCGGTCACCAGATTGCGGGCGATCTGCAGGCGCTGGCGCATGCCGCCGGAAAAATCGCGCGGCTGATCATCGATCCGGTCGGCGGCGATTTCCACCCGGCCGAGCCAGTCGAGTGCGGTGTCGCGGATATGGCCATAATGCCGATCGCCCACCGCCATCAGCCGCTCGCCCACATTGGCGCCGGCCGACACCGTCATGCGCAAGCCATCGGCCGGGTTCTGATGCACAAAACCCCAGTCGGTCCGCACCAGAAAGCGTCGTTCGGCCTCGCTCAGCTCATAGATATTGCGCCATTGCCCGTCGCGCATCCGATACAGGGTCTTGCCGGCGCTGGGCTCCAGCGTCGCCGATAGCGAGTTGAGCAGCGTGGTCTTGCCCGAACCGCTTTCGCCGACAATGGCCAGCACTTCGCCCGGCCATAGCTCGAAACTCACATCGGCGCAGCCCAGCCGGCTGCCGTAATATTTGCTCAGGCCTTCGACCCGAAGCAGCGGTTCGGTGCTCATTTCGTCGCCTCCATCGGGTCCACGCCCAGCACGCCCACATGGCCGGCGGCGCGGCGTTCTTCACAATTGTCGGTGTCCGAGCAGACATACATATGCCCGCCCCGATCATCCAAAATCACCTCATCGAGATAGACTTGTTCGGCGCCACACAGGGCGCAGGGCTCCTCGAAATGCTGGATGGCAAAGGGGTGGTCCTCGAAATCGAGGCTCACCACTTCGGTGTGTGGCGGCACCGCATAAATCCGATGCTCGCGCCCGGCGCCGAACAGTTGCAGCGCCTCGCTCATATGCATTTTTGGATTGTCGAATTTGGGCGTCGGACTGGGGTCCATCACGTAACGACCGGCCACCTTCACCGGATAGGCATAGGTGGTGGCGATCCGACCATGGCGGGCGATGTCCTCATAGAGTTTGACATGCATCAGGCCATATTCTTCCAGCGCGTGCATCTTGCGCGTCTCGGTTTCGCGCGGTTCGAGAAAGCGCAGCGGCTCAGGGATCGGCACCTGATAGACTAGGATTTGCCCGGCACTTAGCGCCCGCTCGGGAATGCGGTGGCGGGTCTGGATGATGCTGGCTTCGGCGGTGTGAGTGGTGGTCGCCACCTGTGCCACCTTGGCGAAGAACGCCCGGATCGACACCGCATTGGTGGTGTCGTCGGCCCCCTGGTCAATCACCTTGAGCACGTCCTCCGGCCCGATAATGGAGGCGGTCACCTGCACCCCGCCCGTACCCCAGCCATAGGGCATCGGCATTTCGCGGCTGGAAAACGGCACCTGATAACCCGGCACGGCAATGGCCTTGAGAATGGCGCGGCGGATCATCCGCTTGGTCTGCTCATCGAGATAGGCAAAGTTATATTGGGCGACGGCGTTCATTCCGCGGCCTCCTTCAGTTCAGTCGCATCGTGCTCGGCGCGCATGCGCCGGATCAGGTCCAGTTCAGCCTGGAAATCCACATAATGCGGCAGTTTCAGATGCTCGACGAAGCCGGTCGCCTGCACATTGTCGGAGTGCGAAATGACGAACTCCTCGTCCTGCGCCGGGGCCACCACGTCCTCGCCGAATTCGCGGGCGCGCAGCGCCCGGTCGACCAGCGACATGGCCATGGCCTTGCGCTCCGCCTGGCCAAACACTAGCCCGTAGCCGCGGGTAAACTGCGGCGGCACCTTGGCTGAGCCCTTGAATTGATTGACCATTTGGCATTCGGTGACGCGGATGCTGCCCAAGTTCACGGCAAAGCCCAGCTCAGGCACCTCGAACTCGACATCGACTTCGCCGATGCGGATTTCGCCGACAAAGGGGTGGCTGCGGCCATAGCCGCGCTGGGTCGAATAGCCGAGTGCCAGCAAAAAGCCCTCATCGCCGCGCGCCAGCGCCTGCAAGCGCAAATCGCGGTCGAGTGGGAAATCCAGTGGTTCGCGGGTTAGGTCGCCGACGTCGCGCTCGGGGTCGGTATCGCCATCGGGCTCCATCAGCCCCTGGCGGCCGAGCAGATCGGTGACGCGCGGGGCTTGTTCCGTCTCTGCTTCGCGGGTCACTGGGGCGGGTACATCGCCGTCGACGATGGATGGATCAAGCAGGCGGTGGGTGTAGTCGAAGGTCGGCCCCAGCAATTGCCCACCGGGCAGATCCTTGAACGTCGCCGAAATGCGGCGTTCGATCTTCATCGCCCCAGTTTCCACCGGCAGCGAATAGCCGAAGCGTGGCAAGGTTGTGCGATAGGCGCGCACCAGAAAGATGGCTTCGATCAAATCGCCCCGCGCCTGCAACAGCGCCAGCGCCGCCAGTTCGCGGTCATAGAGCGAGCCCTCGCCCATGGCGCGGTCGACGGCGAGGCCGAGCTGTTCCATGATCTGATCGAGGCGCAAGGCCGGCACCGAGCGGTCGCCGCGACGGCGGTCGGCCAGCAAGGCATGGGCGTTGGCAATGGCGGCTTCCCCGCCTTTGACGGCTACATACATCTCAGTGTCCTTCCGAAATCCGGGTCGAGCGTGGCAGGCCGAGCACTGCGCCATCCGCCACCAGCAGCAGGTCGATGCCGCGCGGAAACAGCTCGCGATTGTCGGCCCACTGGGCGACGAAATCCTCGGGCAGGCCGATGGGGCTGATGTGGCCGTGCCCCTTGATGCCGGGGCCGCGCAGGGTCAAGTCATTGCCACCGCTCAAGGATTTTACGGCGAGCACAATGGTGGTGGAGCGGTCGGGGTATTCCTGGGTGCCCAGATTGAACTGATCGAGCCGGGGCAAGTCGGCGGCCGAACCGGCGAAAGCGAACACGGCCCGGCCCGGTTCTTGGGTAATCGGAGCGCCGGTGTGGAAGGCGACGAAGGGGGCGATACCGGTGGTGTCGGCCAGCCAAATTGCGGTGTCCTGATCGGCTAAGGTCAGGAGAATGCTGGCTAATTCCGACGTCAGCGCGCCGTGGGCGGCGGCGGGTTGGGTGAGGGTTTGCGGCGTGCCGGGGTTGGCGAGGGCGTCCATGATGGCGCGGAAAGTCGCCTGCGATTGCAGGACGGGGTTGGCGAAACCACTGTCGAGTCCGAAATCCATCTCAGTCATCTCCGCGCACCATGGTGAAAAAGTCGACCTTGGTCGCTGCAGTTTCGTCGCGGCTCTGCTGCTCGGCTTTCGCCGCAAGGGCTTGGAGGGGTTGGATAATTTCGGCTTCGACCTGCGCGGACTGTTGCTGCCAGAGGGCGTCGATCACCGCGATCACCTCGGCTTTGGCGAGGTCGCGACCGAGGCAATAGCCGTGTCCGACTTCGCCACTGGCGAGGCGAATGCTGGCGCGGCTGACGCTGGCTTCGCCCAGATTGAACGGCGCGCCGCCGCCCCCGGCCCGACCGCGAACCATGACCAAACCGACCTCGGGACCACGCAGCACGGTGATAAGTGGCTTGTTGGGCCAGCGCTCCCAGTACTCGGCCAAAGCGCGGGCTGGGGCGGCGGCCAGGGTGTCGAGCACCGCTTTTCTATCCAACGAAGTCGGCGTTTGCATGCTTGCCTCGATTTGTCTATTACACTAGACAACTAATGTCCTGAATCCGGTCCTACGCTTCCTATGTGAAAATGCAATGACAGTTGTGAAATCCGATCTGGGCGGCATCGCCCTGTGGCGGCGCATCGTTGATGCGATCCGCCTCGATATCGTCGGCGGCAAGCTGGCGGCGGGGGATCGTCTGCCCACCGAAGCCATTCTGGCACAACGTTTTTCTGCCAATCGCCATACCGTGCGGCGGGCGCTGGCGGTGCTGGCGGAAGAGGGTGTGGTGGGCGCGGAACAGGGGCGCGGCACCTTTGTGCGCAGCGCCAAACGGCTGAGCTACCCCATCGGCAAGCGCACCAGATTCTCCGAAGGACTGGCCGGACAGGCGCAAAACGTCGCCGGGCAATTGCTGTCCAGCAGGCTCGAAAATGCCAGCGCCACGGCTGCCAAAGCACTCGGAATCAAGCTTGGGAGCAAGGTGGTTCGGCTCGAGACCATGTCGCTGGCGGATGGCAAACCGCTGTCGCGGGCAACAAGCATACTGCCGTATCGGCTATTTCCCGATATGGCCGACCGCTATGCCGAATTGCGGTCATTTACGGCGGTGTTTGCCAGCTATGGGCTGGGTGATTATGGCCGGGCCTCGACAAGGATTTCGGCGCGGCATGCCGATGTGGAGGAGACCAAATTGCTGGGGCTGGCGCCGGGGGCAATCCTGCTGGTGTCGGAGGCGGTGGATGAGGATTCGGCTGGAAATCCAATCTCTTATGCGCTGAGCCGGTTTCCGGCGGAGCGGATGGAATTGGTGGTTTAGGGCGCAGATCGAGGTGGATTGAGGGCACGACACCCCCACCCCGGCCCTCCCCTCAAGGGGGAGGGAGTGCATCGGGGCTCGCCGGTTTCAGTGGCAAGAGCTGGGTTCTAGACCGGTTCGACCAAGCCAGCATTGGCTGCCAGCATGCTGGCGAATTTCTTGCCGGCTGCTGCCAAATCGCCGGAATTGTCGATGCGGATCGTGTTTTCCGGCAATCCGTCGTCAACATTGCGGGCCAAACGCGCCTGAATCGACTCAGGTGTTTCGCGACCGCGCGCGGCGAGGCGTTGGGCCAAAACCGAACGTTCGGCGGTGACCAGGACCACCACCGCATCGGGGTGGCGTTCCAGCAATGCCGGAATGACGCGACGCGACAGATTGGCGACGACGACGCGACCGGCGGCGAGGTCGGCTTCGAGGGAAATGGGCAGACCATAGCGCAGGCCATGGGCACCCCAGCTCAGGGTGAACTGGCCCGCTGCTTCGGCGGCGGCGAAAGCGGCTTCGTCCATGCTGTCGTGATCTTCACTGCCGCCATCGGCGGGGCGGGTGACGACGCGACGGACGAAGACGACGCGGCCGGTCGGTTCCAGCCGTTCGCGGGCGTAACCGATCAGGCTGTCCTTGCCGACGCCACTCGGCCCGACAACGGCAACAAATTTTCCGCTCATATCACTCGCTGGCCCTGACGCCACACTGTCCGCACGATGGGGATACCATCCTCGACGCGCACATGCACGAAGTCGGCGCGCTTGCCGATGGCGATTTCGCCCCGGTCGTGAAAACCCGCCGCTTCGGCCGGGCGCTTGGTGACCAGCTGGATGGCCTTGAACAGGTCCATCGTGTCGGTGAGCGCGAAGGCCCCCTGCAGCATCGAGAAGGGGATGTAATCCGAGGACAGGATATCGAGCAGGTCGGCTTCGGCCAGTGCCCGCGCCGAGACATTGCCGGAGTGGGAACCGCCGCGCACCACATTGGGGCCGCCCATCAGGATGGCCATGCCGGCAGCGCGCGACGCTTTCGCGGCTTCCAGCGTGGTGGGGAATTCGGCGACGTCAATGCCCAGGGCCAGAGCTTCCTCGACATGGTCGCGGGTGGCGTCGTCATGGCTGGCCAGCACAATGCCCAGCTCGTGGCAGGCGGCGGCGATGGCGCGGCGATGCGGGCCGGCGTGAGCGGTGGATTCGGCAATGCGGCGCTCGGAAAAGTCGGCGAGCGCGGCGTCGCTCATTTTCAGCTTGCCCTGATAATAGGTCTTGTAGGCATCCATGCTGGCGAATTGGCGCTGGCCGGGGGCGTGGTCCATCAGCGAGGCCAGACGGACCTGCGGATCGTCCTTGAGCAGCAGGAAGCTCTCGAGGCAATCGGGGGCGGAGACTTCGCAGCGCAGATGGATATGGTGCTCGGCGCGCAGGCGGCCGGCTTTGGTGCCGGCGGCGATGGCATTTGCCAGCGTCAGCATTTCGGCGGCGCCCATATCGGAATTCTCATCGAGCCCGACGCGGATGGCGTCGAGCACGGTGGTGATGCCGGAGGCGGCGATCTGCGCGTCATGCGCCTGCACGGCGGCCACTGGGTTCCAGCGCACTTTGGGGCGCGGCGCATAATGGGTTTCGAGGTGGTCGGTGTGCAGCTCGACCAGACCGGGGATCAAATAATCCCCGTCGAGATCGACGCCGCTGCGGCTGGGCGCGCCGACATCGGTGATGAGGCCGCCATCGACCCGCACGGAGCCTTCCAGCACCTCATTGGCGAGCACGATCCGGGCATTGGTGAGGACAAGTTCCCCGAGAGCGACGGTGTTCATAACGATAAGCCGATCCTGCGTTCGTAAGCCTGGCATGTTGGGGCCTGCGCTAGCCGAACTTCATGACAGTTTGGCGACCACAGTCGATCTATCCCGCCGACAAGGGTCGTATTATCGTCATGCACAGCGGCGAGAACAAGCCGGCATGATTTGGGGACCAGCCATGAGCAATATCGTCGCCACCGGGTTCAATGCCGATTCCGAGGATGGGGAACTGTTCAGCCTCGAAGCCGACCTGCGGCGGCTGGCCGAGATTGGCACCGATACGGTGGAACTCGGGCTCACCGGGGTCGATCTGATCGCCGGCGGGCGCATCCTGCCCGAGCGACTCAATCGGCTCGTCGCGATGACCAAGCAGTTCGATTTTCGCTACACTGTGCATGGGCTGGTGTCGTCCAATTTCATGGACCCGGACACCCTGCCCTACCAGATGGCGGCGGCCAAGGCGCTGGCCGAAATCTGCGACCGCATCGATGCCCGCATCCTGGTGCAGCATAGCGGGGAATTGCGCGCCGACCAGTGGCACCACCGCCCGGGCGCCGACCAGCGCGAGCGCGAGGCGCTGGGCGAACTGGCCGAATTCTGCCGCCCCTATGGCATTCGCGTGGCGCTGGAAAACATCTTTTCCACCGCGCCGGGGCAGTATCGGCAGACGCCGGCCGAAGTGGCCGACACGGTGCGGGCGGTGAACCACCCCAATCTGGTGGGGCTGATCGATTTCAGCCACGCCTACATTGAATCCACCTATCGCGGGCTGGATTTTCGCCAGCAGCTTGCGGCCATGGCGCCGGTGACCGGGCATCTGCATGTGCATGACAGTTTTGGCCGGCCGCAGGGGTTTTATGTGCCCTATCATCAGGCCGAAAACGTCGCCATGGGGATTGGCGATCTGCATCTGCCGCTGGGCTGGGGCGATATCGACTGGGAGGGGATTTTCGCCGAGCTGACGTTTTTGCCGGGGACGGTGATGATGATGGAGATCGGGATGCGGTATCGGAGTGAGCGGGGGGAATGTTTGCGACGGGCTCGGGGGTTGGCGGGATTGGATGGTGTGAGGGCAGCGGCGCAGTAGTGCTCTTCCCTCGCCCCTTGAGGGAGAGGGACAGCTTTTCTGCGTTCAGCAGAAAAGCAGGGCGAGGGGTGTGGCGTCACCCCATGCTTTGAGGCGCGTTAAAGAGACCCCTCATCCGCCCTTCGGGCACCTTCTCCCTCAAGGGGAGAAGGGAGAAAGAACGGGCATCTCAGGATGGGTCCCGGCTCAAGGCCGGGATGACATCGAGTTTTTGGGATGTATTGAGGTTCACCCATCGTCTCTGCCCAAACCGGCACCCCCTCCTAGCCTCCCCCATCAAGGGGGAGGTATCAGATCGAGGTCGGGGCACCATCGAGTCACAACCACTGGGCGGCACCTCCCCCTTGATGGGGGAGGTTGGGAGGGGGTGTGGGGAGCCCCGATGCTTTGATGCGAACTGGAGCCCCCTCATCCGCCCTGCGGGCACCTTCTCCCACGAGGGGAGAAGGGCAGAAGGGAGCGTCGCCTCCCTACCCCGCCAGATAGCCAAATTGCGCTTTGTGCAGCACTGCGTAGGCGCCGTCTTGGGCCAGGAGGGCGGTGTGGGTGCCTTGTTCGACGATGCCGGTTTCGTCGATGACGACGATGCGGTCGGCGTGCTGGATTGTCGCCAGACGGTGGGCGATAACCAGGGTGGTGCGGCCTTGGGACAGCTCGCTCAGCGAGCGCTGAATGGCGACTTCGGTGGCGGTGTCGAGGGCGGAGGTGGCTTCGTCGAGGATCAGGATGGGTGGGTTTTTGAGGAATATTCGGGCGATGGCGATGCGCTGCTTCTGGCCGCCGGAGAGCTTGACCCCGCGCTCGCCGACCACGGTATCGAGGCCCTCGGGCAGACGCTTGATCACCGTGTCGAAGCGGGCGCGGCGGGCCGCTTCCATGATGGCGTCGTCAGTGGCGCCGAGCTGGCCGTAGGCGATGTTTTCGCGAATGGTGCCGCCGAACAGGAACACGTCCTGCTGCACGATGCCGATCTGGCTGCGCAATGACGTCTGGGTCATGTCGCGGATGTCGATGCCGTCGATGGAAATCGAGCCGCTGTTCAGCTCGTAAAAGCGCGGCAGCAGCGAGCAGAGCGTGGTCTTGCCGGCGCCGGAGGGGCCGACAATGGCGACGGTTTCGCCGGCATTGATGGTGAGGCTGACGCCGTCGAGGACGCTGCGACCGTCTTCATAGGCAAAGCCGATATTGTCGAAGATGATGTCGCCGTTGAGGTGGGTCACCGCCTGGGCGCCGGGGCGGTCGGCGATATCGGGGGCGGTGTCGATCAGCTTGGTGAAGCGGCGGAAGCCGGCAATGCCCTTGGGGTAGCTTTCGAGCACGCCGGTGATCTTGTCGACCGGGCGCATGAAGACGTTGACCAGCAGCAGGAAGCTGACAAAGCCGCCATTGGTCAGCTCGCCCTGCACCACCAGCCAGGCGCCGACCAGCATGACCACCAATTGCACGAGGCGCGTGCTGAGATAGGTGATGGTGACGCTGGCCGTCATATAGGCGTAGGCCTGCAGCTTGGTCTGGCGATAGGCATTGTTGTTGCCGGCGAACAGCTTGGCTTCGTGGGACTCATTGGCGAAGGCTTTCACCACGCGAATGCCGCCGATCGAGTCCTCGATGCGGGTGTTGAAGTCGCCGACCTGACGGAACAAAGTGCGCCAATTCTGGGTCATCCTGGCGCCATAGCGGCTGACCAGCCAGGTCATCACCGGCACGATCAGCGTGGTGATCAGCGCCAGTTGCCAATTGACGGTGAACATCAGCACGAAGGCGCCGATGAAGGTCATAATGGCAAGGAACACGTCTTCGGGGCCGTGATGGGCCACCTCGCCGACATCCTCAAGATCCTTGGTCACATGGGTGATCAGATGGCCGGTCTTGTTGTTGTCGAAAAAGCTGAAGCTGAGCTTTTGCAGATGGTCGAAGACCTGGCGGCGCATGTCGGTCTCGATGCCGATGCCGAGCATGTGGCCGAAATAATTGACCACCCCCATCAGCACCGCATTGAGCACATAGATCGCCAGCAATGCGGCGCCGGCGATCAGGATGAAGCCGAATTCGGAGCGCGGCAGCAGCTGGTCGATGAAATAGGCCACTGCCATCGGGAAGGCGAGTTCGAGCAGGCCGGCAATGATGGCGCAGCCGAAATCGAGAATGAACAGGCCCTTATAGGGGGCGTAATAGGAGAAAAAGCGCTTGAGCATGAAAGGCTACTGAATATGGGGGCGGGCAAGACAATAGCCGCAGGTCGCATATTAAGTAGAGCGCTTCAATCATAATATGGGTTGGGTCCACCCGTGACGCGCCGGGTGGACCGCTGATGGCTAGGCCGCGACAGCGCCGCCGGGGGCGCCCTTGGCGCCGGTCATGAAGGCCACGGCGTCGGACATGGTGTAGTCCTTGGGGTCGATGACGCAGAGGCGGCGGCCGAGGCGGTGGACATGAATGCGGTCGGCGACCTCGAAGACATGGGGCATGTTGTGGCTGATCAGGATGATCGGAATGCCGCGGGCGCGGACATCCTGGATCAGTTCGAGCACGCGGCGGGATTCCTTGACGCCGAGGGCGGCGGTGGGTTCATCGAGAATGATGACCTTGCTGCCAAAGGCGGCGGCGCGCGCCACCGCCACGCCCTGACGCTGGCCGCCGGACAGGGTTTCCACCGCCTGATTGATGTTCTGGATGGTCATCAGCCCCAGATCGGAGAGCTTTTCGCGGGCGATGCGCTCCATGGCCGAGCGGTCGAGCTGGCGGAAGACCGAGCCGAGAATGCCCGGCTTACGCAGTTCGCGGCCCATGAACATATTGTCGGCAATCGACAGGGCCGGCGACATGGCCAGCGTCTGATAGACGGTTTCCACCCCGGCATTGCGGGCATCGATGGGCGAGGTGAAATTGACCTTCTGCCCATCGAGGAACACCTCGCCGGTGTCGGGAATGATGGCCCCCGACAGGGCCTTGATCAGCGAGGATTTGCCGGCGCCGTTGTCGCCGATGACGCCGAGGATTTCCCCCGGCATCAGATCGAAGTCGCAATTGTCGAGCGCTGTGACGCGGCCATAGCGCTTGGAGAGGTTGCGCGCCTTGAGCAGGGGTTCGGTCATAGCGACACCTTTCTGATCCACTGGTCCACGGCGACGGCGGCGATGATCAGCACGCCGATCAGCAGATAGGTCCATTGCGCATCGGCGCCGAGCAGGCGCAGGCCGAGCGAGAAGACGCCGACGATCAGCGCCCCGAACAGCATGCCCAGGATCGAGCCGCGCCCGCCAAACAGCGAGATGCCGCCAATCACCACGGCGGTGATGCTTTCGATATTGGCCGACTGGCCGGAGGTGGGCGAGACCGAGCCGATGCGCCCGATCAATGCCCAGCCGGCAAAGGCACAGATCAGCCCCGACAGCATATAGACCGAGATCAGGATGCGCTTGGTGTTGACGCCGGACAGCTCGGCCGCGTCGGGATCGTCGCCCACGGCATAGACGTGGCGGCCCCAGGCGGTGTGGCGCAGCACATAGGCCAGCAGCAGCACCAGCAGCACGAAGAAGATCACCCCATAGGTGAACACCGCGCCGCCGAAATTGATGGTCTGGCCGAAAAATTGCAGGATCGGCGCCTGGGTTTCGATCTCCTGGGCGCGGATGGTTTCATTGCCCGAGTAGAGGAAATTGGTGGCCAGCGCGATCTGCCAGACGCCCAAGGTGACGATGAAGGGCGGCAGCTTGACCACCGCGACCAGCCAGCCATTGAGATAGCCGACCGCCGTGCCGGCGATCAGGCCAATGCCGATCGATACCACTGGCGGCAGGCCGTAGCGGAAGGTGAACTGGCCCATGATCACCGAGCTGAGCACCATGATGGCGCCGACCGACAGATCAATGCCGGCGGTGAGAATGACCAGCGATTGCGCGGCGCCGACAATGCCGACAATGGCGACCTGCTGGAGGATGAGCGTCAGCGCGAAGGAGGAGAAGAACTTGCCCCCCAGCAGCGCGCCAAAAATGATGATCGACAGCACCAGAACGATCAGCGGCACCAGCGACGGCGTGCTGTGCAGGGCGTGTTGCAGCCGCGACAGCAGTCCGGTCGGCTGGTGATCGAATGTGGCGACCGTCTCGTTGCGCGCGGCGCTGGCCGCATCCATGTCGGCTTCGCTGGGCATGGGCTCTCCTCCCCCATTGGTATCGAATAGGGGCGGAATCATGGTCCGCCCCCGGGCATACGCACTCAGGTTAAGGCACACTCTGGTTGTCGCAAGATTCGAAGCGAAAAGCCGGTTCCCACCTTTTCGCCCCTTGCTTTAGCCCCAGCAGAGCGCCGTGCCCTCGGTGCTGTCAATGCTGTCGACGCCAGCCACTGGCGCGTCGGTCACCAGCTTCACCCCGGTATCGAAGAATTCCTTGCCGGGGGTGGGTTCCGGCTTCACGCCGGTATCGGCCCAGGCCTTGATGGCCTCGACGCCAAGTGCGGCCATCTGCAGGGGATATTGCTGGGAGGTGGCGCCGATGACGCCGTCCTTGATGTTGGCGACGCCGGGGCAGCCGCCGTCGACCGAGACGATGGTCACGTCATTTTCGCGGCCAATGGATTTGAGCGCTTCATAGGCGCCCGCTGCCGAGGGCTCGTTGATGGTGTAAACAACGTTGATCATCGGGTCCTTGGCGAGCAGGTTTTCCATCGCCTTGCGGCCGCCCTCCTCGTTGCCGGCGGTCACATCATGGCCAACGATGCGCGGATCGGTTTCGTCGCCCCATTTATTGGGATCGCCCAGTTCGATGCCAAAGCCCTGGAGGAACCCCTGATCGCGCAGCACGTCGACGGTGGGCTGACTGATGCCCAGATCGAGCATGGCAATCTTGGCATTGGCGGCTTCGGCGCCGAGCGTGCCGGCGGTCCATTTGCCGATCAGTTCACCGGCGAGGAAATTGTCGGTGGCGAAGGTGGCGTCGGCGGCATCGGCCGGGGTCAGCGGGGTATCGAGCGCGATCACCAGCAGGCCGGCAGTGCGTGCCTGCTGCACCGACTGCACGATGGACGAGGTGTCCGAGGCGGTGATCAGAATGCCCTTGGCGCCATCGGCAATGCAGGTCTCGATGGCCGCGACCTGGGTTTCATGGTCGCCATCGACCTTGCCGGCATAGGATTTCAGCGTCACGCCCAATTCGGCGGCCTTGGCCTCGGCGCCTTCGCGCATCTTGACGAAGAACGGGTTGGTATCGGTCTTGGTGATGAGGCAGGCGGTAATAGCATCCTGGGCCATGACAGGCACGGACAGGCCGGCAAGGCACAGCGCCGTGCTCAAAAGCAGCTTGTTCAATTTATCTCTCCCTGGTGGGCGGCGAATTGGGCTCCTCCCTGATCCGCAGCCACTGATCTTTCGATCCGACGCCAGCATCGTGGCGCAGTTTTTGGCAGCCCGTCAATATATAAATCTCATTTATTTATTTATTCGATGCCGGGTATCTTCCCGGCTGATCGGACGCCGCTTATGGTGCTCGCCATGGGCAAACCAATCATCAGAACCCTTAGCAGCGGCGTGAACCAGAGTGGCGTTCGTGACTATAACGAACGGCTGCTGCTGACCTTGTTGCAGCGCAATGGCCCTACGGCGGGCAGCGATCTGGCGCGGCTGGCGAATTTGTCACCGCAGACGGTGTCGATCATTTTGCGCGAAATGGAGGCCGAGGGACTGCTGAGTCGCGGCACCCCGATCAAGGGCAAGGTGGGCAAGCCATCGGTGCCGATGAGTCTGGCCGAGGATGGGGTGTTGTCGTTCGGTTGCAAGGTGGGGCGGCGCAGCGCGGTGCTGCTGCTGGCCGATTTTCGCGGCACGGTGCGCCACCAATTGCAGCTCACCTATAAATATCCGATGCCGGAGCAGATCTTCCGCTTCATCAAGGAGGGGATGACGACGCTGCTGCTGCAATGCACCCCGGTGGAAGTCACCCGCATCTGCGGCATCGGCATCGCGATTCCGTTTGAGCTGTGGCGCTGGAACGAGCTGGTCCGCGCGCCGGCCGAGGCGCTGTATTCCTGGAAGGGCGTCGATTTCGCTGCCCAACTGGCCAGCTTCACCGATTTACCGGTCAGCGTGGTCAATGACGCCACCGCCGGTTGCCAGGCCGAGCATATTTATGGGCGGGGCAAGGAATTCCGCGACTACGCCTATTTCTTCATCGGCGCCTTTATTGGCGGCGGCGTGGTGCTCAACCACTCGGTGTATCAGGGCCATCAGGGCAATGCCGGGGCGCTGGGCTCGCTGCGCAGTTTTGGCCCGCATGGCGAAAGCCAGCAATTGATCGACACCGCCTCGATCCATTTGCTGGAGACACGGCTGACCGAAGTCGGGCTCGACCCGCAGGCGCTGTGGGCGCAGCCGCAGGACTGGAGCGGGCTATCGCGGCTGGTCGATCCCTGGCTCGGGCAGACGGCGCAGGAACTGGCCAAGGCGAGCCTCTCGGTCTGTTCGGTGATCGATTTCGAAGCCATCCTGATCGATGGCGCCTTTCCCGATGCGGTCAAGCATGCGCTGGTCGAGCGCACCCGCCGCTATCTGAACAATCAGGACATGCGCGGGCTGATCGCCCCCCGCATCGAAGCCGGCACCGTGGGCGGCAACGCCCGCGCCATCGGCGCCGCCACCAGCCCGCTATTCCAGCGCTATTTCATGAACGGCAATATCCGCCTGCAGGCGTAGATTGCAGCAGCGCTAGCGATCCTGTTCGGCCAATGCCAGTTCGGTGCCGAGCCAGGCGACCAGCCGGTCGATGGCGGGATTGCCGCGGCGCTGGGGCGCGCTGACCACGTAGTAGCCGCCGAGGCGGATATTGGTGTCGAACAGTTCCACCAGCCGGCCGCTGGACAGATCGTCAGCGGCCAGAATGCGGCTGCCCAGCACGATGCCCTGATTGGCGCTCGCCGCGTCGAGCCCGAGGCTGGAATCCCAGAGGCGCGGGCCGTGCAGGCGATGGCCGGCCCCTACCCCGGCCGCCTCGAACCAGTCGGTCCATTGGCGGTGGCTGGCCTCATGGATCAGCGGCCAGTTGGGCAGGTCGGCCAGCGATTTTGGCGTGCCGTGGGTGGCCAGCCATTGCGGGCTGGCGAGCGGAAACATACGCGGGCGCAATAGCGGCATTCCGCCTGCGGCAAGCGTGTCGAAATCGCCGAAGCCGATGACCAGATCGGCTTCGCCGCTGGCAAAATCGGGCATGGCGTCGGTGGAGCGCAGCACCACCTCGGTGCCACGCAAAATCTCCTCAATGATGGCGAGGCGCGGGGTCAGCCAGCGGGTGGCGAGCCCGGGAATGCACCAAATGCGCAGCATGGCCCCGGCCCGGGCCGAGCGCAATTCGCCGGCGGTATTGGCGATCAGGCGGAAGGCCTTGCTGACCGAAGCGAGGAGGATCTGGCCTTCATCGGTCAGCGTGACGCCGCGCGGCCCGGCGGTGAGCAGCTTGCGGCCCATCCAGGCCTCCAGATTACGCACATGGCGGCTGACCACGGTGTGGCTGACGCCGAGATCATCGGCGGCCTTGCGCATCGAGCCGGTGCGGCCGGTGGCCTCGAAAGCGCGCAGCATCAGCAAAGGCGGCAGGCGCGAGGCGGAATCGTCGGGCATGGCGGGCGTCTCCGGTGGCAACATGGATGCACCACACTGCCCCACATAATCACATACCGCCCTGGCCCGGCAACGGCCTAGGCTGGGCGCATTGAGGAGACTTGCCATGACCGACAATGCCAGCCTGCAGACCCGCCGCCAGACGGCCTTGCCGCGCGGCATCGGCACCGCCTTTCCGGTGTTTGCCCAGCGCGCCGAGGGCAGCGAATTGTGGGACGTCGAGGGCAAGCGCTATATCGACTTTGCTGCCGGCATTGCCGTGCTCAATACCGGCCACCGCCATCCCAAGGTGATGGCGGCGGTGCAGGCGCAGCTCGACAAGTTTACCCATACCGCGTTTCAGATCGTGCCCTATGAGCCCTATGTGGCGGTCTGCGAGCGGCTGAATGCGCTGGCGCCGTTTTCAGGGCCGGCCAAATCGGTGCTGTTTTCGACCGGGGCCGAGGCGGTGGAGAATGCAGTGAAAATCGCGCGGGCGCATACCGGGCGGCCCGGTGTGATTGCGTTCAGCGGCGGGTTTCATGGCCGCACCACTTTCACCATGGCCCTGACCGGCAAGGTGGCGCCGTACAAGAAGAAATTCGGCATTTCGCCGCCGGGGATTTTTCACGTGCCGTTCCCGGCGGAATCGCATGGCGTCAGTGTGGGTGAGAGCCTGCGGGCGCTGGAGACGCTGTTTCGAGCCGATATCGATCCGAGCGAGGTGGCGGCCATCATCATCGAACCGGTGCAGGGCGAAGGCGGGTTTCTGCCGGCGCCGACCGAGCTGCTGGTGGCGCTGCGGCAGGTTGCCGATCAGCATGGCATCGTGCTGATTGCCGATGAAATCCAGACGGGCTTCGCCCGGACGGGCAAGATGTTTGGCATCGAGCATTCGGGAGTGGAGCCAGATCTGGTGACGGTGGCCAAGGCGTTGGCGGGTGGGTTTCCGCTGTCGGGGGTGATTGGGCGGGCCGAGATCATGGACGCGCCGGAAGCCGGCGGGCTGGGCGGCACTTATGCGGGGAGCCCGATGGCCTGTGCGGCGGCGCTGGCGGTGTTGGAGGTGATTGCCGAGGAAGGGCTGGTCGAGCGGGCCAATAGGATTGGGGAGCGGATCAAGGCGGCGCTGGAGATTACGGCGCGGCGCAATGATATTACCCCGATTGCGTTTATTCGCGGGCCTGGCGCGATGGTGGCGTTCGATATTGTGGGCGCGGATGGCGGGCCGGATGCGGCGGCGACCAAGCGGGTCATTCAGGCGGCGCTGGCGGATGGGTTGATCCTGTTGTCCTGCGGCATCCATGGCAATAGCATCCGGCTGCTCAACCCGCTCACCATCTCGAACGCGCTGCTGGATGAGGGGCTGGACAAGCTCGAAGCCGCGCTGATTGCGGCGCGGAACTAAGGATATGGCCATGCACAATCTTGCCGATAGCAGCCTGTTCAAGAACCAGGCGTTTCTCGATGGGCGCTTCGTTGGCGCGGCCAGCATCGATGTGACCAACCCGGCCAGTGGCGATGTGGTGGGTCAGGTGCCGGCGTTCGGGGCGGCTGAGGCGACCCAGGCGGTGGAAGCGGCGGCCGCCGCCCTGCCCGGCTGGAGCGCCCGTACGGCCAAGGAACGCAGCAAAATTTTGCGCGACTGGTTCAATCTGGTGGTGGCCAACCGGCAGGATCTGGCGGTGATCCTGACCAGCGAACAGGGCAAGCCGCTGGCCGAGGCGCTGGGCGAAATCGACTATGCTGCGTCCTATATCGAATTTTATGCCGAAGAGGCCAAGCGCATCGCCGGCGAAATGCTGCCCAGCCATCGCGCCGATGCGCGCCTGCTGGTGCTGCGCCAGCCGATTGGCGTGGTAGCGGCGATTACGCCGTGGAATTTCCCGGCGGCGATGATTACCCGCAAGATCGCCCCGGCACTGGCGGCGGGCTGTACGGTGGTGGTCAAGCCGGCGCTGGAAACGCCACTGACGGCGCTGGCACTGGCCGAACTGGCGCAGCGCGCGGGTTTTCCGGCGGGTACGATCAATGTGGTGACCGGCGATGCCAAGGCCATTGGCGGGGTGCTGACCAGCCATCCCAAGGTGCGGCTGGTGGGGTTCACCGGCTCGACGGCGGTGGGCAAGATCTTGATGGCGCAGGCCGCCACCACGGTCAAGAAAGTGGCGCTGGAGCTGGGCGGCAATGCGCCGTTTATCGTGTTTGATGACGCCGATCTCGATGCGGCGGTGGAAGGCGCGATTGTCTCGAAATACCGCAATATGGGGCAGACCTGCGTTTGCACCAATCGCTTCTATGTGCAGGCCAGCGTGCATGATGCGTTCGTGGACAAGCTGGTGGCGCGGGTGGCGGCGCTGAAGGTGGGCGATGGTTTTGCCGAGGGGGTCAACCAGGGGCCGCTGATCACCGAGGCGGCGGTGCGCAAGGTGGAGGATCATATTGCAGACGCCAAAGCCAAGGGCGCGACGGTGCGGCTGGGCGGGCAGCGCCATGCGCTCGGGCGGACGTTTTTTGAGCCGACGGTGCTTACCGGGGCCAATGCCGGGATGACGCTGGCCAATGAGGAGACGTTTGGGCCGCTGGCGGCGGTGTTCCGCTTCGAGACTGAGGCGGAGGTGATTGCGGCCGCCAATGACACCGAGACCGGGTTGGCGGCGTATTTTTATGCCCGCGATGTGGGGCGGATTTTCCGCGTCATGGAGGGGTTGGAATACGGCATGGTGGGCATCAATACCGGGTTGATTTCTACCGAACTGGCGCCGTTTGGTGGGGTCAAGGAAAGCGGCAATTCGCGCGAGGGCTCGCAGCACGGGATATTGGAGTTCACCGAACTCAAATATGCCTGCCTGGGCGGGCTCGCCGACTGATCGAAGTCCGGCTAGGGTGAAGGCCATGTCCTTCACCCTGCGCCAATTGCAATATTTTATCGCCGTGGCTGAGCACGGCACTGTGTCGGGTGCGGCGCAGAATTTGTCGATCTCGCAATCGGCGGTGACCGAGGCGATCCGCGACCTGGAGCTTGATCTGGGGGTGTCGCTGTTTGAGCGGCATCGACGCGGGCTCAATATTACCCATCAGGGACATCAGTTTCATCGTCATGCCGCGCGTATTCTGTCCGGGGTGCAGGATGCGCGGCGGAGCTTTGTGGAAGTGGCCTCGGCGCCGCCTAGCCCGCTGGCGCTGGGGGTGACGTCGCTGGTGGCCGGCTATGTGCTGTCCGAATTGCTGGCGCGCTACCGGCGGGCCTATCCGGCGGTGCAGGTGACGGCGATTGAGGATAATCGCGACTATCTCGAACATCTGCTGATCGGCGGCGAGCTGGATGTCGCGGTGATGGTGATTTCCGATTTGCAGGATCGCCATGCCCTGCAGGCGGAAATCTTCGAGACCTCGTCCTATCGGCTGTGGCTGCCGCTGGGGCACCGGCTGGCTTCTGCCGATGTGATCCAGATCGAGGATATCGTGCCCGAGCCGCTGATCATGCTGACGGTGGACGAGACCGAGGAGAATACCGGCAAGCTGCTGTCGGCGCTCGGCACCAAACCGCGCGTCGCGTTTCGTACCCGCTCGGTGGAAGCGGTGCGCAGTCTGGTGGCGACCGGAGCGGGCGTCGCGATCCTGCCCGATCTGGTGTATCGGCCCTGGTCGCTGGAAGGCGACCGCATCGAAAACCGGATTATCTCGGGAAGTTTGCCGGTGGTTCAGGTCGGCATGGTGTGGCGACGCGGCTCAGATCTGCCGCAATCCGCCCGCGATTTCATCGGCTTAGTGCAGGCACAGCAGAACCAGCGCAAGTTCTGAACGCGTGGTATCGATTTTGCCGATATCATCTATCTGTCGAATGAATTTGCGAAAGTTAATGCGGGGCGTACTCTTTCCATAGCTGGCGGGGACCGGCGATTTTGGGAGGACAAAATGACGTCTGTGTTACGCACCTGTACCGCCATTGCCATGGCGACTGTATTTTCCGCCCAGGCCATGGGCGCCGAAGCATTGCAGGCGCTGGGCGCCGGCGAAGGCGAATTGAGCATCGTCGCCTGGGCCGGCTATATCGAGCGCGGCGAAACCGACCCGGCCTATGACTGGGTGAGTGATTTCGAAAAAGCCACCAGCTGCCAGGTTTCGGTCAAGACCGCCGCGACCTCGGACGAAATGGTGGCGCTGATGAATGAAGGCGGCTTCGACCTGGTCACCGCCTCGGGCGACGCTTCGCAGCGGCTGATTGCCGGCGGCAAGGTGCAGCCGATCAATACCGCGCTGATCCCGTCGTGGTCGACGCTCGATCCGCGCATCCAGAACGCCGCCTGGCACACCATTGACGACGTGCATTACGGCACTCCCTATGTCTGGGGTCCCAACGTGCTGATGTATAATACCGAAGTGTTTGGCGACACGCCGCCGACCAGCTGGAATGTGGTGTTCGAGCCGATGGACTTCCCCGATGGGCAGCCCAATGCCGGCCGCATCCAGGCCTATGACGGCCCGATCTATATTGCCGACGCCGCCAATTATCTGATGGCGCACAAGCCCGAGCTGGGCATTACCAGCCCGTATGAGTTGAACGAAGAGCAGTATGCCGCCGCGCTCGAGCTGCTGCGCGTGCAGCGCACGCTGGTTGGCCGCTACTGGCACGACGCCTTCATCCAGATCGATGACTTCAAGAATGAAGGCGTGGCCGCGTCCGGCTCGTGGCCGTTCCAGGTCAATATCCTCAAAGCCGACAGTCCGGTGACCTCGGTGTTCCCCGAGGAAGGCACCACCGGCTGGGCCGATACCACCATGCTGCACGCCAACAGCGCGCATCCGAACTGCGCCTATATGTGGATGGAGCATTCGCTCGCCCCCAAGGTCCAGGGCGACGTCTCGGCCTGGTTCGGCGCCAACCCCTCGGTCCCGGCTGCGTGCCAGGGCAATGAGCTGCTGGGCGCCACCGGCTGCACCGATAATGGCTATGACCAGTTCGACCAGGTCAAGTTCTGGCGCACCCCGACCACGCAGTGCACCCAGGGCGAATGCGTGCCCTATTATCGCTGGGTCTCGGACTATATCGGCGTGATCGGCGGCCGCTGACCGCCCGACCAAGGGGGGAGGCAGGCTGCCTCCCCCACCCTGCCCCAGTTGAATTCTGACGATCCTGTCTGGCCGGCCGGCAAAGGCTGTGCTGCGCGGCGGTGTGTCCGCCGTCGGAAACGGAGCTGCTAAAAATGACCGTTGCTGTGTCCCTGCAAGGCGTTTCGCGCCATTTCGGCCCGATCAAGGCCATGGATCAGGTCGATCTCGATATCGTCAGCGGCGAATTTTTCGCCATGCTGGGCCCATCGGGATCGGGCAAGACCACATGCCTGCGGGTGATTGCCGGCTTTGAGCAACCCACGCTCGGCCATATCGAGATTTTCGGCGAGAATGCCACCGGCGTGCCGCCCTATCGGCGCAACGTCAACACGGTGTTCCAGGACTATGCGCTGTTCCCGCATCTGAACGTGTTGGACAATGTCGCCTATTCGCTGATGCTGAAAAAGGTGCCGCGAGCCGAGCGCGACAAGGCCGCCGAAGCGGCGCTGGAGATGGTGAAGCTGGATGGCTATGGCGCGCGGCGTCCCTCGGAATTATCGGGTGGGCAGCGGCAGCGCGTGGCCCTGGCTCGGGCGCTGGTCAACCGGCCCAAGGTGTTGCTGCTCGATGAGCCGCTGGGCGCGCTCGATCTCAAGCTGCGCGAAAGCATGCAGGAAGAGCTGAAGTCGCTGCAAAAGGCGCTGGGCATCACCTTTATTTTCGTCACCCATGATCAGGGCGAGGCGCTGTCGATGGCGGATCGGGTGGCGGTGTTTTCGGGTGGTCGCGTCATTCAGGTCGGCACGCCCGAGGAAATCTATGCCCGGCCCAATAGCCGCTTTGTCGCTGATTTCGTCGGCTCCTCCAACGTGCTCAATCCCGGCCAGGTGGCGGTGCTGACCGGCGAGCGGCGCTGGGCGAGCCTCCGCACCGAAGCCGTGCGGCTGGTGCCCGAGGCAGGCAGCGCGCTGGCCGGCGTGGTGACGACCAAGAATTATCTGGGCGCGACGACGCGGGTCGGCATTGATGTCGATGGCGGCAGCATCCATGCACTGGTGCCTTCGGGCCACGAATTGCCCGCCATTGGCGCGCGCACCGGCCTCGCCTTCGAGCGCAGCGCGCTGCATCTGATGGAGGGTGAGCAATGAGCACCCCGGCCCTCACCATTGCCATAAATGAGCGGCGTCCGGGGGCTCTCGGCTGGCTGTCGGATCAATTGTGGCGCCACCCCAAACTGTTCGTAGCGCTGTTGCTGGCCCCGCCTTTGCTGTGGCTCGGCGTGGTCTATATCGGCTCGCTGCTGGCGCTATTGGCGCAGAGCTTTTACGCCATCGACGAATTCAGCGGCGTAGTCGACTATTCGCACCTGACGCTCAAGAGCTATGGCGAATTGTTCCGCCCGGCCAATCTCGACATCATCATCCGCACCGTGCTGATGGCCAGCGCCGTGACCCTGGCCTCGGCGGTGATCGCCTTTCCCATCGCCTATATGGCGGCGCGCTATGTGCGCGGCAAATGGAAGGCGCTGTTCTATCTCGGCGTCATGCTGCCGCTGTGGTCGAGCTATCTGGTCAAGATCTATGCCTGGAAGCTGATCCTGGCCAAGGAAGGCATCCTGAACTGGATCTTCGCCCAGTTGCATATCACCTTCGTGCTCGACGCCATTCTGGCCCTCCCGGTGGTCGGCGGCAGCTCGCTGTCGATCAGCTATCTCGGCACCTTCCTGGTCTTTGTCTATGTGTGGATGCCCTACATGATCCTGCCGACGCAGGCGGCAATCGAGCGGGTGCCGGTCAATCTGACCGACGCCTCGTCGGACCTCGGGGCCACGCCGTTCCAGACCTTCTGGAAGGTGATTTTCCCACTGGCGCTGCCTGGGGTGATCGCCGGCTCGATCTTCACTTTCTCGCTGACGCTGGGCGATTACATCATTCCCCAGATCGTCGGCACCTCGCGCCTGTTCATCGGCCAGGCCGTGTACCAGCACCAGGGCACGGCCGGGAATATCCCGCTGGCCGCCGCCTTCACCGTGGTGCCGATCCTGATCATGGGCCTCTATCTGTGGGCCGCCAAGAAGAAGGGGGCATTCGATGCGCTCTGACCTGACGCGGGCTCCGCTGGGCCTCAAGATAGCTTCGGCCGCCGGGCTGATCTTCCTGATCGCGCCCCTGGTGCTGATCTTCATCTATGCCTTCACCACCGAGGAGAAGAGCTATCAATGGCCGCCGCCGGGCTTCACGCTGAAATGGTTCGAGGTGACCTGGAACCGGCCCGACGTGTGGCAGGCGCTGACGCTGTCGGTGCAGGTGGCGAGTATTTCCACCGCCATCGCGCTGGTGCTCGGCACACTGTGCGCGGCGGCGGTGAGCCAGACGCAGTTTTTCGGCCGCGAGACGATTTCGCTGCTGGTCATTCTGCCCATCGCCCTGCCCGGCGTCATCACCGGTATCGCCTTGCGCTCGGCCTTCAGCATCGCCGAAATCCCGTTCAGCTTCTGGACCATTGTGCTGGGCCACGCCACCTTCTGCGTCGTGGTGGTTTACAACAATGCGGTGGCGCGGTTCCGCCGCACCTCCAAGTCGCTGATCGAGGCCTCGATGGACCTCGGTGCCGACGGCTTCCAGACTTTCCGCCATGTCATCCTGCCCAATATCGGCACGGCCTTGCTGGCCGGTGGCATGCTGGCCTTCGCGCTGTCGTTTGACGAAGTGATTGTCACCACCTTCACCTCCGGGCAGCAGCAGACGCTGCCGCTATGGATGCTGGAGGAACTGGTCCGGCCGCGTCAGCGCCCGGTGACCAATGTCGTCGCCATGATTGTGGTGCTGGTTACCACCCTGCCCATTCTGGCCGCCTTTTACCTCACCCGCGACGGCGACCAGATCGCCGGCGCCGGCAAATAACCTGCTCAGGAGATGATGATGGACACCAGCATGCTGATCGGCGCGCAGTTCGAGAGCGGCGTGGATTTCGAAGAACAGGTGCTCAATCCGCGGACGGGCGGCTTGATCAAGGCCATCCCCGAAGCCTCGCTGGCGCAGGTGGACAAGGCGGTGACGGCAGCTGGCAAGGCGTTTGTCCACTGGTCGCGCACCACGCCGCAGCAGCGTTCGACCTATCTGCTGCGCATTGCCGACGCCATCGAGGCCGAGGCGGATGAGTTCGCGGCGCTGGAAGCGCTTAATTGCGGCAAGCCGATCAATGCGGTGCGCAATGACGAAATCCCGGCGGTGGTGGATTGCTATCGCTTCTTTGCCGGGGCGGTGCGTAATATGAGCGGCGTGGTTGCCGGCGAATATATGGCAGGCCACACCTCCATGGTGCGGCGCGATCCGATCGGCATTGTCGGCTCGATTGCGCCGTGGAATTATCCGCTGATGATGATGGCGTGGAAGCTGGCGCCGGCGATTGCCGGGGGCAATACCGTGGTGTTCAAACCCTCGGAACAGACCCCGCTCAGCGCACTCAAGCTGGCGCGGATCCTGGCGAAAATCCTGCCCGAGGGCGTGGTCAATATCGTGCTGGGACGAGGCGAAAGCGTCGGCAATGCGCTGATCAACCACCCCAAGATCGATATGGTGTCGATCACCGGCGACATCGCCACCGGCAAGAAAGTGCTGCAGGCGGCGGCCAAATCGGTCAAGCGCACCCATCTCGAACTGGGCGGCAAGGCCCCGGTGATCGTTTATGACGATGCCGATCTTGATGCCGTGGTGACCGGGCTGCGGGCCTTTGGCTATTACAATGCCGGGCAGGACTGCACGGCGGCCTGCCGCATCTATGCCGGCTCCAAGATTTATGACCGGCTGGTGGCGGATTTATCGTCGGCCGTCTCCACCATCCAGTTCAACCAGGAAGATGACAGCCTCAACGAAATGGGGCCGCTCATCTCCCTGCGGCAGCGCGACCGGGTGGCCAGCTTTGTCGAGCGGGCACAGGAAATGTCCCATATCGAGGTGACGGCTGGCGGCAAGAAGTCGGGCGAACAGGGCTTTTTCTTCGAGCCGACCGTGGTGGCCGGAGCGTTGCAGAGTGACGAAATCGTGCGCCGCGAAGTGTTCGGGCCGGTGGTTTCCATTACCCGCTTTGACGAACCCGATCAGGCCGTCGAATGGGCCAATGACAGCGATTACGGGCTGGCCTCGTCGGTGTGGACCAAGGATATTTCCAAGGCGATGAGCGCCGCCGCCAGCCTGCGATACGGCTGCACCTGGATCAACACCCACTTCATGCTGGTCAATGAAATGCCGCATGGCGGCATCAAACAGTCCGGCTATGGCAAGGATCTGTCGAGCTATTCGCTCGAAGACTACACCAGCGTTCGCCACGTGATGATCAATCACGGCTGACGCATTTCAGCTCCCTGCGCCAATCCGGTCGCTGCGCGTTGCGGTGGCCGGATTGTCGTTTGTGCAGACGCGCCCCGCCGCTAAGGCCGAAAACAGCACGCTGACGAAATTTGCCGACCCATCCCTAGAAAACCGACAAGGCGCATGATATGAATTTCTGTGTTGCATGTCATTTGCAGCACTGAATTCTAATTCAGTGACCATATAGGGCACCACATGCTAAATACTGTCGAGATTGAGGAAACCAAGCGCTGCTGGGCGCGTCGTGCGATCAAGGTGATGGAGGCGGACGCCCATCGCTCGGCCGACTCACACCTCATTCCGCTGGCCGTTCCGACATTTCCCGACATCGACATCTATCTCAAGGACGAGTCGACCCACCCCACCGGCAGCCTGAAACACCGGCTGGCCCGCTCGCTGATCCTCTATGGCATCTGCAACGGCCTGATTGGCCCGACCACCGCGTTGGTTGAGGCCTCGTCCGGCTCCACCGCCGTCAGCGAAGCCTATTATGCCAAGCTGCTGGGGCTGAGATTTTTCGCCGTATTGCCGCGCACCACCAGCCAGAGCAAGGTGGAGGCGATCGAGCAGCAGGGCGGCTCCTGCTATTTCGTCGATGATCCCTCCGCCATCTATGAGGAAGCCCGGCTGCTCGCGGTGCGCGAGAATGGGCACTATCTGGATCAGTTCACCTTCGCCGAGCGGGCGACGGACTGGCGCGGCAATAACAATATCGCCGAATCCATCTTCCAGCAAATGACCATGGAACGGCATCCCATCCCCCGCTGGGTGGTCATGAGCCCCGGCACTGGCGGCACCTCCGCCACCATTGGCCGCTACATTCTCTATCGCGGCCTCAACACCAGCCTGTGCGTCCCCGACCCGGAATTCTCGGTGTTTTACGAGGGCTGGTGCGGCGCCAATCAGGACGCCCAATGCGCGCGCGGCAGCCGCATCGAAGGCATTGGTCGCCCCCGCATGGAGGCCTCCTTTATCCCGGCCGTGATCGACGCCATGCTCAAGGTGCCGGACACCGCCTCCATCGCCGCCACCCGCGTGCTGTCGCGGTTGTTGAGCCGGCGCGTCGGCGCCTCCACCGGCACCAATTTCATCGGCATGCTGTGGGCGGCGAGCCAGATGCGCGAGGACAAGGATGCCGGCTCGATCGTGTCGCTCATCTGCGATAGCGGCGAGCGCTATGCCCAGACCTATTTTGATGACGCCTGGTTGACCCAGCAAGGCCTGGACATCGCCCCCCACGAAGCCCTGATCGAAGACATCCTCGAGACCGGCGTTTTTCACCCCGATCTGCTGCTCGGCACCCGCCAGCGCTAATTTTCAACTGCACGAGCCCACCATGACCGTCATTGCTACCGATCTCGCCCCCGCCGCTGTCGGCCCCTATTCGCAGGCCCGCCGCCATGGCGACCTGCTCTTCGTCTCGGGCCAATTGCCGCTCGACCCCGCCACCGGCACCATGCCGGACGATGCCGTCGCGCAGATGGCGCAGTCCCTGCGCAACATCGCCGCCATCGCCGAAGCCGCCGGCAGCTCGCTCGCCAACACCATCAAGACCACCGTGCTGGTGACGGATCTGTCACGCTGGGGCGAACTCAACGCGGAATATGCCCGTCACTTTCAGGAGCCCTACCCCGCCCGCGCAACCTCCCAGGTGAGCGCCCTGCCAATGGGGGCCAAGGTCGAAATCGAGGCAGTGATCGCCCTCTAGAGTCACGCGGCCCAGTCGTGCTGACGACCATCGCGCCGAAAACAGGGCGCGATGGCAAGCACGCGCCCCATTCCTGTCAGCAGCCCCCAGCAGGGCATTTGCGGCCGTCGCTGCCGAGGTGCGGCCCTTTTCAAAATGCGGCTTTCCCATACGTCAAACCGCCCGATCAGCAAGAATACTGCGTCGGGGAACGCCTGCTGCTGGACAGCGGAAGCGGGCTCAAACAGGGTAGGGAAAAGGGATTCGCGTGATGACCGTTGCTACAAAACTCGATGCCGTTCTTGCCGCAGTAGATGGTGGACTCGAGCAGAGCCTTGACCGCCTCTATGCCCTGCTCCGCATCAAGTCCGTCTCCACCGATCCCGCTTATGCGGCGGAATGCCAGCGCGCGGCAGATTGGATCACGAGTGAGCTCACCGGGCTGGGCTTTGACGCTGCGGCGCGCCCGACGCCGGGCCATCCGGTGGTGGTGGCGCATGGTCCTGAGCAGGCCGGGCCGCATGTGCTGTTTTATGCCCATTATGACGTGCAGCCGGTCGATCCGCTGAACCTCTGGCACACCGATCCGTTTGAGCCCGAGCTCAAGACCGATGCCAGCGGCCGCCAGATCATCGTGGCGCGCGGCGCGTCGGACGACAAGGGGCAGATGATGACGTTCATCGAAGCCTGTCGCGCCTGGAAGGCAACCACTGGCAGCCTGCCGATCAGAATATCGATGATGATCGAGGGTGAGGAAGAAAGCGGCGGCGTGAACCTGCCGCCCTTCATGGAAGCCAACAAGGCTGAGCTGGGCGTCGCCGGTATCGCGCTGGTCTGCGACACGCGGATGTGGGATGCCGCAACGCCGTCCGTCATCACCATGCTGCGTGGCCTTGTGGCCGACGAGGTGGAAATCAGCTGCGCCAACAAGGATCTGCATTCCGGCATGTTCGGCAATGCCGCGCGCAATCCCAATCAACTGCTTGCCGAAATCATCGCCAGCCTGCGGGGGCCGGATGGCTCGGTGACGCTGCCGGGGTTTTACGATGACGTGGCCGAAATCAGCCCGGCGCTGAAAGCGCAGTGGCAGGGGCTGGGCTTTGATCAGGCGGCGTTCCTGGGCGAAGCAGGGCTGTCGGTGCCGGCCGGCGAGCAGGATCGCTCGGTGCTGGAAATGCTGTGGGCGCGGCCGACCTGCGAAATCAACGGCATGATCGGCGGCTATACCGGCGACGGCTTCAAGACCGTCATCCCGGCCAAGGCCAGCGCCAAGATAAGCTTCCGGCTGGTGTCGGGCATGGACCCGGCCAAGATCCGCGCGGCGTTCCGCCAGCATGTGCAGGAGCGCATTCCGGCGGATTGTTCGGTGACCTTCACCGAACATGGCGGCTCGCCGGCCATCACCGTGCCCAGCGATGGCACTCATCTGCGTCAGGCGCTGGCGGCGCTTTCCGACGAATGGGGCAAGCCGGCGGTGATCACCGGCTCGGGCGGCTCGATTCCCGTGGTTGGCGACTTCAAGCGCATTCTTGACCTCGATGCGCTGCTGATCGGCTTTGCCCGCGTCGACAACAAAATCCACTCGCCCAACGAGAAATATGATCTCGAGAGCTATCACCGCGGCATTCGTAGCTGGGTGCGCGTTCTGGCCGCCCTGGCAGGCTGACGCCTAAGGGCGCTTGGCTGCCAGAGTGGCAATCTCGCCCATAGACACCGGCTTCAGTGGTGGGCGGATGTTGTAATAGTCCTGCGGAGGCTGGCCCTGTGCGGCGGCCACGACCTGCGCCACCGTAGAGCCGCAGAGCCGCCCCTGACAGGGCCCCATGCCGCAGCGCAGCGCCGCCTTGATCTGATTGGGTCCAAGCCCATCCTTGGCCAAGGCGTGCACCGCCGAGGCGCTGACGGACTCGCAGCGGCACAGCACCACATCGCCGCTCGGCGTATTGATGGCCGTACGTGGCGGATAGAGGTCATCGAGGAAAGCACGAACGCTTAGGTGGGCATTGAGCGCGCGCCGTTCGTCGGCCGCGAGCCGGTCGCGGGCCGCATTGTCCAGCCGGCCCAGCTCATGCAGAATATCCAGCGCTGCCAACCGGCCCTGATGCTCGGCGCTGCGCGCACCGACAATGCCGCCGGCATCGCCCGCAACACGGATGCCCTCGACCGAACTTGCCCCCCCGGCGTCAAGAACCGGCTTGAAGGCGAACTGGCGCTGGTCCCAAACATGGGCGCACCCGAGCATGCGGGTCGCGTTCTGGCCAGGAATAACGCCCTCATGCAGCGCCACCAGCCCGGCGACAATATGGTGGGTCTTGTTGCCGGATCGAAAGCGAACCCCTTCCGCCCGCTGATTGCCCTGAATTTCAATGTCGCGCACTGCCCCATAGGTCGGGATGCCGGCGCGCCGCAGCGCCAGTTTCAGTTTCAGCCCCTTGAGCAGATAGCCCGGTCCCTTGCCGGTCAGCGCCCGCGGCATGGCGCGGATGGCGCCCAGCATGTGGCCAGACTCGGCGGTATCAAGCAGCGCCGCAATCGGCACGCCCGCCAATACGCATTGATGGGCCAGCAGATAAAACAGCGGTCCGGACCCAGCAATGACGATGGGTTCATCGGCGACAAGAGCGCTATTCTTGATCAGGATTTGCAGCGCACCGGCGGTCATCACCCCAGGCAAGGTCCAGCCGGCAACCGGCACTGGTCGCTCCATTGCTCCGGTAGCAAGGATCAGCTTTGAGGTCTGCAGCTTGTGCGTGATGCCCTCGCGGCTGGCAAACACCTCAAGCCCCGGCGCCACATGCCACATATTGGTCTCGGGCCAATAGGCGGCCGCGCTGGCGCGGAAGCGGCGGACCAGATCGGCGCCATGCAGATAGTCGCTGCCCAGGGTTTCTGCCTTCCGGCTACCGGCGGGCGTACGCTCGATGCCACGATAGATCTGCCCGCCGGGCGCGGGTTGTTCATCGAGCAGCAGCACGCGCAGCTTATGCTCGGCCAGCAGCGTGGCCGCCGCCAGCCCCGCAGGACCGGCGCCCACGACGATGGTGTCCCATTGCCCGGCATCGGCGGGTGGCACAGTGTTCGTCATGACGGGTTTGCTCCTGTGTCGGTGCGTATATCCATGCCGGCTACGACCGAGGTCATGCAGGCCTGTCGACCCGCGCGCCCATCGATGGTGACGAGGCATTCAAAACACACGCCCATCATGCAATAGGGGCCGCGCGGTTTGCCCGAAGTCGGGGACATGCGGAAATTGATTTGGCCGGCGGCCAGTAGCGCTGCGGCAACGGTGTCGCCTGCTTGCGCCGTGACACTGCGACCGTCCACCGTCAGGGTAATCAGTTCCGGCGCGACGCTTCCCGCGTCCGCTGTCAGTTTCTTGAACATCGCGCAGCCCCTCTAATGTGACGATCCACCGGTGTGGCTCTGCCAGTCCCCGAAGCGATCCGCGGCAAAGGCCTCGACGTCTTCCGGCAACTGACCCGCCAGGATGGCCGGGGCCAGCATCAGCGCGTGAATGCCGGCCAACGTCACCCCGCTATGGGCTGTGGCGGCAAAGGCACCGGGATAGCGCTCCGATTGCTGATAGATCGGCAGCCCATCAGGCGTCATCACCCGCAGGCACGACCAGCTGCGCACCAGATCCAGATTGGCAATGCGCGGAAAAATACGCACCACGCGCTCCGCAATCTGCCCCAGCTGAGCAACCCCGATGGATTTGTCGAAGCCGACATTTTCCTGCGTCGAACCCAGCAGAACCGTGCCCTCGGCCATCTGGCGGATCGCGGTCGTCGGCATGTGCAGGAATGGCGTGGTCCGAGCGGTGATCATCAACTGGCCGCGCTGCGGGAACACGGCAAGATCAAGACCAATGTCGCGCCCCAGCTCGCGGCTACCCAGCCCGGCGGCTAGCAACAACCGCCCTGCCCGCAATTGGCGCTCACCGACCGAAACCGCAAACCCGCTGCCATCGGGACGGATCTGATCGACCGACTTTCCCGACAGCATCGTCACGCCGCTCTTGTGCAGCGCAATGCGCAGGGCCTGAAGCAGCAGCAGCGGATTGACCGCGCCGTCCTGTTTACAAAACGTCGCGCCATAAACGTCGGGGCCCAACTCCGGCATGGTTTCGCGCAGCGTGCTGGCGGCGATGAACTCGACCGCAAAATCATCCTGGGGGGAACCGGGTGGCGCCAGGAGCGCCATGCGCTTCTCGGCCTCGGCCTCCGACAGCAGGAAGTGCAGGCCACCCTTCTGTTCGAAGCCAATATCGACACCACTGACATCGCCCAAGGCTTCGGCGAATTCTGGCCAGAGCTTTACCGCCTTGCGGGTCCAGTTGGCGTAGGCCGGCGCGTCGACGCCCTTGCCCTGCGTCCACAGCAGGCCAAAATTACCCACCGAGGCGCGATAGGCGCCGTCTTCACCATCGACAATCGCCACGCGTGCGCCGGCACGTGCCGCGCCCCAGGCAGCGGCGCAGCCGATCAGGCCACCACCAATGATCAGCAAATCATAGTCAGTCGCCACGGTGCACCACCCTCGTCTTGCCTACCGTCAAAAATACCCAATTCATGGGGTCACCCGGCGTGCGCGGCGCAGCCATCGGAGCGCTGGCGCAGCGGCAAAGATCACCAGCGTCAGCCGCGCCACATGCATTACCGAAACATAGGCAACCTCTTGCCCCATCGCCAAAGCGAGCAGGCTCATCTCGGTCAACCCGCCCGGCGAATAGGCGAGGAAAGTGTGGCTGATCTCGGTGCCGGTGATCGTGCTGACAATCAGCGCAAACAGCACCGCAACCGCGATCATGAGCAGTGAGGAGCCGACGCCCAGCCCCATATCGCGGCCGACCTGCCTGAGGCTGGCGCCCACAAAGCGTCCGCCAATGACGGTTCCGATCACCACCTGAGCGATGATGACGACCAAGTCCGGCGGCGCAACGGTGACCAGCCCGGTGACATGGGCGATCCCGCTCAGCACCATCGGCCCTAGGATCGCTGGCGCAGGCAGGCGCAGAAAAGACGCGAATGGCACGCCCAACAGGGCGCAGCCTCCCAGCACCAGCCAGTCCTGCACCGTCAGCGCGTCAAGCGCCGCTCCGCGTGGCGCGGCGCTGCCGCTGGAGACGCCCATGGCCACGCCAAAGAACAAGACCCCGAATAGAATAACCGCCAAAATCCGCGTGGCGTGCGCCATGGCGATGCGTTTTTCCTCGCCGCCGGCCTCGACGCCCATGATCACCATGTCGTTGAGACCGCCCGGCATGGCGCTGAAAAACGCCGTCACCGGATCGTAGCGGCCGATACCCCGGTAAAACCAGTAAGACGCAGCAGCAGCGGCGATGGAAAAGGGGATCAGGAAGGCGAAGGTGATACTCCAGCGCCCCAGCGCCAACAGAATGCTCGCATCAATCCCCGAACCGAGCATGACGCCCAGCACCGGGAGAAACACCACCCGCAGCCGGGCCGGTGAGCGGATAGGGGCACCCGACAACGCAGCAATCGTCGTGCCGATCATCGGGCCAAGCATCCAGGGCAGCGGCAGGCCGACGGCCTGCGCCAACACGCCGGACAAGGCGCCGACCAGCAGGGCCAGCATGGCGCGCCACGGCGGTTGGAACCGCGACAAGAGTTTATGCAGCGCCAATCTGACTACTCCCCCACCACCGTATGGTGATCCGGGCGGAGCCTCCTGCCCCGCCCGTAATGTCCGGTCTAGCCGGCCCAGATCGTGCGCTGCGCCTGCACCAGCGCCGTAATCACCGACGACGCGACGATGAAGGTTGCGCCGGTTTCGGGGGACAGGTTGGGGCTGCTGCTCATGGCGAAATTGCCGACGCTGCTTTCAATCCGGATATTGAAAAAGCGGCGGGTGCCAGGCTTGCGGTTGAAGAAGGTCAAGTGCGTCGCGTCGAGACCTGTCCCGGCCAGGGCGGCCGCGGCAACGACATTGACGCCATGCAGCTGGCCGACGGCTTCGCGTGCAGTGCCGACAAAATCAGGCGTATCGCCCTCGACTGTGGTGCTGGTCACGGCCTCGATGAACACCCGTGCCTCGGGATCGCGCGCGGCCACCGTTGCAGCATCAAGGCCAGCAATGGCGCCACCCAGCAGGCGGAGCCGATGGCCGGCCTGCTTGCCGGCGGCTTCGACCTTGGTCGCAAAATCGGCATCACCCAACGCCATGCCGCTGATCGACCAGATATCGGCCACCGCAATCGCGGCAACGCCATGCTCGAGCAGCCCATCTGGCCCGGCGGCTTCGATGATCAGATCAGGCTTGGTGGCCAGAAACTCAGCGCGGTCGGCGGTGGTCAGCGCCGTGATCCCTGGCCGCTCGGCACTGCGCCGGGTCAGCACGGCGCAAACTTCGTAAGCCCCCGCCTCGCCTGCCTGAATGCTGGTGATGATCGCCTGGGCGATACGTCCTGCGCCGATGATGCCGACGCGGCACACGCCGCCGGAACCGTGAAGCGGATTGAAAGGCATGGGCATGTTACCTGTATTGGCGGGGACGAAGCCCGGCATGGAACCAGTCCAGCATGGTGATGACGTCATAGACCGGAATGCCGAACTCACGCTCAACGGAAGCCGAATAGGGCGACAGATTGGTGCATTCGAACACCAGCGCGCCGATATTTGGATTTTCCTCCAGGAGACCCCGGACGGTGTCCAAGACTTCCTGTTCCTGCCTGGCAAAATCGATCTTCGGATTGCCGCTGATCAGATTGGCGCGGAAATAGCCTTCGAGCGACATGCCGGCGATCGGGCCGTCGAAGCTCACGCCCACGCCGGCAAAATGCGCCGGGGTCAGGGACGGCTTCTTGGCCGTCACCACGGCAACCTGCTGCGAGGTCGGCAGCATGCGCTGCAGCATCGGGATCTGCAGCAGGCTGGAGCTGGCGACCGGCACCGGGCTGCGCGCGGCCAGATGGGGCTGCATGATCGCGAGGAACCCGCAGCTGGTCGAGATGCCGTCGACGCCGCGCGCCACCAAATCATCAATGGCTCGATAGAAAACCTGCAACGTCTCGCCTTCCGGCGTGAGGTCGGCGCCAAGCGAAACGCCCTTAATGACCGAATACTGCACCGGATAATCGAAGGTTTCGGCATTGCCGATATCGCCGACAAAACGCTGGAAGCGGGTGTCGAGGATGATGATGCCGAGCTTGGCGCCATAGACGGGGCGACCGCGATGGCGGCCCAGGGGGGATTCAGTGGGGGTCATTCTACAAGCCCGTTCGCTAGCCACCAGGATGCGGACATATCGCTCAAGTTCCGCTTGAGTGTCAATGAAATCCAAATGGAACTTAGAAATTTGTCAGCAGGGTGAAAAGGTTAGTCGACGATAGAAAAATTTATCGAGCCCAAGGTTTCAAACTGGGCCTGAACGTGGTCACCCGCCGAAAACTCGACCGCCGCCGTTGCGGCGCCGGCTAGAACGATGTCGCCGGGGCAAAGCGCTTCGCCGGCGCTGGCAGCCATCCGGGCTGCCGCCACCAACGCACGCGCCGGATTGCCGAGGATTGCGGCAGTGGAACCGATTTGCCGAGGCCGACCGTTGATCGACAGGATCAGCCCGAGATTGGCAACATCGGTGCCGGGCGCGTACCAGTCACCGATAACAAACCCCGCGGCAGAGGTATTGTCGGCCACCACGTCTGCCACGTCGAACTTGAAGTCGGCGAAGCGGCTGTCGATGATTTCCATGGCGGGCGCGACGCCCGCCACTGCATTCAACGCCTCAAGCGCACTCACATTGCCTTCCAGGCGATGCCGGATCAGATAGGCGACCTCCGGTTCGACGCGCGGATGCACGAACCGGCTCATCGAAACGCAGCCGCCCTCTTCGAGACGCATGGATTCGGTCAGGCGGCCCCAGATCAGGTCATCGAGCCCCATCTGCAGCTGCTTGGCGCGGCTGGTGAACCCCATCTTGATGCCGATCCGCCGGTCGCCGCGCGCATAGCGGCGGTTCATGGACAGCGTCTGGATGGCGTAGCCCTGGTCAACACTCAGGGTATGCGTGTCGGAAAATTGAGGAATTGCTGTAGCGCAAAGGGCCGCCTCATCGGCGATTTCCGCCAGTCTTTGCAGGTCAGTCATGCTGCACTTTCTTTTTGCTTGATCATGTCCAGCGCCACGTCGACGATCATGTCTTCCTGGCCGCCCACCATGCCGCGCTTGCCCAGTTCAACCAGGATTTCGCGGGTATCGAGGCCATAAAGCCCTGCCGCCCGTTCGGCGTGACGCAGGAAGGACGAATAGACCCCCGCATAACCCAGGGTCAGCGTTTCGCGGTCGACCCGAACCGGGCGGTCCTGCAACGGACGCACCAGGGTTTCGGCGGCGTCCTGCAATTTGAACAGATCGCAGCCATGCTCGAAGCCATAGACATTGGCCACGGCGATGAAGGCTTCGAGCGGGCAATTGCCGGCCCCTGCCCCCATGCCCGCCAACGAAGCATCGACACGGATCGCGCCGTGCTGAACGGCGACAATTGTATTGGCGACCGACAGCGACAGGTTCTCATGCATATGTACGCCGCGCTGGGTTTCGGGCTTCAGCGCCTTGGCATAAGCGTCGAAACGCTCGGTCACGCCGGCCATGGTCAGCGCGCCACCGGAATCGGTGACATAGACGCAGTCCGCGCCATAGCTTTCCATCTTGACGGCCTGGGCCGCCAAAGCTTCGGGCGAGGTCATATGCGACATCATCAGGAAGCCGGACACGTCCAGCCCCATCTCCTTGGCGGCGCGAATATGCTGAGCGCTGACATCGGCCTCGGTGCAATGGGTGGCGATGCGCACCGAACGGACGCCATTGTCGCGGGCGCGCTTGAGATCTTCGATGGTGCCGATGCCGGGCAGCAACAGCGTCGTCAGCACGGCGTTCTTGCAGACCTTGGCGGCTTCCTTGATCCAGGCTTCGTCGGTATGGGCGCCGAAGCCATAGTTGAAGGTCGACCCCATCAGCCCGTCGCCATGGGCGACCTCGATGGCGTCGACGCCGGCCTCGTCCAGCGCCTGCGCAATGTCGCGCACATGGCCCAGATCATATTGATGCCGCACGGCATGCATGCCGTCGCGCAGCGTCACGTCCTGAATGTAAAGCCTGCTCATCTTACGCTGCCCTCGCCGTCCAGTTGCGTTTCTCGACCAGGCGTTCAGCAGTCTTCATCGCCGCCGATGTCATGATGTCGAGGTTCCCCGCATAGGCCGGCAGATAATGCGCCGCGCCTTCGACCTCGAGGAAAATGGAGACCTTGATCCCGGTGAAGCTGCCGCCCATTTCGGGGATCAGCAGCGGCGCGTTCGAGCCGATCTGTTCGAACTGAACTTCCTGCTTGAGGCGATAGCCGGGCACGTAGCTCTGCACGTCCCGCACCATCTCTTCGACCGATGCGCGGATCTTGTCGGTGTCGGCTGCGTCGCACAGGCAGAACACCGTATCGCGCATGATCATCGGCGGTTCGGCCGGGTTGAGAATGATGATCGCCTTGCCGCGCTGGGCACCACCGACCTGCTCGATGGCAGCGGCAGTGGTTTCGGTGAATTCATCGATATTGGCGCGCGTGCCTGGGCCAGCCGATTTGGAGCTGATTGAAGCAACGATTTCGGCATAGCGCACCGGGCTGACCCGGTTGACTGCTGCCACCATCGGAATGGTCGCCTGGCCACCGCAGGTGACCATGTTCACATTGCCCGCCTCAAGGTGCTTATCGAGATTGACCGCGGGAATGATGAACGGTCCGACAGCAGCAGGCGTCAGATCGATCACCTGCTTGCCATCGGCCTGCAACGCTTCATTGTGGTGCCGATGGGCGCCGGCGCTGGTGGCGTCGAACACCACGCGGATGTCGGGATATTCGGCGAGCCGGCGCAGACCTTCGAGGCCCTCATGCGTCGTGGTGACGCCCATGCGGCTGGCGCGAGCCAAGCCGTCGCTGCTGGGATCAATGCCCACCATCGCCCCCATCTCGAGGGTCTTGGAGTGGCGCAGTATCTTGATCATCAGATCGGTGCCGATATTGCCCGAGCCGATAATGGCGCATTTGATTTTCGTCATGTTCACTCCCTCCCAAATCCAACGCTGACTGAGCCGAGCCGATTGATCCGCGCTTCAAACACATCACCGGGCTGGGCCACGACCATCGGGCCGAGCGCGCCGGACAACACCACGTCGCCAGGTCCGAGCGGCCGGCCGGCGGCGGCCATGGTGCGCGCCAGCCACAGCGTGGCATTGAGCGGGCTACCGAGGCAGGCAGCGCCCGCCCCCACCGACACCGGCTCGCCGTTGCGCAGCATCACCATGCCGCACAGACGCAGGTCGAAATCACTTAGCTGGCGCGGGGTCTGGCCCAGCACGTAGAGGCCGCTCGAGGCGTTGTCGGCCACCGTGTCGGCAATACGGATGTCCCAATTGCTGACCCGGCTGCCCACCACCTCGATCGCCGGCAAGGCGAAGGCGATGGAGGTCATCAGGGTCGTCATGGTCAAATGCGGGCCGGTCAGCGGCGCCGAGATGACAAACGCCACCTCCGCCTCGACCTTGGGCTGCAACACCCGGCCGAAGGCGATGTCTTCGCCGTCCTGCACTTCCATATCGGCAAACAGCACGCCGTAATCGGGCTGGTCGACGCCGAGCTGCGCCTGCACCGTCTTGGCGGTCAGACCGATCTTGCGGCCCGAAATCTTGCGGCCCTGGGCTTCCCAGCGGCGGGTATTGATGTCCTGCACCTGATAGGCCGCAGCAACGTCGCCGGCCCCGATCCGATCGCGTACGGGGTCGACCGGCGTGCCGGTTTCCCAGGCCTGCCACAGTCGGTCCGCGGCCTCTTGGATGTTAGTTTCTGACACGATCGCCATACCTTTCGGAGAGTTTTCGGCGGCGTTAGCGCGCCGCCACCACGATCACTTCGATCAGCAGGTCGGCACGGGCCAGCTTGACCTCGCCGCACGAACGGGCCGGCGGGTTCTGCGGGTCGATCCACGCATCCCAGACTTCGTTCATGGCCTTGAAGTCAGCCATATCGCTCAGCCAGATCGTGGCGCTGAGGATCTTGCTCTTGTCGCTGCCGGCCAGTGCCAGCGCCTGATCGATCCGAGCCAGCGTGCCCTTGGTCTGGTGGGTGATGTCGCCATCGGTATCGGCGGAAACCTGGCCGGCCAGATAGACGGTGTCGCCGTGGATGACGACGCGGCTGCGGCGGTGATTGGTGTCAAAACGGGTGATGGTCATGGCAAAATTCCTGTTGAGTTAAAGTGTGCGCCGGGAGGGCCTCAAGCCCGGTCCGCAGCATGGCCGTTCAAGACCGCAAAGCCGGCATCAAGGTCGGCGATCAGATCGTCGGTATCTTCGAGCCCGATATGGAGGCGGAACACCTGCGCGCCGAAACCGCCGGTTTCGGCCGTGCGGGTGACGGTGCCGGTGGTCGGCAAAGCGAGGCTTTCAAAGCCGCCCCAGGACGCGCCGATGCCAAACAGCTTCAGCGCGTCGATCATGGCGACCATGTCGGCATATTCAAACCGCGGGTCGAGCACGACGGAGAACAGCGAGCAGGCGCCGGTGAAGTCGCGCTTCCACAGCCCATGCCCCGGCGCACCGGGCAGCGCCGGATGCAGCACCTGCTTTACCTCGGCGCGGCCTTCGAGCCATTGCGCCACGGCCATGCCGGCGCGCATGTGTTCGGCGAGACGCACCCGCAAGGTCCGCAGGCCACGCAGGGCCAGCCAGCAATCATCGGGGCTGGCATATTGCCCCAGCGTCACCGCCGTATTGCGGACACGGCTCCAGTCATCATCGCTATTGGTGGTGATGGTGCCGAGCATCAGATCGGAGTGGCCGCCAATATATTTGGTGCCGGCCTGGATCGAGCAATCCACGCCATGCTCGAACGGCCTGAAGAAGGACAGCCCCCAGGTATTGTCCATCAGCAGCTTGGCGCCGACAGCGCGGGCGACGCGCGACAGCATGGCGACGTCCTGCACTTCCATGGTGTGGCTGCCGGGGCTTTCGGCATAGATCACCGTGGTATTGTCCTGCACCAGGGCGCGCAGGCCGGCCTCGTCGATGGTCGGCTTGTAGTAGGTCACGGACATGCCGCTATCCTTGCCGATGCTCGACAGGAACGACCGGGTCGGACCGTAAACGCTGTCCGGCATCAGGCAATGCTGGCCGCCCTTGAGATAGGCAAACAGCGCGGTGGTTACCGCCGCCAATCCGGTCGAGACGATCTGGCAGCGGCTGCCGCCTTCGATTTCGGCCACAGCGTCTTCAAGGTGGAAGTGGGTCTGCCCGCCCTTCAACCCATAGGTGAGCACCTGGTCGAGCGGGCGCTGACGCACTGCGTCCCGCGCCGCGATGGTGGGAAACAGCACGCTGGAGCCACGCTCCAGCGGCGGATTTACAAAGGATTGTCCGTCCGAATTGGACCGCCCCATCTGTACGAGGCGGGTGCCAAATCCATAATTCTCGTCATTGTCGCGCATGGCATATGCCCCGATTAAACAGCTATTGGATGACGCAGCGACTAACGCCCGGCGTCATAGGCCTCTTGGTTTGGCTTCATCCCCAGCCCGCTCATCAGCCGGTTGCTCAGGTTGAAGTAGGCGGTGATGGCGATGACGTAGAAAATGTCCTGCTCGGTGACGCCAGCGGCGCGCAGCGGCTCCAGATCCTGGTCATCGACCAGCGCCGGATGGGCGGTCAGCGTATAGGCATAGTCGGCAATGGCCCGCTCGCGCTCGGTCAGTGCCGCGTGGCGATAATTGACCTCGACGATGGCGGTCCATAGCGGATCGCTGGTGATCGAACGCAGGCGCGCAGCATGGGTGAAGGTGCACGACACGCAGCTGTTTTCGACGCTGGCCACCAGGGCGATCAACTCGCGCTCCTTGGGGCTGAGACTGCCTGCGGTGTCCTTCATGACCGAGCGGCTCAGCCCGTCCAGCGCGATGACAACTTCGGGCATACCGGCCATGGCCAGCTGCGAATTGCGGACATAGCCAATCCGCTCAATCGTCGTGTCGAAAACCTTCTGCAGCTCAGGAGTAGGCGCGACGGTTTCCAAGTCAAGCCAGGTGAGGGAAGCTGATGCCTGAGCCGCGCTGTTTGTGTTCTGATCAGTCATATGTTTTCTCCAATTTGTGCGCTGTTCTGGCCGAAGGTCCGCACGGTTTTCGTTCTGTTGCATTCAACGTGAGAGTGCTGCCTACTGCGTCACGTCGGACTTGGCGGAAGCCGTTGGGATCGCGGTGGAATTCAATTGAAACTCTGACGCGACGTGCGTATTTGATTGACTCGAATATATGCAGTCATGCTGGAGCCGCGCCGTGAAGAGACCTGATGCCGCTGGGCAAACCCTCTCGGAGAGTACCTACCAAGCCTTGTCCGCCATGATCCTTCGTCGGGAGCTTCCGGGTGGCAAGGTGATCGAGGAACGCCCGCTGTCCGAAATTCTCGATATTTCGCGGACGCCGCTGCGCATCGCGCTGAGCCGGCTGCATGGCGAAGGGATGCTCGACCGCCTGTCCAACGGCCTCTACATGGTGCCCTCGCCGACCATCGAAGAATATCTCGACCTGCTGCAGCTGCGCCGCCTGCTGGAAGGCGAAGCCTGCGCCGGCGCCGCTGGTCGCATGGACCCGGCGATCCTGGCGGACCTCAAGGCCCGCATCGAAGCCATGGCGAGCCGCGAAGAGGCTGACCTGCCGGTCTATTTTGCGCTGGATGAAGACCTGCACATGGCCATCGCCAAGGCCAGCGGCAACGTCGCCCTGGAGCAGACCATCGCCACGGTTCGCCGTCGCGTCCGCATGTGCAACGTCAACCGCTACCCCGGTCGGTTCCGCGAGAACTGCAAGGAACACCTTGAAATCCTGCAGGCGATTGCCGACGGCAACAGCGACGCGGCGCGTGCTGCCCTGAACCACCACCTGACCCGCGTCTGGGACGGTTTCGTCGACAATCTGGCCCGACGCTAAGCAGCGGCCACGCGCATCGCTTGATGCTATCCGCGCGGCCCTACTCAACAAGACGCTCCAGCGAGCCCAGCAGGTTCTTGGTATAGGGATGGTTGGGCGCCAGGAACACGTCCTGGACGTTCCCGACCTCGACAATCTCGCCGTTCCGCATGACGACAACGCGGTTGGCGAATTGGCGCACCAGGCCCAGATCATGGGTGATGAACAACAGCGACATCCCGGTGGCCGCCTTGAGCTCGGCGAGCAGATCGAGGATTTGGGCGCGAACCGAAACGTCCAACGCTGACACGGCCTCGTCGCACACGATCAACTGCGGCTTGAGCGCAAGCGCCCGGGCAATCGCAATACGCTGGCGCTGCCCACCCGAAAACTGATGCGGGTGCCAATCGAGATGTTCCTTCTTCAGGCCAACCCGTTCCAGCAGCTCTCCTGCGGCCGCCCGGCGCTGGCCTTGCGGCATCACATCCTGATGGACGTTCCACGGCTCGCAGACGATGGCTTCCACCGTCAGCTGCGGGTTGAGCGAGGCAGTCGGGTCCTGGAAGATGATCTGCATGTCCCGCCGCATGGCGCGCAGGCCATCGGCATCCATGGCCATCAAATTCTTGCCGTCCACCACGACTGAACCGGCATCGGCCTTCTCCAGCAACAGGATCGAGCGCACCAGCGTCGACTTGCCGGACCCGGTCTCGCCCACGACGCAGACGATTTCGTCGGGAAAGATGTCGAGGTCGATATTGTTGACCGCCAGCTTGTCGGCACTGACCCGGCGGCCGAAGAAATTCTTCCGGGCCGGGTAAATCTTGGTCAGGTTCGAGACCTCGCACATCGGCTTGCCACCGACGGGCCGGTCATAGGCAATGATGGCGGCGTGGGGATCGGGCACGGCGGCGATCAGGCGCTTGGCATAGTCGTTGGTCGGATTGGCCAGCACAGCGCTGGTCACCCCGGATTCAACCACCTCGCCCCGGTTCATCACCACCACGGTGTTGGAAAACTGCCGCGCCACGTTGATGTCGTGCGTGATGATGGCGATCGCCATCCCGGTTTCCTTCTGCAAATCGCGGAGCAATTGCAGAATTTCGGCTTGCACGGTCAGGTCGAGCGCACTGGTCGGCTCGTCAGCGATGAGCAATTCAGGGCCCATGGCGATAGCCACGGCGATCATGATGCGCTGGCGCTGCCCGCCCGAAAACTGGTGCGGGTAGTCATCGAAGCGCGTCTTGGGGTCGGCAATACCGACCCGTCCCAGCAGGTCGAGCGCCCGCGCTCGCGCCGTTGGCTTGGCCACCCCATGGGTGGTCATGGCTTCGGTGATGTGATCGCCCACGGTATGCAGCGGGTTCAGGCTCGCCAGCGGATCCTGAAAGATCATCGAGATGCGCTTGCCGTTGATTTCCCGGCGCTGACGCGCCCCGATCTTGAGCAGATCGATATCGCCAAACATGATCCGGCCACTGGTGATGCGCGCTGGCGGCATCGGCAACAGGTTCAGAATTGTCGAGGTGCTGACACTCTTTCCCGAACCGCTTTCGCCGATGATCGCCAGAGTCTCGCCCGCGTTGATCGACCAGCTGACATTGCGCACGGCCTTGATCGCGGCGCTGCCCGAGCCGAATTCAATCGACAGGTTTTCAACACGCAGGAGTGGGACAGAAGTGCTCACTTGTTGTTCTCCGACGTTTGCAGGCGCCATTTCTGCCGCGGGTCAAGCGCGGTTTTCATCCAGTCGGCGAGAACGATCAGCGAGACCGCCGTCAGCACGATGGCCAAGCCCGGCCAAAGCGCCAGCCACCATTGCGTGGCGAGATATTCCCGGCCCTGCGCGACCATCAGCCCCCACGAAATACCGGGCGGCTGCACGCCGACGCCGATAAAGCTGAGGCTGGATTCGGCGAGCATGGTGAAGGCCACTTCCACCGCCAGCAGTGTCACCAGCGTGGGCAGCAGGGTGGGCAGCAGGTGCACGCGGGTAATCCACGAGACCGGCGCACCGATGGCACGCGACGCGGTGACATAGACCCGGCTGCGCACTTCCATGGTTTCGGCACGCGTGACGCGGATGAACAGCGCCACGCGGCTCACCGCCAGCACCACGACCACCGTGCCGATGCTGCTCTTGACGATATAGAGCAGCAGGATGGCCAGCAGCAGCGTCGGAAAGCTCATCAGGGCGTCGGCAAAGCGCATGATCACCGAGGACATGAAGCCATTGCGCATGCCAGCCACCAGCCCGAGAAAGATCCCGACAGTGGCGCCGATGGCAACAGCCGCCAGGGTGATGCCCACCGTTGGCTGCGCTGCCATGACGAGACGATCGAAGGTCGGCCGGCCCAGCGAGTCACTGCCCAGGATGAAGTTCCAACTGGGCTCCATTGTCAGGGGCGGCAGGTTGCGGGTGGTGAAATTCACCATCCCGGCAGACTCGGCAAAGAATATCGGTCCAATCAGGAACATGACGGCGATCAGCAAGAGATAGCCGATCGATAAGGCAGCGCCCGGCTGCGAGCGGACGAACCAAAGGAATGCGACCAGGCGCGGCGTAGCGGGTGTGCCCACCATTTCATCCTCAACCATGGTTGATACGGGGGTCGATAAGCGCGTGCAGGACGTCTGCCAGCGCGGTGACGAGAAAGATTGCGATGGCCGTGACGATGACGACTGCCTGCAACAGGTTGAAGTCTCGATAGATGACCGAATCCAGCATGAGGCGCCCCACGCCGGACAGGCCAAAGATCATCTCGATGACGATGGCGCCATTCAGGATGCCGGCCGACTGATAGGCCACCACCATGAGCATCGGGATCACCGCGTTAGGCAGCGCATGGCGCATGACGATCACCGATTGGCGGACGCCCTTTGCCTGCGCGGCCCGGACATAGTCCGCGCTCAACACCGCAATCATCGAGGTGCGCACCACCTGCACGAGAATACCAAGCGGGCGGAACACCAGCACCGCCACCGGCAATATCCAATGCAAGGGAGTACCCGTGCCAGAAGTCGGCAGCCAGCGCAGCATCACGGCGAAAACCAGAATGCCCACAATGGCGAGCCAGAAATCGGGCAGGCTAGCCGCGCCTAGCGAGGCGCCGCCGGCAATGCGATCGAACAAGCCATCGGGGCGCAGGGCGGCAAGCGATCCGATGATCAGCGCCAGCACTGTCGCGATGGGAATAGCCAGGGCAGCCAGCGTCAGCGTCGTCGGCATCGCCTCCTTCACCACATCAATGGCGGGGCGCGCAAAACGCAGCGAGTCACCAAGATCGCCACGCGACAAATCCGACAAGAATTTGCCGAACTGGGTCATGACGGGATCGTTGAAACCGCGCTGCTCGGCAATCTGCGCGCGCACCAGTTCCGACGTATCCATCGGCACATACAGGTCGGTGGGGTTGCCACTCAAACGGGCAAAGAAAAAGATAAGCGTAATCAGGATGGCCAGGGAAAGCCCCCCGCTCAACGCCCGCTTAAGGATGAATTGCAGCATGTCATGCCTTTCGTGGCGCAGACGAACGGATGCGACGGGGATGCGCGGCGCCGATAGGATCGGCGCCGCGCCAGTGCATTTTTAGTTCAGCGTGATGTCGGCCAGCTCGATGACGGCGTTGGTGCGGGCGTTCGGCTCGTAGGTGATCCGGTCGCTCATGCGCACGATGTTCACCATGTAATAGAGCCAGACTTCCGGCACGACTTCCTCATGCTCGAGACGCATGACTTCCTGGAAGATACGCAGGCGCTCGTCACCCACAGCGGCCATGCCGCTTTCGATGAGTGCATCCATTTCCTTGATGGCTTCTTCGCCGATCGGAAGGTCTGCGGTCATGTTGCCCGAGTGGTACTTGGAGAAGATGCTCATGCCAGCATCGCCCGTGGTGTTGTCGTGGTTGGAGAACACCAGCGTGGGATCACGGCCCGGCTCAAAGCTGTCGCGACGGATGGAGCTGCGGAACAGACCCATTTCCAGCGCCTCGACACGCACATTCAGACCAACCTGCTGCCACATCGAGATCAGTGCCTCGATGACTTCATCCTGGTTGGAGAAGGTGCTCGAACCGCTGATCGAGATCATGCGGATCGGACGATCCAGCGGAGCGCCATCGGCACGAGCCTCGTCCAGCAGGCGCTTGGCCTCGACGGGGTCATATTCGTACTGGCCGATGGTGGGGCTGTAGCCGAACACGCTCGGGCCGACGATCTGGTTGGCCAGGGTCAGCTTGCTGTTCAGCAGCGTGCCGATCAGTGCCTGACGATCGAGCGCCAGGTTGAGCGCCTTGCGGACGCGCACGTCGTCGAACGGCGCCTGGTCGGTATTGATCTTGATGCGCGACAGTTCGGCGCTCTGGAACACGACGTCGGTGTCCTTGGCATCCTGCTCGCCGATGGACAGAGCCAGATCGGCCTCGCCAACGTCGACCATGGCACCGCGCACACTGGCTTCGTCACGCCAGATGAAGTTTGCCTTTTCGACCTGAGGCTGCTCGCCCCAATAGCCGTCAAAGCGCTCGAGCGTCACCGAGGTCTGGGTATCCCAGTTGGTGAAAACATATGGCCCGGTGCCGATGGGCGTGCGGGTGATTTCGTTGCGCGGGGTCGACAGCGGAACGATGGGCAGGGATTCCGTCATCAGCGGCAGGATGGGCTGCACCGGATTGGTGACGATACGGACTGTCTCGTCATCGACAGCCTCAACCTTCACTTCGACGCCGGAGAACACGAAGATCAACGCATCGCAACCCATGGCCGGATCGAGCATGCGGTCAAACGAGTAGATGACGGCTTCTGGGGTGAGCGGGCTGCCGTCGTGGAATTTCACGCCCTGGCGCAGCTTGAACAGCCATGAGCCGTCCTCTTCCTGCTCCCACGAAGTGGCCAGACGCGGCACGGCGCCGCCCTTGATGGCATCAATCTCGGTCAGTGATTCAAGCACGTTTTGCTTGAGGATACGGCCGGTCGACGAAACGCTGACCTGGCAGCCATCCATGGTCTGCGGCCCGGACGTTCCGACGATGGTGACCGTACCTGGTTCAGCAGCCATGCCCGGGGCCGAGCTCAGGGCGAGCCCCAATACCGCCGCGGACAAAGTTGAGAGAATTCGCATTCGTTCCTCCAGAAACCCTGTGAAGTGGTTTTTTTGAATGTGTCTCATTGAGCGCCGCAGTTCCGCCATTGCTCCCACGAACGCGACGCCGGAAATTTATGTTGGATTTCCTTCGGATGTCAAACACATTTCTGTCAGCATCCTGCCGGGATGTAGTTTTGATTTCCTGACGCTGCACGGACTGAGCAACACTGTCCCTTGCCAAGCCGCCTTCGAATCCAATCCATTTTGCGGACGCAAAACGAATCTCGGACATTGCGTTTGATTGCGCCGACCGCCAGGCAGATCAGGGCCTTAGGGATAAACACCAGAGCGCTCACCGCCCCGCAGGTTCGGGGCAGCAAGATGGTCTTGGCCTCTGGCTTGAGATGCTGCTTTTCGCGTCAAATCACCAACAGCAGACCGGCGGCTACCGGCACGATGAAGGTGTGGTCCTGGGGCTGAAATGGCCGTCGTCAGAACATTCGGCGCAGATTGGGTCGCCGATTAGCGGAATGTCGGTCTCGTACTGGGACCGTCGAGCACGGTGGACAGATACGTCCAGCCGACGCATTCCTTCAGAGGCCTCAGCAGCACGTCGCGGCTCAGCGTTTACGTCTCGCTTGAGCCTAACTGCGGCTATCGCGGCCTCGTCTGGAGGTAGCACCGTGACTGGTGCCACCTCCTTCCTGCATTATGCTTAGGTGCGCGCCGCTGCCGTACCATAGGGGATGGTGCGTCCGCCGAAGCGTCGTAGCCGGGTATTGGCTTGTTCGGCGTGACCGACAAAGCCTTCGAGCATGCTGAGACGCGAGCAATACTCGCCAAAATACACCGAGGCTTCGTCGGTCAGCACGCGTTGATAGGTGCAGGTCTTGAGAAATTTCCCGACCCAAAGACCGCCGGTGTAGCGCGCCGCGCCCAGGGTTGGCAGCGTGTGGTTGGTGCCGATGACCTTGTCGCCATAGGCCACATTGGTTCGCTCGCCGAGAAAGAGCGCCCCATAATTGCGCAGATTTTCCAGGAAATAATCCGGATCGCGCGTCATCACCTGCACATGTTCGGAGGCAATGCGATCCGCCTCGGCAAGCAGTTCGGCGTCATCCTTGCAGAGGATGATCTCGCCATGCTCTTCCCACGCCTTGCGGGCGTTGATCGCCGTGGGGAGCACGGACAGCAATTCGTTGATCTTCTGGCTGGTCGCCTCGGCCAGGGCCGCGCTCGTGGTCAGGAGAATGGCGGGTGAATCCGGCCCATGTTCGGCCTGGCCGAGAATATCGGTGGCGCAGGTCAGGGCATCGGCCGTTTCATCGGCGATGATCAAGGTTTCGGTCGGGCCGGCGAACAGATCGATCCCGACACGGCCATAAAGCTGGCGCTTCGCCTCGGCCACATAGGCATTGCCGGGCCCGACGAGCATGTCGACCGCCGCGATCGTGTCCGTCCCCAGCGCCATGGCGACAACGGCCTGCACGCCGCCCAGGCAATAGATTTCATCGGCCCCTGCGAGATGCTGTGCCGCTACAATGGCGGATGATGGCCGGCCATTGACCGGCGGCGCGCAGGTGATGATCCGCTCGACCCCGGCCACCTTGGCGGTCACCACCGACATATGGGCCGAGGCGAGCAGCGGGAACTTGCCGCCGGGCACGTAGCAGCCGACATTGGCCACTGGAATATTGCGGTGGCCGGGATAGGTTTCAACCTCGAGATCGAGCAGGCATTCGCGCTGCTTCTGGGCGAAATTGCGCACCTGTTGCTGCGCGAAAAGGATATCGTCCAGATCCTCCTTGGCCATCGCGTCGACACAGTCCTGAATGTCCTGCTTCGACAGACGGTAGCTTTCCCGATCATAGCCATCGAACTTGATCGACAGGCGCCGGACCGCCTGATCGCCGTCGCGTTCGACGTCGGCAATGATGCCCTCGACCGTCTGTTTCACGGCGGGATTGCTGACATTGCCGCGCGGGACTGCCGCAGTCTTCAGATATTTAGGCATGCGTTCCTCCTCCGGGAGAAGCTGCAATTGCGGCTATCGTCCCGTTTCAATAAAATTAGCTCTGGTGTTTCAGCCCCTTACGGTGCGCTAGGCTGGCCGGTCCAAGCGCACCGTTCGCCGGATCATCAGTTTTCCGGGTTCAAGCCTGAATTCCGCTGTGAGTTCGGGGGCGTCAATTCGCTGGGTCAGAATCTCAAGCGCGCTATCGACCATCCGCGACGTCTGCTGCCGCATCGTGGTCAGTTCGATGCCGGACCAGGACGCCATGGCAATATCGTCGAAGCCGATAATCGAAACGTCCTCGGGCACCCTCAATCCCAGATCCACCTTGATCCCGTCGAGCGCACCGATTGCGGTGATGTCGTTGGCGCAGAAAATCGCGTCCGGGCGTTCCGATTGCAGCATCAACCGCTTCACCGCTTGCCGGCCGCTCTCATAGGTAAAGTCTCCACCCTCGACGAGCGGCGGCGGACAACCGAGTTTGGCCAGTTGGTCCGAATAGCCCTGGAAACGGTCCTTGTTGGTCGAGCTGTCCTGCAGGCCGGAGATGAAGGCAAACCGCTTATGGTTGGTGTTGTAGAGGAACTGGGCGATGTCCCGGCCGGCCACGACGTTGTCGCAAGCGACCGCCGAGACGTCGCCGCTTTCGACATAGCGGTTGAACAGCACGACCGGCAGACCGAACTCCCGGCATTCATCGATCGCCTTCGATGACAATTCCGCCGACAGCACCAGCAAGCCATCCACGCGATACTGATGCACCTTGCGCACCGCTGAATCGGTGTTCTCGCCCTCTTTCACCGTCATCAGCATGACATGCATGCCCAGGGCCTGCAGACGCTCGTCAAGCAGCCGCAGCACATCCCAGTAGAACGGGTTCCGGGTTGAGCCGGTGACGATGGCGACGAGGCCGGATTTCTGCGTACTCAGGCCCCGCGCCATGATGTTGACCTGATAGCCGAGCAGTTCGGCGGCCGAAAATATCCGGTCTCGCGTCTCTTTCGACACCAGATCACCATTCGCGAAGGCGCGTGACACCGTGGACTGGGACACACCCGCATGGCGGGCGACGTCCCGCGCCGTAACACCGCCCATTCTTGCCTTTGGCTCTGAACCATTCGCCGCGCTAGACACCGTTTGCCTCATTTCATGTTTATTGGCGGGCCGTCACAACCGCTTCCACGAGAACGCCCTTGCCGAGATCGGCAACGCCGACCGTCGCCCGCGCTGGCAGGTTTTCTGGGCTGATCCATGCCGTCCAGGCGTCGTTCAGTTCGGTCTTGAGCGACATGTCAGTAATATATAGCGTTGCATGAAGCAGCTTGTCTTTGCCTGACTCCAGCTCGTTCAGCATCGTTTCGATCTTCTGGCAAACCTGTGCCATCTGCACAGACATTCCGACCGTGAAATCGTCGGCAACAACGCCCCCCAGATAAATAACGCCCGAATTAATCACGGCGCGGTGCATGATTGGGGTTTTATAGCGTCTGTCGATCATTTCATTTCCTTTTGAGAGCGGCGGTGCAAAATTAGTCCACGGTAGCGGCGGGATAGTCCCGCTTCGGGCGGCGTAAAAGTCGGCCACCTATCTTCCTTCTGCGACGCTTGCAGGAGGGTTGGGGATCTATACCGTGG